>JBCLBO010000062.1:0-19406 GCA_038916785.1 Candidatus Hydrogenedentales bacterium | reverse complement strand
TACACCCTCAAAGAAGCGCCGCTTCCAATCACGGGGTTGTTGCACGTAGACTTTGAATCCACCTCTTGCTCTTGTGCGGAATGCTCGGCGTGTCATCGGCGAACGCGGTCGAGACTATTAGCGGGCAAGTGATAAATCAGAACACGAGCGCGCCGCTCATCGGGATCGATATCGACGTCTTCGACTCCGCGGGTAACCCGCCTCCCGGAGTCACGGCCACCACCGACGCGGGCGGCAACTACACGCTGACGCTGCCGGGTCCCGGCACCTACATCGTACGCGCCGACGCGGGCAATACTAATTTTGGGCTGGTCCTCGCGGGTGTGATTACCGGCACGATCCGAGATTCGCTGGCCCAGCCGATCGCTGGCATTGACTTGGACATCTTCGACGTATCGAGCGGCGTTCGCCTTCGCCGCGGGGCCACGAGCGCGGTGGACGGGACCTATCAGTTCGACCGCCTCCAACCCGGCGCCTACATCGTCCGCGCGGATCCGACCCCGGCGCAGAGCTACGCGACACAGTATTACAACGGCAAGACGACGCAATCGGCGGCCGATGTGATTGCGGTGACCAGCGCGCTGACGACCTCCGCCATCGACTTTGCGCTGTCGAGTGCGGGCACGATTAGCGGAACGGTGACCCATGCCACGCTGGGCATCCCGCTTCCCGGTTTGGATCTGGACATCTACGACGCCAATACGCTTGTCAAGCTCGTGCAGACGGCGATCACGGATTCGCTCGGGAACTATTCGCTGACGAACCTTCCGCCGGGGCAGTATTTTGTCGCGATCGATCCGATCGCGGGCCAGCCCTTCTTCGCGGAGTATTACAACGGCGCGCCGACGTCGGCCACCGCCACGTCAATCAACGTGCCAATCGGGGCCAGTGTTACGGGCATCGATTTCCTGGTTGACTTCGATCCGGCGCAGCTTCCGGCTGGCGGGAACACAGCGAAAATACTGCTCGCCGTATGCCTCTTCGCGGGCGGGATCGCGGCGCTCCGGCGCGGATGGCGAACGGGCTCATCCTCGAACCGAACCGGAAACGCACGACGCACGCGTGGACCATCGCGTATGTGAACGGGGAATGGGTCCCCTTCTGCCCCACGAATGGCCACTTCGCGGAAATTCCCGAAAAGTATCTCGAGCTTGCGCGGGGCGACGTCGCGGTGTTCACGCATTCGCCCAGTATCGGCTTCGACTGGCGCTTCGTGATCCAGCGCCAACTCAGCCATGAGGAGGAAGTCGTCTTCTCCAATGTGTCGAATCCGCTCAACATTTTGCACGCGTGGGTGTCGCTGAAGGACTACCACATCTCGCTCGAATTAATCATGATTGTGTTAGTGGTTCCGATCGGCGCCACCGTCGTTGCGCTATGCCGCAACGTGATCGGCCTGCTTCCTTTCGGCACCTTCATGCCCGCCCTGATCGCCGTGTCGTTTCGCGAGACCGGTATCGTGGTCGGCGCGATTTTCTTTCTTGCCGTAATTTTGATCGCCACGACGGTTAACCTGCTGCTCATGCGTCTTCGGCTGCTGCATATTCCGCGGCTCGTGATCATCATTTCCGTTGTGGTGATGTCGATCACGCTGCTTGCGGTGGCCGCCATGCACTACGGGCTGACCGAGGCCGCCGGCGTGAGTCTGTTCCCCATGGCCATTCTTTCGCTGACCTCGGAGCGCTTTTCGCAAGTCCTCATGCAGGAAAACTGGAAGTCCGCGGAAAAGCGAATGGTGTCGACCTTCGTCGTCGCCGGGCTATGTTACGCGGTGTACAACATCAAGCCGCTACAGACAGTCTTGATCGCGTTCCCTGAACTCCTTCTCGTCAATATTTCGATCAATCTCGTGCTCGGCTCGTGGACGGGCATGCGGCTGACCGAGTATCTGCGGTTCCGCGATCTGGCGACGGTGGCCGGGGAGGACGCGGGGCTATGATCGTCCCGCTGGGCTTCCGCGGCGTCGTAGGCATGAATCGGCGCAACCGCGATTTCGTGTTGCGCGGCAACAGCCGCCGCGCCGTGGCGATGGCGAAGGACAAGATCGCGTCCAAAGCCGCGATGCAGGCCGAGGGGATTCCGACGCCACGTCTCATCGCCACGCTGCACGCGGCCGCTGCGATTGATCGAATCTACCCGGCCCTCGTCCGCGAGGAACACGGATTCGTCGTGAAGCCGTCGCACGGCGCGCAAGGGCGCGGCATCCAAATCTTCTTGCGGGCCCTGCCGGACGGCCGACTGCTCCCGTTTCACGGCGATCCGATCACCTCGCGCGAGTTCCAGTTTTCACTCGCGTCGATCATCAGCGGGGAGTACTCCTCCGGCGTGCCGGAGGAGACGGTGCTCTTCGAGGAGCGAATCCGGCTCAGCGCCGGCTGGGTCTATCGCGATCTCCCCGGGCCTCCCGACATGCGCGTCATCGTGTATCAAGGGCGCGCCGTGATGGCCATGCTCCGCGTGCCCACGGTCGCGTCGGGCGGCAAGGCGAATCTTCACCAAGGGGGAGTCGGCGCCGGCATCGATCTCGACGCGGGTGTGATCACGCAGGCCGTGTGGAAGGGCCGCCGCGCCACGCACCACCCCGACACCGGCGAGGAACTGAGCGGCCGGCCCGTTCAGCATTTGCGCGCATGCGTCGAACTCGCGCAGCGCTGTCGCGGCGCGATCCCGCTGGATTATATGGGCGTAGATCTCATGCTCGACGCGGAATTGGGGCCGGTGGTGATCGAGGTGAATTCCCATCCGGGCTTGTCCATACAACTCGCCAATGGCCGGGGCTTGCGGCGCCTTGCCTACACCCTCAAAGAAGCACCGCTTCTAATCGGGGGGTTGTTGCACGTAGACTTTGAATCCACCCCTAGAAATAAGCGTTGACAAGACCAAACTCTAGTGCTATGATAAGTCGCATAGCAAGTTATGGGACATTTGGCGCTATGTCAGTACGCGGGTTGTTGCACGTAGACTTTGGAATCCACCATATGTCGGGAGACGATCAATGAGTCGCAGAGTAAAGAGTATCGCTTCATCAACAATGGCGTTTGGGATGGTTCTCATGACGGTTGGTGCCGTACTGGCCTTCTCGGTTGATTCGCATGTCGAGGCATCAACCGCGACGATGGCAGCATTGGCGACAAAATTTGTGCCCGGCGCTAATTACAAGTGTAAAGACACTAACGGGTGTGATCAGACATACCAGGACGACGGTGGCAATGGCTCTTACGAATCCTGCACTAAATGCAGTTCGAGAGCGCAGCAAAAGGGGTGCATAAGTGATCAGACGCAAGCCTGTAACGGTGGAGGCGGCGCTTATATCGATTGTGGCAAGGAAAAAACTTGCGATACGGTAACAATCGACCCTATGACTAACCTTCCCGTGGGATGCTCGGGAACATGCACCGATACGAGCACGGATTGTTACGCGGGAAACAATTGCAGTTAACTAAGGAACGAAAATATCGTTTCGCTCCTTGTGCTCGGCGAGCGGGATTGCGCCTTGTCGCGTATTGGAGTCCGGTTCGTGTCTGATTGTTCCGTTCCATCGACGTTGTTCTATAAAATCCTGGCAAGCCTCTCTTGCGCCTTTCTGGTCGCGAGTACACATGGATGGTCCCAAGAAGCTGATTCGCTGATAAATGTACGACAAGTGCTTGCAACTGTGAATAGCCGTTTGGATTCATACAGCTATACGGCGCGCAATCGCAGTTCCTTCCCAGACGAGGAACTGTATAAGCAACTGACAAACAATCATTACTCGGCGATCGACTGTAGCGTCAGCGTAATTCAGTCGGGGATCAGGCTGTACGCGACGGTTGATCGGCACGAGAAGAAGACCCGCGAGATCACGGCTTCTGACGGCAATCGGGTCTACAATTTTTATCCTCACAACGCTTCCGGCAGTCTGAGATCTTCGAAGAATCGAAACGGAGATTGGGAGACAATTGATTCACTGCTTGGTAGTCTCACGGTCGAACGTCTGCGCATGCCATTTCTTCTTCGTGAGTTCGTTGAGCATCCGGACAGAGTGGATGCCCTGATTGAACAGGACGATAACTCGACGTTGACTATCCGGCTGTTGCCGCTCGCAAACAGGGGATTGGAATGCCGGGTAGTCCTCGATAAGAGCAAGGGCTACGCACCACGCGAGTTTTCGATGCTCAATAGCTCGGGAGATCTGTTGAGCAATTATTCGGTCTCCGCTTATAGAGAAGTGCACTTCGAGGATGGACTTGCAGCATGGGTCCCTTCTGCTGGGCGGTGGGCTAGGTACGAATTTAAGGGGCAATTGTTCGAGACGCCGATCGAAATCACCCAGTTTGAGTTGCTGGATTGGAGGACGGGCGGAGAATACGAAGACGATATCTTCACAATAGAATTTCCCAATGGCACTACGGTCCAGGACGACGTCATCGGTTATCAGTACATTAAAGGCGGCCAAGATCTGATTTTACAGACCGCCGGCTTGTTGTCGAGCGAAGTGACCTCGATGCTCGAGACTACTGAGGACCCAGTTGGGGCGGTGGATGGACGAGATGAAAAAGCGGCAACACAGTCAAAGCCGGAGGATACGCCTGTTACGGGGCTCGGCGATCGCTCGGTTGCCACGGTGGTAATCGTCACGGGTCTCGGCTTCTTCTTGCTGGGTGCAGGCACAGTTGCGATCAGGGCGTACCGCGCGCGCGATTCGAAGAAACCGATATGAATCCAGGCTGTTCGTGGGTTGTCGCCAAGAAATCACGGGGTCTCGTCCGATACTTTTTGTTGACTCTGGCGGTTTGCGTTTGCGATGTGGCGGCATACGGACAGGATGAGCATTCGCCCCAGAATCCGCCAGGTGTAGCTGCAAATGGAAGTGGTACACTTTATTTTCTGTCCGCGATCTACGGATTGGCAATTTCGCAGCAAGAGGCGTCTCGACTTCAAGCCGTTGTCGGGGCGGATACTGTGACGCACTTGGAACGAATTCAGGCCGCATTGCGTGGTAGAGGTCTGAACAGTTCCCTTAGTGAGATGTCGCTTTCGCAAATATCGAGTTGCCAGAATCCCGTGGTCATCGCAATTGCAAGAAGTTCGACCTCGACGCTTGCGAGCGACAAATCCATTGTCTACATTCCTCGCAAGGACCTTCCATCTTTGATTTTTGATCCCAACCAGCCCGAGCGCTTTCACTCTATTGCCCAATACCTTTCCGACGGGCCCGTTTACCAGGCGCTATCGATCTCCCAAGGAGTCCGTGATTCGGGCGCTCCGCCGGTCAAAGTGTCTCCGGAAGTGTTCGATTTTGGCCATGTCGCGAGCGGTGCGGAGGTTGTCGCGCTTTTTAGGGTGGAGAACAAAGGGCCGTTTCCTCTGCTCATCGAATCCTTGAAATCCAACTGCGGATGCACCTCGACGGCAGTTTGGGACAAAGCAATTCCGCCCTTAGAACATACAGTCGTCGAACTGAAACTGAATACGGAAAATAACGCGGGCAAGACAAACTATCAGGCCTGGTTAACGCTACAAGGCTATCCAGGCGTCATCCGTTTCGACGCTACCGGTGTAGTGCATAACAAGTGCCTCGCAAGCCCCGATACTCTTGATTTGGGCCGCGTGACTAAGGACGAGGTTCGAACAGCGAGCGTCAATCTCGCGCTCGACGGGTACTTTGGGCTGGTGTTTTCTCCTGATTTTCGCGATGTCGCAGCGCGCTCGGCCAATAGTTTTCTGCCGGTGGAGATTGAACTCAAGACGGTGGATGAACAAGGAAGGTTAGCCGCTGCCGAGCTCAAGTTTCGGTTGGCAGTCAACACTCGACCAGGCCAAATTTCAGACGTGGTCGCCATTACGCTGCGCGACGAAGTAGTTGCGCGAATCCCGGTAAAAGCAATCGTATTGCCGATTATGACCGCCAATGTGCGGCGGATAACGCTTGATTCGGATTTACGCCTAGGCGCCGGATCGCCAGAAGTATGGATAGCATTCACCGATCACAAGAGGCGAAGTGTGACGGCGTCAAGTGAAAGAGGAAGAGTAGAAACGGTCCTTGAAGCCTACGGCGACGACAAATACCGGGTGCTGCTATCCGCAAGACCGGCGCCGGGAGACGCAATTTTGGAGGACAACCTCTCAATCAGTTGTCCTGAATTGTCGGAGACTTTGCATATTCGAGTACTGGCGCAATTGAATTAAGAAGCATGGTTCCCTGGCAGAATCAGACGTAGAGGGATGAGGGTAAATAAGAACGGTTTAATGGGTTTAATGGGGACAGCGGAGTTGTTGCACGTAGACTTTGAATCCGCGCTATCGTCAAAAATTGAAGTCCGCCGGTTCAGGCAGTGAGGGAGACTTGTGTACCATGTTCGCCTCGATAAGGTGCCACTGTTCCTGCTGGTCAATCCAAAGCCTCAAGAAGAAGGGGGTTACCGCGTAATTCCACTCGGCGGAACGCTCGACGACAATACGAACGTCGGCAAACAACGCGGTCTTTTTCTCCGCGATGAACGACTCGAGGGTCCGGGGGCTCTTGAAGGTGGGGTTATACGATCTGATGT
Source organism: Candidatus Hydrogenedentales bacterium (assembly GCA_038916785.1). Lineage (GTDB taxonomy): Bacteria > Hydrogenedentota > Hydrogenedentia > Hydrogenedentales > VFKU01. Next base: position 12,876 of record JBCLBO010000062.1, on the reverse strand, counting down.
TCCTGTTCAGCAAGGCCAGCCAGTACCCCGGCTGATCCGCGGGCCGTCCCGCGGACGAATAAACTCTAACATCGCTCCCTTCGAGGTTCACCGCGTGCCACGCCGGCTGGGACTTGCTGGCGAGTGAATGTGCGGCGAAGAGTTCCGGGTCGGGCGTCGCTTCGGACACGGCCAGTCCAAATTCCCGAGCGTCCCTAATGAGAGCCGCGCGGCGCGCCGGCTCGATGGTGTCTCCGTTCTTCGCCATCGCCTCAGCGTAGCGGAGGAACCCTTGTGCGCGCGACTCGGTTTCGACGCTAGCATTCATAAGACCCAGCACAGTCTCCGCCAGTGTGTCCCGTAAGCGCGACACCGCGGTGTCCGTCAACAACTCTTTGTTCTGGATTTCGATGGTCTGAATGCCGCTGAGAATCGCGTCCGCGCTCTCTAGCGTCCGAAATTCGCCGCTGCCAAAGTACAGTGTTTCCGCATCAAGGAGCGGAACGATGAACTCGCTATTAAGCAATTGCGCTTCTTGAGGAATATCTGCGGACGAAAGGTTCGCTATGTTCGCTGGATCGAGCGAAATCCCGCGGGTTCCGTCGCCGCTGCCGGCGTCAGTCGTGTGTTGATGGGTGTCGCCTTTTGGGATCGTAAAGTACAATACGAGCGCAAGGCCAAGGGCGATAGCGGTGAGCGAGACAGGGAGCAGGATGCTCGTTTTTCGTTTCATACGATTTGTTGCCGTTATGTAAGGTTCAAGATTCTCACCGAAATGTACAAGGACGAAACAGACTGTGGTAGTATTTATACATCTTTCTGACGATTTTGCCAACCACTTCGCAGTTCTACGGCGAGTCGCTGGAAAGCGTTGCAGCAATTCAACTTAGTGGCCTCATTGAATGCCCGCCGTACGCACATCTGGATGCAAGGTCACAGGTTTGGCGAATAATTCGGCCCGTCGTGATTATCTTGAGGTGCTACGCCACTTAACCGCAGTCGGCACGTATCATGGGATCCTGGACGGATTGCATTGAGGCTGACCGCTTGCTTTACAGCGCTCCGCCGGGGCTTTGGTCCGAGCCTTTTCTCTCTTGGAGCCCACCGGCGTTTTATAGTTCGTAACGGTCGAGATTCCGATATTGAATCGCCTCGCCGATGTGCCGCTCCGCGATCTTCTCGGCGGCGTCATCTAGATCGGCGAGCGTCCGCGCGACGCGCAGCACCTTGTCGTAGGCGCGGGCGCTAAAGCCGAGGCGATCGATAGCGTTTTGTAGCAGCGACTCCGCGCCGGGCGCGAGCGTGCAGAACTCGCGCGTGGCCGCTGCGTCGAGGTGCGCGTTGCAGGCAAACGCCCCGCCGTAGCGCGCGCGCTGCACATCGCGCACGCGCTGCACCGTCTCGCGGACTTCCGCGCTCGACGGCCCGCTCTTGCCCGCGCCGGCGATGTCGTCGTAGCTGAGCGCCGGCACGTCGATGTGCAGATCGATCCGATCCAGCAGCGGTCCCGAGATCCGCGCGGTGTAGCGCCGAATCTCGCCTACGGAGCACCGGCATTGCTTCTTCGGATCGGTTCGATAGCCGCAGGGGCATGGGTTCATCGCCGCGACCAACATGAACCGGCTCGGATACGCCACCGAATAGTTCGCACGGCGGATATGGACCATCCCTTCTTCAAGCGGCTGGCGCAACACTTCGACCGCGCTACGGTTGAATTCCGGCAGCTCGTCGAGAAAGAGCACGCCGTTGTGCGCCAGGCTCACCTCGCCCGGCATCGGCCGCGAGCCCTGCCCGCCGCCGCTGATGGACACCGTCGTCGCCGTGTGGTGCGGCGCGCGAAACGGCCGCTCGAGCACAATCCGCCGCCCGTTGAGCATCGAGCCGGCCACGCTGTAAATCCGCGTCGTCTCGATCGCCTCGTCGAAGGTCATCTTCGGCAGAATGCCCGGCAGCCGCGAGGCGAGCATCGTCTTGCCCGTGCCCGGCGGGCCGATCATCAGCAGGTTGTGCCCGCCTGCCGCCGCGACGGTGAGCGCGCGCTTGACGTGCGCCTGCCCGCGCACTTCGGCGAGATCGCCCACGGCGTTGCGCCGCTCCGCGGCCATCGCCGCGAAGTCCGTCCGCTGCGGCACGATGTCCAGCCGCCCGCCGAGGAACGCCACGGCCTCGTCCAGCGTGTGCACGCCGATGACGTCAACGCCCTCGACGACGCCGGCCTCCTCCGCGTTCTCGGCCGGCAGCATGATGCCCTTCAGGCCCGCCTTGCGCGCGCCCAGCGCCATCGACAGCGCGCCCACCACCGGCCGCACGGAGCCGTTCAGCGCGAGCTCGCCCGAGATCGAATACTCCGCGAGCAGCGTGCTCCGAAGCTGGTCCGTCGCCGCGATCATCCCCAGCGCGATCGGCAAATCGAGCGCGCTGCCCTCCTTGCGGATGTCCGCCGGCGCCAGATTGACTACCGTGTGCCCGCGCGGCGCGCGAAACCCCGAATTCTTCACCGCCGCCAATACCCGTTCGCTGCTCTCCTTCACCGCCGTATCCGGCAGCCCGACGATGATGACTCTCGCGTTCATCCCCGGCGACGCGTCCACCTCGACCGCCACAGGGATGCTGTCGATCCCCAAAATCGCGCAAGACTGTACCCGGGCAAGCATGCGGACTAGCTTAGCAAGTCACCGCCCCACCGGCCAGATCCTGCCCGCGCCGTGCTCGTGCGCGTAATCGGCCCTTGACCTTGCTCGGTGGCGGCGGGCGTCCTCGCCCGCCTGATTGTCCGTTGCCAGAGTGTCCAATCAAAGGGAGCGCCCTTTGGTGGCATCGGCTTCCAGCCGATGGAGAGTGAGCCGGAGTCTCCGTTTCCTCCCTGGTTCCAGTCTTCTACCTCGAACCCTCCCCGCATGTGCTGGAAGCCCATGCCACCAAAGCCCTCCGCAGCGACGGCTCCTACCTATAGCTGCCGTCTGTTGCACTACCTCCAGAAAGTCCGGTTGCCAAACAAGGATACTGTTGCGGCAGTCAAGGGGTGAATCGATTGACAGAGGCGCGGATGTTTGGAGTTGCGCCTTCGGGCGGATGGTCCAGGCCGATCACGCCGCGTAAACGCGGAACTCCGAGCCATTCGCGCGAACATGTGGTTGCGGGACAAGGGGGTCTGGCGAGATTCGCCGAATTGCGGTCGATTCTGCTCAGCGTCTGCTGATGTTTGCGGAAACTGCCAGCGACCGACGCCTAGCTGGAACGAGTCCCGGTAACGCAGCCCGCAGCCGCAGTGCGCGCAAGGCGTATTCGGTCAATCTTGTATAAATGGGTCCGTCGGGCGCGTTCGCGACGGCCGGCCGGAGAAGCAAACTACCAAGAAGATTAGACCGCAAATCATCATCGCGGCCCATGCGATTCCCTCACCGACATGCAACCAGCGCATCACGAAATAACCCAGTATCGAGATCATGTAAACCAGCCACGCCGCGAAGAACCAGCGACGCTGACGAATGTCGCGCGGCGGACGCGAAGCGACGGTGACGATTCGCTTCGACGCTCGGACGGCCAGGGCTATAGCCATTGCGATGAATCCAAGCGCCGCGATCGCCCCCAAGAACCTGAGGTACCGCTGGGTCCCGGTTTCCGGAGTAAGAAAAAGAAAGAGCACAAAGACTGCGACGTAGCCGAGGACCATGATTGTCGCAATCGGGTCGCGGCGGCGGATCGATTGGGCGAACGATACCTTGCCACAGACAGAACACTTGAACCCGCCGTCGAGGCGGGGGATTGAAAGCGAACGCCACCATCCGATTGGCTCGTTGCAGTGCGCGCAGATCATGGGGTGGGCTCCCAAAGCTCACGCACTATACTAGATTGCTTTTCGCGAGAACACAATAGGCGTTTCTCCGCGGCTCCGCGCGAGGCGGGGGTGACGTAGCGGCTTCTAGCCCGAGTACCTCTCGTCCGCAGATGGCGCAGATGGCGCAGATGAACGCAGATAACCGCGAACCACTTGCCGTCGGCAAAGTCCCTATCTGTATCTGCACCTTCTTCATTCACCAGATTAGATCGGCGCGCGTGAAAAGGCAACACGCGGACTGAGCGCCTCTGACGACACCCTCGGATCGCCCCTTCAGGGCTTGACCAAACTGGGGTGCTCTTGACCCAGGGCGGCGCTCGCTCTTGCTCGCTCTGCCCTGGGCTAGTCTGGAACGCCCCTTCAGGGCTAACAAATGACCGACTCTGGGAGTAGCAGGAGCCGTGCAAACAAGTGACCGACTCTGGGAGTAGCAGGAGCCGTGCACGGTTCCCAGAAACTTGGGAGCGGTGGAGCTGTTGAGAAAGCCGAATTCACGCGTCTGCCGCGATCCCTCGACTCTTGAGAAGTGGGGATTATATATTTGAATCCACAGACGGAGAAATGCCAATAAATAGCCCTGTTTCACGGGGTAGTGCTGATGGGAAAATTCGGCAAAATGACCGGTTATCGCGAGAAATACAAAACGCTGTGGAATCAACGATGTAATTCCCTGAGAAGTCCATTTTCGTTGGTGTTTTCATCATGCGAGTCCGTCGTGTAAGTGCCCTTCGGATGGAGAACAGGGCTTTTTCAACAGCTCCGCGGTGAGGTCCCGCGTAAACCGAAGGTGCCGTCGTTAGGAGAACGACACCTTTGGCACTTGGCGCTCTTGGGCGTCTTCGATTTCGAAGAACTCGGCGGGTTTGAAGTTGAACATGTTGGCGACGATGTTTCCTGGGAACTGTTCGAGGCGGGTGTTGAAGCGCATGGTTTCGTCGTTGTAGTACTGGCGCGCGAAGCCTACTTTGTTTTCGGTCGAGGTGAGCTCTTCCTGGATTTGCAGAAAGTTCTGGTTCGCCTTGAGGTCGGGATAGTTCTCGACGACGACGAAGAAGCTGCTCATCGCGCGCGAAAGTTCGCCCTCGGCCTTGGCTTGGTCGGCGACGCCGTGCGGCTGCGCGGCGAGGTTGCGCGCTTTGGTGATGTTCTCCAGGGTCGCGCGCTCGTGGCCCATGTACCCCTTGGCGGTCTCGACGAGGTTCGGGATTAGGTCGTGACGGCGCTTGAGTTGCACGTCGATCTGCGCCCACGCGTTTTTCACCGCGTTCCGCGCCATCACCATGGCGTTGTACACGCCGACGGCCCACAGCGCGATCGCCACGGGGGCCGCGAGCACCGCAATTAACACGATCAGTCCAATACCCATGGAACGCTTCTCCTCTTAGAGCCCCGAAGGGCGGCCTAGCGCGAATTATCCACCGATGGATACTGATGGACACTGATAACTGTATTGAGAGCTTCTAACAATACCCGATTCCGGCTGCCATGAACCCGCATGGGCGAGCCGCCCATGCTACGAGTATTGGTTTATGTTAGAGGCTTTAAATCGAAAGGTGTTCGATCCGTATCGTATCGATCATTTATCAAACCGCTCTGATACTACTCCTCGCGGGCCGATTTATTCGCTGCGGGAAACACCTCGCGCAGGAAGCGCGCGACGTCGTTCTGCTGGAATTCGCTGGCGGCGTGTTCGAGGACCGTCGCCAGTTCGCCGCGATCGAGCCAGAGCCCGTGGCCTTTGCTGCACCGGTCGTAGATGATGGGCGGCGCGCCTTCGGTGGCTTCCTTCTTCATGCGCCGGCCGCATTCGGGGCATCGGCGAGGCTTCTCGCCGCGCGGCACGGGATTGCGCGAACGCAAGAAGTCCCGTGCCGCCGCGGCGTCGTTGTAGATTAGTTCAATCTCGGCCGCATCGAGCCACACGCCCATGCATTTCGCGCAGTAGTCCACCTCGACGCGCTGGTGTTCCAGCGCGACGAGCGGTTCCGCGCCGCAGTGCGGGCAATCCATCGACTCTCCTTCGAGCTTCTGACGATACCCTGAGGCCGCCCTTTCAGGGCTTAGTCCTAGTGGGGCGCCCGGACACCCAGGGCGGCGCTTCGCTCTGCCCTGGGCTAGTCTAGGACGCCCCTTTGGGGCTAACTTCAAGAACGTGTCTTTCTGTTCCAATTGGTCGTCGCCGAATAGAGACGATCCATGCTTCGTTCTCTTCGTTGCCTTCTGTTAGGTGGTTGCTCTGTTGAAATGGTCCCCCACTCACACGGACTCGAGTCCGATGCCTCTTTCGAATCATGGGAGTTTCCGGTTAACGAGATTGCTTCGCCGCAAACGCGCTCCTCGCAATGACGGTTTAGGCGGGGTTTTCAACAGAGCAATAGGTGGTCTTAGATGCTGTGCGCGCCCGGCATGGGCACCGGCCCGCAGTCAGACCTTGTGCAGGCCGGGCATGGGCACCGGCCCGCAGGGGTACGGCGCGCCGAAATCGAGCGCGGGCACGATATTGAGGTCGGCGTTCAGCGCTTCCTCCCAGGTGATCTTTTTGCCGGTGTAGGCGCTCATGCGGCCCATGATCGCGGTGAGGGTGCTGTGGGCGACTTCCTCGCCCTCGTTGAGGTAGGGTCCCGTGCCGCGGATGCTGGCTACGAGGTCGATGTGCTCCTGCACGTATGGGTCGCGGCCGGAGGTGCCCAGGCTGCGGCAGTCGCTGGTGCCCTTGGTGCCTACGACGGCCTCGGACACGTTCTCCGCCCCTTGCCAGTGCCGGCACATGCTCAGTAAGTGCGAGCCGTCGGCGTACTCGTAGTCGCAATCGAAGTGGTCGTAGATGTCGCCGAAGCGGTCCTCGGCCGGCTTCCATGTGCGCCCGCCGGACGCGAAGACGCTGGCTGGGTGCGTCCCTTTGACCCAGTTGATCACGTCGAGGTTGTGCACGTGTTGCTCGACGATGCTGTCGCCGGCGACCCAGCAGAAGCCGTACCAGTTGCGGATGCGGTATTCGAGGTCGGTCTTCCATTCCGGCTTGCGCTCGTAGACAAAGGGCAGGGTGCCGCACCAGTAGGCGCGCATCGCTACGATGTCGCCGATGGCGCCGTCGTGAATTTTTTGGATGGTCTCGACGTATTCCTTCTGGTGGCGGCGCTGCGTGCCCGCGACCAGCGAGAGCTTCTTCTCCTTCGCTTTCTGCGCGGCGGCGAGGAAGACGCGGATGCCCGCGGGGTCCACGCCGGCCGGTTTCTCGGTGAAGACGTGCTTGCCCGCGTCGATCGCCGCTGCGACGTGCTGCGGCCGGCAATACGGCAGCGTGCCGTGAATGAGCACGTCGATGTCCGACTGCATCAACATCTCGAACGCGTCGATGCCCGAGAAGCAGTGGTCCTTCTTTATCTTCACTTTGCCTTTGAACGCTTCGTTCTCTTCGTATTTCTTTTTCGCCGACGTTACCCTGTCCTCGAAGAGGTCGGCGAGGGCGATCAGTTGCACGCCCTCGTTCCCCTGCAGCATCTGCGCGGCCGCGCCCGACCCGCGCCCGCCGCATCCGAGCAGGCCGATCTTGAGCGTGTCGGAACTCTTCGCGGCGAAGGCTCCGCTGCCGCCGGCCATCGCGGCCAGGCCGGCCGCCGTTGAAATCTTCGCGAAGTCGCGCCGCGTCATCTGCTTGCTGTCGTCGGTGTGCATTGAAATAGTCCCTTTCTCTGCCGCGCCGCGATTATCGGACGCGATCGGTATCCGATTGTTCTACCCTACGGGCGGCCCGGCGTCAACCCGGCTTGCGGCGCGGGCCTCCGGCCGATGAAGAATGAACCGGGCGCCGGGGCTCGGTAAACCAACGCCATTGGTTCAGTCTCCATCGGCCTGAGGCCGATGCTGCGGGGTTTGGGGGTATTTGCTTGGTATTGCGTACCATAGCCGGTATGGTCGCCCTCGCTTTGCAGAACGCGCCCCGCCCTCGCAGCGCGCATTTCCTGCATCTGACGGACTTGCACTTCTGGCGCGTTGTCCTCAATCCGCTGCGTCTGTTGAACAAACGGTTCATCGGCAACGCCAATGTCATGCTGCGCCGGCGGCGGGAACTGCTGACGAACCAGGCCCCGGCGTTCCTCGACTACATCGCCGGGCTCGGCGTCCGCGATGTGGTCATCACCGGCGATCTGACTTCGACCTCGGACGCCTCGGAGTTTGAAATTGCGCGGGACTTTGTCCGCGAACTCGTCCGGCGCGGTATGGCGCCGCGGGTCATTCCCGGCAATCACGACGTCTACACTTTTGAATCCGCGCGCCGCCGCCGCTTTGAAAAATATCTTGGCGAGTGGGCGCCGGGGGAGGCCCTGCCCGCAGCCGCGCCGCTGAGCAATGGTTTTCCCGTGATCTACGTGCCGACGGTGTGCCCCAATTTGCTGTCGTCGAAGGGCCGCATCCGGCCGAGCGAGATCGAGGCCGTCCGCGCGGCGCTCGCCGCGGCGGCGGCGCCCGCGATCGTGGCTGGGCATTATCCCGTGCTCGAGAAGACCTACGGCTACACCACAACACCCAACCGGCGCCTGCGCGATGCCGCTGAGCTCGCCGCCGCGCTGCTGGGATTCCACGGCCGGATGCTCTATCTCTCCGGCCACGTCCACCGCTTCAGCCTCGTGCGCGATCCGATCTGCCCCACACTGACGCATCTCACGAGCGGCGCGCTCTTCCGCCACGACAAATTATCGGGTCACACGGGAGACTTCTCTGAAGTCCGGCTGGGCCCGGATGGTTTCAAGATCCGGCGGCACCGGTTTCACGACACGTGGATCGTCTCGGACGCCACCGCCGGGGGCGCGGAGACTTGAGCGCGTGGGCGTCATTTGTTAGACTTCCCGCCTGCTTGCGCTGCGTACCCGTAGCTCAGCTGGATAGAGCGCTTGGCTACGGACCAAGAAGTCGGGAGTTCGAATCTCTCCGGGTACGCCAGCTTTTCTTTTTCCCTCGATCCGATTCTGTATTGGGGTTGTCGTCCCTTCGTTGTGCCGATCCAAGGTCTGCGTTTCGCTCCCACGACGGAATCACTGCAGGCCGACTTGGCGCAGGGCGTGGTCGCCGTGCGCGGGCCGAGTTCGCTTGATGTGCTATTGCTTGCCGTTAGCGCGCGAATCCCTGGTGGGCGGTAGCGTCTTCGTCGGCATTGGCGAAGGAGAGCCACCCGAACATCATTTCTTCGTGCGTGGCCTCGCCCCAGGTCACCGTTGCAGCGGGATCGGGATTGTTCGGGTTGCCGGCGGAATTGTCCCACCATCCGGTGAACCGAAGCGTGGTCCCTGCGGGGACGGCTTTTGGCGTTTTTAGGCGATACGCGGTCTGCCAGTTGAAGTCGTAGCGCGGGACATCGAGCAGGGTCTCGCGGGTGCCGTCGGGGTATTCGAGCTCGTAACGGACGGCCTTGCCGCGGTAGTGCATGTGCGGCATCATCGAGTTGATCAGCGCGTCCTTCGCGAAGGTGTGCGTCGCTTCGCCGGGGAAGTTCGGGTCGCCGGCGGGGATGGCGAAATCCATCGGGCCCAGGGGGACGGTCGTGAGCACGTGCTTGGGCTGGTAGCCCTTCGGGTAGAACTTTACTGCGAGCGAGGACTGGTCCCACATCCCCGTGCCGGGGCCGGGCTCCTTGTGGTAGTGCATGTTCCAGGTGACTTGTTGGCCCTTGGTGATTTTGGCGCTGTAGCCGTCACGGTATTCGCTGGCCACGTTCCCCGGCGCGATGCCTCCGAAGGGCGTGCAGATGATGTGATGCACGACCTCGCTGCCTGGGCGGAATTCGACCGCCTTGATCCAGCGATCTTCCGGGAGCTGTTCCTCCGTGAGGTTCATCGGGAAATACTTTGTATCGTCCAACAGTTCGTCCGGCACGAAGTACGGCTTCGGCATCGAGATCACCAAATCCGGTTCGCCGATCGTCCAGCCGTCCAGCGCCGGCCACACCAGAGGCTCCGGCGCGTCCTTCGGGTTTCCGCGCGCCGCGCCGGTCTCGGTCCATCGCACAATCGTGTCGATCTCCGGCTGCGTCAGCACGCGCTCCCCCTCGAATACACCGTGGTGCGCGGGCGCCGCGTGCCAGGGCGGCATGTACTTCGAGGCGACGGCTTTGCCGATGGCCTTGGCCCACGGCCGCGTCTCTTCGTAGGTTGTGAACGCCATTGGCGCGACCATGCCGCCGAGATTCGCGCCGCCGGGCCGGTGGCAAATCTCGCAATTTTTTTGCAGGATCGGCAGCACGTCTTTGGTGTATGTGACGGCGGCGTCTTGCGGCGCGGCGTACGCGTCGAGCGAAAACGCCGCGCATGCGAGAATCGCCACTCCAAAAAGCAATGCGGATGACACTCTGATCATTTTCGGGCTCCTCGAGGACGAACCGTCCCTGTATGTCTAAAAGAATACTAGGCTTGCGGACGACCGTCTGTCAATACGAGCGTGGACCGGCCTATTCCGGGCCGGAGTGGGCGAAATACTTTCGGACGATCCAGCCGGGCTGCCAGGGATCTGGCTCGCGCGGCATACCGCCAAGGTCGATCTCTTTTGGAAAGGGACGAGAGACCGAGAGCGGGGCCGAATCGCCGTAGCGGGTCTGCTCCTGGGCGAGGCGCTCGAGGAGTGCGCGGACGCGATCCGCATGTTCAGGCGACCCGGCGAGATTGTGTATTTCGTGGGGGTCCGCGTCGAGGTCGAAGAGTTGCGTGTAGTCGATGAACGGATACCGGATTAGTTTCCATCGCGATTCGACGAGGGCGCGCTGCGAGTCCTCGTAGGCGAGGAGGACCGCGTCGCGGACGGCCGTGCGCTCGCCGCGCCACAAGGGCGCGAGCGAATACCCGTCGACGCGGCCCGGCGCATCGACGCCAAGGGCCTCGCAGAGCGTGGGCACGATATCGAGCAGATAGGTGAGCGCGCGCGTCTCGCCGTGGGGGATGCCCGGCCCGGCGATGATGAGCGGCGCGCGCATGCTGTGCTCGTAGGCGTTCTGTTTGCCGAGGAGGCCGTGGCTGCCGAGGGCGATGCCGTGGTCGGCGGCGAAGACGATGTAGGTGTTGTCCGCAAAGGGCGAGGCGGCGAGCGCGTCGAGGATGCGCCCGATCTGCGCGTCGAGATGCTCGATGAGCCCGTAGTACTCGGCCAGCTGATCGCGGATGAGGTCCCCGGTGCGCGGCCAGGGCGCGAGCTCTTCGTCGCGGACAACCATGCGGCCGTTGTCGAAGGGGTGCTGCGGGAGGAAATTGGGCGGGAGCGGTGGGCGGTCCGCGTAGTACTTCTCGCGGTAGGGTTTCGGCGGCGTTCGCGGGTCGTGCGGCGCGGTGAAGGGGACGTAACAGAAGAACGGGGCGTCTCGTGGCGCATTTTTCAGAAAGTCGATCGCGGCGTCCGCGAATATCTCCGACGAGAACCCCCTGCCTTGGCGAAAATTCGCGAGCTTGCCGTCCGGCGAGATGTCCAAAAGCGGGACCGCCTCGTGGTTGGCCATGCCGCCCGGCATGATCGAATTGCCGCGTGCGAAACTCCTTAGCAGACTGCGCTCTTCGTTGTGCCATTTGCCCGTGATGAAGGTCGAGTAGCCGAGCGCGCCCAGGTGTTGCGGGAGCGTGACGGTATCGGCCAGGTCCATCGGGACGCGGAAGTAGGCCTGCCCCGTCATGATCATCGCGCGGCTGGGCACGCAGACGGCGCCGTGCGGGGAGCCCATGGAATAGTTGCGCCGGAAATTGAAGCCCCGATTTACGAGCCGGTCGATGTTTGGGGTGGCGATGTGGGCATTGCCGTAGGCCGCAATCGTGTCCGCGCGCTGATCGTCCGTGAGAATAAAGATGATGTTGCGCTGGGCGGAGGCGGCGCCCCAGAGGTTCGACGTGGCGATGGCGAGCAGCGCGAAGGTGCGGGCGAGAGGAATCATCGAAGTCGGCGCCTTTCCGGGTATCCGATATGCGAACGCCTTACCGTAGCCGCGGTTGTGGGCCGGGATCAACGCGATCGAGAGGGCCGGCCCAGACTCTGCGGCAACTGGATTTTTAGATTCGACCTACCTGAGACGAGAACGAACCGGGTTTTTGGGAACAGACTGTTACTGTAACAAAGTGAATGCTGTTTTGCTGGAAATACCTCCATTATTACGTTAGAGTGCCCTCGTTCGTCTTTTCTGATTGACGAATTGCTATTCAGTTGTCATCTTCCGGGTGTCGCGAGGGGGTAGCGATGGCCTGGGGGAATCGCCCTGTTAACGGAAGGCGCTATTTTTATGTCCGCGGATAGATTGGCCGATATTCCAGCGGGAGAGCGTCTAATCGTGGCCCTTGACTTCAACAATAAAGATGCGGCCCTCAAGCTTGTGGATCAGCTCGCGGGCGTAGTGTCCTTCTTTAAGGTGGGCTATGAACTGTTTCTTAGCGAAGGCTGGGATCTTATCCAGAGCCTCTCGGAACGCAATCTAAAGGTCTTCTTAGACCTAAAAATGGATGACGTCGAGGAAACGATTACGAAGGCGGTCCGGCACGTGGCCACGAGACCCGTTGAATTTTTGACGGTATTTGGAAGTGGAGCAACAGCGGAAGCCGCCAAGGCCGGAAAGCAGGATTCGAATCTGAAAATTCTCCAGATTACCGTGCTGACCAGTCTGGGCGAAACCGACCTAAACGACTTGATGTTAGTGGGCGCCGATCAAAAGAGGTTCAAATTCAAGAGTGTTTCCGAATATGTCGAATATCGTGCAGGCCGATCGCTTAAGCATGGTTGCGATGGCCTGATTGCCAGCGGCCAGAATGCGAAGAGGTTGAGGGAAAAACTTGGATCCGGGTTCATCTTAGTATGCCCCGGAATTCGTCCGGGCGACGATTCAACGGACGATCACAAACGCGCCAGTACTCCCTATCAGGCCATCGCCGACGGCGCGGACTACATCGTAGTCGGCCGGCCCATTCGCAACGTCCCAAACCCAAAGACTAAAGCCGAAGGAATCATCGCGGAAATAGAGAAAGCCCTGCAAGACCGCGCCTAGAGTATTTTAAGTTAAGTCGTGGTCGCTTGGGCCGGCATTTCCGCTCCCGGAACTGCGC
>JBCLBO010000061.1:0-19419 GCA_038916785.1 Candidatus Hydrogenedentales bacterium | reverse complement strand
TGGAGCGTTTGACGCGGTAGTCGCAAATGACGGAAATCAGGCCCAATCGAGTGGCATTTCTGGGCGACTTGAGCTTCAGGCCGCCTCCAAGCGTCCATGTGGGGACGCTTGGAGGCCGACCGCTATGAAACTCGAAGCTCTGAATGAGATGAACCAGGCCGAGCTCTGTCTGGAATGGGGGAAACAGTTTGGCGCGTCCGCGCCGCCAACGAGAAGTGTGGATTGGCTTCGCTGGCTTCAGGGAGTGGAAGTGCGTCGTAAGGAAGTCGTTTTACTGATTGATGCCGAAGCCTTCAAGACGTTTGCGATCGAAAAGAAGATACCGCAGACCAAGGGGATCCGGTTCATAAGGCGGGGGGAGTGGGTCGAATTGAGGATTCCAGCGATGGTTTGTAGAACGGGGGGGTCAAGGAAATTATTGCGCCTCCTGGGCACGAGCCTATCTCCATCAGAACTCCAGACCCGCAAGTGCTTAGAAACATTGCGCGGGCGTTCCGTTGGCGAAATTGGTTGGAGACCGGGCAAGTCGCTACGATAAGTGAACTCGCCAAGAAGGCGGGGTTCTCCCAAAGAATCGTGCGTAACAACCTTCCGCTCGCGTTCCTCGCTCCGGACATTATCAAGGCAGTGCTCGACGGCCGCACTCCCGGAAGGTTCTCGATGTCCAGTCTTCAGGCGGGAAATTTGCCGCTCTCCTGGGTCGATCAGCGCCGTCAACTCGGCTTCCTGTGAGCTATCGGGCACTTCGATTTCTCCGTCTCCTACGACCCATCTCCGCGATTTGTTGATCTCCAACTAGATCCGGCGATCTGCTTGGGTAGGGAGAGGGACCCTGAAACGAGCCTCCGGATAACTCGGCCCCAATTGGACCCCGTTCGCGGAACCGGCGGTCACAGCGCCTCGCTCGATGACGACGGATGCATGCGAACGACGCGGCAATCGCGAGTGTCAGGAGCTAAGAGCGTTCGGGAGCAGGGTTAGAAAAAGTCGGTGGTAGCCCGTAGGGGATTTGAACCCCTGTGACAAGACTGAGAATCTTGCATCCTAGACCCCTAGATGAACGGGCCACCGAAATTCGTGCACGCGCCGTGGCGCGGTATGCGCTGCTGATGGCTGCCCGACTAGGGCTCGAACCTAGAGTCTCCTGCTCCAGAGGCAGGCGCCTTACCAATTTGGCCATCGGGCAACGCCGGGTAGCCTACCGAAGGCCAGCGATTTAAGTCAAGAATTCAGAGGGAATCGAACGCGACACTGCGCCCCGAAACGGTTTCTTTTGACGCCAGCTTTTCTTTTTCCGAAGAGAAGGTGGACTACATCATGTAGACGAAGGGCGAGACCACGCCTGCGCTGCCCGCGAAGACGATCAGCGCGCCGAGCATCAGTAGCGCAAGAATAATCGGCGCCAGCCAGAACTTCTTGCGCACCTTGAGAAAGCCCCAAATCTCCCCGAGCGCGCTCGTCGTTTCCAGCTTCAACAGTTGGTTCGGATCGTTCTCGGGGCACATCGGGGCGCCTCTCCATGGTTATCGGCAGGGTTTCACGCGCAGGCCGTATTCTATCGCACGCCGCCGCCGCGAACCAACATGCACCCTCCCCGTGCGCCTGGAAGGCGATCTCCAGGAGGCCCTCCACATGGCCGACGCCGCGCTCGCCGCCGACCCGGAAAATCTCACCGCGCTCAAGGCCAAACTCGCCGCTTACGAGTCGCTGCGCGCCGCATCCAAGAACTCGAACGAATCCGGCTGGCTCGAATACGGCATCACCACCGTCAAAAAGGAGATCGAAAAGGCGGAAGAATTCGCGACTTCGCCGAAGTGAAAGAGCTCCGCCCACAGATTTCACAGATTCACACAGATATTTCCTGTGCGGTAGCCCGTAGTGGATCCATCATTCCATGATGAAGTTCCATGCGTTCATCTGCACCATCGGGCCCTAATCTGTGCGAATCTGTGAAATCTGTGGGCAAGGGCTTTGGTTTCATGCCCACGAAAATATGGACGCACCCTCCCTATTTCGTGTCTAATGGAGCGGGTGTTTGCATAGGAGTCCGCATGTTTCGTGCAGTTCAATTCGGGTTTGTCCTCGGGATCGCGTGCGCCGTCGCCGGGTCCGCCGAGAGTCTCGCGCCGGTCTCCCTCGATCCCGCCGCGCCGCCCGCGCGGAAGATATCCGACTACCGCCTCTTCAAGGATGCGGCGCACCAAATCCCGAACGACGGAATCGTCCCCTTCGACGTGAATTCGCCGCTATTTTCCGACTACAGCAATAAACACCGATTCGTCTACATTCCCAAAGGCGGCGCGGCGGACTACGACGCGCGCGAACCGTTTTCGTTTCCCGTCGGCAGCGCGCTGATCAAGACCTTTAGTTACTTCAACGACATCCGCGACCCCTCCAAGGGCGAGCGCATCATCGAGACCCGCCTGCTCATTCACACGCCCGGCGGCTGGATCGGCAACGCCTACCTCTGGAACGCCGAAACCACCGAGGCCGCGCTAAAAATCGCCGGCACGACCGTCGACGTCGAGTGGACGCATTTCGACGGATCGAAACGCACCAACAACTACATCGTGCCCAACGCCAACCAGTGCAAGGCCTGCCACGAACAGGCCGGCGTCTTCATGCCGCTCGGTCCGAAAGCGCGCAATCTCAACCGCGACTTCGCGTATTCCACCGGCGCCGAAAACCAGATCGCGCATTGGTCCGCCCTCGGCATTCTGCACGGCGCGCCCGCGGATCCCGCACAGGCCC
The DNA here is from genome assembly GCA_038916785.1 of Candidatus Hydrogenedentales bacterium. GTDB lineage: Bacteria > Hydrogenedentota > Hydrogenedentia > Hydrogenedentales > VFKU01. The sequence continues at coordinate 16,668 of JBCLBO010000061.1, read as the reverse complement.
TGCGCCTCGCGGAGTGGACCGATCCCGCCTCCGGCTCGCTCGACGACCGTGCCCGCGCCTATCTCGAAAACAATTGTATGCACTGCCACAACCCCAAGGGCCCCGGCAACACCTCCGGCCTCGACCTCACCTTCGACCAGCGCGACCCGCTCAAGTTCGGCGTGATGAAGCGCCCCGTGGCCGCCGGCCGCGGCGCGGGCAACTCATTCTTCGATATCTTCCCAGGCAGGCCGGACGAATCGATCATGCTCTATCGCCTGGCGTCGACCGACCCTGGCGTGATGATGCCCGAGCTGCCGCGGCGGCTCGTGGACGACGAAGCCGTCGCCATGCTGCGCGATTGGATCGCCTCGCTCGACGCGGACGGCGCCGCGCCGGGGCAGGATTGACGGCGGAAAAGGAGGGCCTGTGGCCACCACAACATTACCCAGCGAGATCGTAGCGACGCTCGGCCGCTGCCGGCTCTTCCGCGACCTCGAGCCCGCCGTGCTCGCGCGCATCGCGCCGCATTTCGAGGCGGTGTCCTACCAGGCCAATCAAATTGTGTTCAGCGAGGGCGACTCCGGCAACAGCCTGCTCATCATCGGCGACGGCGAAGTCGAAGTCACCAAGATCGTCGGCCAGAGCCCGCACGTGCTCAGCCGTCTCGGCCCCGGCGAACACGTTGGCGAGATGGCCCTTATCTCCCGCCAGCGCCGCAGCGCCACCGTGCGCGCGATGGGCGCTTTTCACGGGCTGCTCCTGCGCCAGTCGGAGTTCGACGCGCTCCTCGAGGAGGAGCCGCGCTTCGCCCGCGAGATGCTCCGCGCGATTTCCGATCGCCTGCGCCGCACCGACGAGACCGCGCTCGAACAAATGGTTACCGCGCACCAGGCCCTCACGTTCTCGCTCGCGCGCCTGGCCGATTCGCGCGACCCGGAGACCGGCGGCCACCTGTTCCGGGTGCGTGAATACTGCACGCTGCTCGCCGAACTCCTCCGCGACCACCCGAAATTCGCACCGAGCCTCACCGACGAATTCGTACAGAACATCTACCTCGTCGCGCCGCTGCACGACATCGGCAAAGTCGCCATCCCCGATGGCATCCTGCTCAAGCCCGGCCGGCTCACCGAAGCCGAGTTCGAGATCATGTCCACGCACACCACGCTCGGCGCGCAGGCCGTCGACACCGTCCTCGAGCTCTGCGACTTCGAGCTCTTCCGCATGGCCAAGCGCGTGATTCTCTGCCACCACGAGCGCTACGACGGCAAGGGATATCCCCGCAGGCTCCAGGGCGACGATATCCCCCTCGAAGCCCGCATCATGACGCTGGCCGACATCTACGACGCGCTCCTCTCCGAGCGCGTGTACAAGCCGGCCTTCTCCTACGAAGCGGCGCGCGACGAGATTCGCGATCACGCGGGCACGCGCTTCGATCCTGGCATGGTCGAAGTCATGCTGCGCCATATCGAAAAGTTCGAGGCTGTTCATCAAAAGTTCCGGGAAGGGATTCCTGATCCAAGCACGGTGGATTGACCCCGCGAACAGGGGCATCGCCGCAATCTCGCCACACAACCAAGGAGCGCGCGATTCATGGTCAAGGGAATGTTCGAAGATCACGTCGTCATCGTCACCGGCGGCGGGCGCGGCATCGGCGCCGCGGCCTGCCGGCTCTATGCCGAACAAGGCGCTAAGGTCGTTGTCTGCGATCTCGACCTCGAACCGGCCACTGCCATGGCCGACACGATCAAGAAGGCCGGCGGCAAGGCCGTCGCCATCGCCGGCAACGTGACAGACGCGGCCTTCCCCGACAAACTCATGGGCGCTGCGATCGACGCCTTCGGCAAAATCAACGTCATCGTGAACAACGCCGGCTACACCTGGGACGGCATGGTCCACAAAATGACCGACGAGCAGTGGGACGCGATCATCGCCGTGCACAACACCGCCCCCTTCCGCATCATCCGCGCCGCCGCGCCACACCTGCGCGACGTCGCCAAGCGCGAAATGGACACGCACGGCAAGCCGCTCGAAAACCGCGTCATCGTCAACATTTCGTCCACCTCCGGCCTCCACGGCAACGTCGGCCAGGCGAACTACTCCTGCGCGAAAATGGGTGTCGTCGGCCTCACCAAATGCATCGCCAAAGAGTGGGGGCCCTTCGGCGTCCGCTGCAACGCGGTGGCCTTCGGATTCATCCAGACCCGCCTGACCGGCGCCAAGGAAGAAGGCCAGACGATGAAAGTGGGGGACAAGGAAGTCGCCATCGGCATCCCCGACGCCATGCGCGGCCGCGCCAACACCGGCAATCCCCTCGGCCGCCCCGGAGTGCCCGACGAAGGCGCCGCCGGCATCCTCTTCATGTCGTCGCCCTGGGGCAGCTACATCACCGGCCATTGCCTGGAAGTAACCGGCGGCGCGGGCATCTAATCCAAAGCCAACGCGGAGCTCCGCTCACAAACCAAGAAACATCAACATCCCAGGGTGGCGGCGGGCGTCCTCGCCCGCCTAATTCAAAACACGAACAGTAGGGGCGGGGCCCCGTCCCCGCCCGGTGCGCGCCGGAATCCCAGGGCGACCACAGGGGGCCGCCCCTACAACGACCCACTGCTTTCTTAGCAGCGAAGCGAAGAATCTCCCCGTCGGCCGACCCGAACTATTCGGCAACGCACGCGAGCATTCACCCGATTAGCAACCCCATCGCCTTCAACTCCCGCTCCGCCGCGCCCGCCCAGTCCTTGTTCGCCGCCGGACTCGCCGGACTCGGATGCAGAATCCGGCCGATCGTGTACAAGTCTGCATCCAACGCCGCGCGAATGCGCTCCTCCGCGAATGCCCCAACCCCGATCACAAACTTCGGCACCAGCGTCTCTACAACCCCGCGCAACGCGCCATCGCACGCCGCGAACAACACTTCCTTCTCCCGCGCAGGCAATTTGTCCGGCGTAAAATTTCTCCCCGACGCCTCCATGAAACACAGCGGACAATAATTCCAAACGAAGAACCGCGCGAAAAATTTCTCCGGCGACCCGAATCGCCCGCGCGCCCAGCCCCACAACCGCGTCCCGCTGACTTCCGATCGCGCGCATTGAAAACCCTCGACCGGCCGCTTCGGATGCTCCGGACTCGGCTTCGATACCCGTCCCGAAATCCCCATCCAATCGCGCACCATCGCTACATCGCCAAACGGCACCCCCGTCTGCGCCATCCCGAAAGGCCCCGGATTCATCCCGACGAAAAGGGCTTCCTTCTTCCCGCCGCCGAAGCGTTTCAGATAGGCCTCGTGCGGGATTCGCGCGTAGTCCAGAGGGTTATAAACGAACCCGATCGGCGGCGCGAAGGACACCGTTCTCACGTCGCGGCAAAGACGATTCGATATTTCGACGAGCCCCACGCGACTCAGGCCGTCGAGGCGGTCTGCACGGAAGCTCGGCCCAATTCCAGCCCCGCCCGCCGGTTCCGCTTGTCCCAATACCTGCGCGTCCATACCGGCCGCACATCGCGACAAGCCACCCGTGCGACCGCCTCCGTCCACTTCGCGAGCAGCTCATCCGCTTCCGCGAACGCCGCCGCGCTCTCCGGCGGCGACTCTAGCCACGCGCGCTGCACGCGGTCCCGCTCCTCGATGAACAGCGGCCGCAGCCGCGCCGGGTCGCGCATCACGCGCCGGTGCAGCGCCTCATGCCGCCACCACAACGAATCGTCCGCTGTGTCCCGCGCGGCCAAAATTTCGACCGGCCTCGCCACGCTGACCGGCTTGAACAAACTCACGCACGGCGCCGCGGTCCCCGTGGCCCAATGCGCGCAGCCCCCCGGCGACAACTCCGCTACCCACGACCCCGTCGTCTGGCTCGACGTCAATATGCCGCCGCCATGAACGCACGGCGCATGCAGCCCGCCGTGGCTCCACGCATACTGCGCATGCTCGTGTCCCGGCCCGTGATCAGAGAGTAGCCGCATGAGATCCGCGAGCGCGCGCGACGACTCCGCCAGCTCCTGCGTGCGCGCCTCGCGCAGGCGGCACCCCGAAAAATGCGTCTTCACGAAGTCCGAATGCCTACGCTGAAACTCCGGAATCGTCAACCCGTTGGAAATGGTCCGCGCACCGCGCACCGGCTCCACGGCCCACTTCCGGCCCGCCGTCTCCAACACATACGCCTCGCGCGGATCCGCCACAATGAAACTGTTGTGATAGACAAACTTCTTCGACTCATGTCCGCAACCGCCGCCCTGTCCATATTTTTCAAGCAGCGCGGTGATCACCCCGACCGCCGCCTTCGCCGTCTCCGCGCGCTCTAGCGCGAGCCGCAGCAGGTCCATCCCGATCAGCCCCGGCTGCCTCTCATGCGGCTCGCGCGTGAACACCGCCTCGTTCCCGATCGTCACGCCGTGCTCGTTCGTGCCCATCTCCGCGCCCCAAATCCAAAACGGCTGGCTGAGCAGTGTCGCGTAGGTCTCATCGACTTCCGGGATTTCGATATAGGTGCACTTCACCAGCGCCGCAGGCCCGCTCCGCCGCCGCGCGTTCCACACCAGGTTCTGCCCCTCGTTCGCGTCCCGGTCAGAATTCTTCGCGAACAGGACGCGGTTGGATTCGACGATCACTATCGTGTCGCACATCCCGCCTAATACCTTTGCATGGTTCCCGAAACGAAGCGGCCCGGTCAGCCGTGAACTCGTAGCATGGGCGGCCCGCCCATGCGCCTACGCGATCATCGCGCCGACGGTCAATGTGTAGACAAGCTGATAAACGATCGACAATCCGATGTCGAACGCGATCCATAGCACCACCACGATGAACTGCTTGCCCGCCGACAGTTCATAGTGCCGGCGCAAAATGATGAGAAATATGAGCCAACCAATTCCGATCAACGGAGTGAGGAGCAGGCCCCACAAGGTATACAGCGCCACGTCTTTCATGTCCTCGCCAAAATCGTTAAACGGTAGCGCCTCCATAATCCGTAGCGCCCAATAACCCGGAAAACACGCGAGAAAATAATGCGAGATCAGACCGAACACCACGATAACCGCCAACGGCCCGAAAGGAATCTCTTCAAAGAGATCGTCCATCCGTTTACCCGCCGCAGTGCGTTCCTGCATTGCCGCCAGCCATTCCAGTGCGGGCCGGCCCGCCGTTCCCGCAGCGACCAGGAACAACACGAAACTCCCCAGCGCCAGCCCGATCCAAAGCGCGACCGGTTTCCATGCCGCACCGGCAGGCGCCGGCAGCGGCGGCGGTGCGCCCGCCCTCGCCGCAGGCCGATCGATCAACGAATCAAACTCGCTCCCCAACGTCACCGGGTCGCTGTCCATCGTTAGCCCGCCCGGCGGCAACACCAGATCGCTCCCTGAATCCAGCATCCCAATTCCGCCGCCCGTCTTCATCGACTTGAGCCGTTTGTAGAGATCCACCGCCGGGCCATAGTCGAATTCCCGAATGACGCGATCCGCCAGGTCCAGCGCCTCGGCGTTGCGGCCCAGCCCCGTCAGGCACCGCGCCATCGGATATAGCACATGGCGCTCGCCAGGAAACGCCGCATTGAGTTCAGTCAACACTTTCAGCGCCGGCCCAAACCGCTGCTCGTTGAACAGCCGGTCCGCCAGCCGGAATTTATCTTTGGCCTCTTCCTTGGTCATGCGCCTCTCTCCATGCCGCTCTGATACTCGCACAGCCGCTCACGGACGCACAAGGACTACGGAACAACGGCTCGCCAATTCGTGCGGCGTGGGGGCGGCCCCCCTGTGGCCACCCATTGCGATCCGGCGATCTCTCTCGATCACGGGTGGATCTGGGCGGCCACAGGGGGCCGCCCCTACGCCTCGCGTGTCGTCTGCCGCCGTTCTTCCGCGCAGCCGAATCGTTACTCTGGCGTTCGTCAGACTATCCATTGACCGCCAGTTGACAAGCCCCGTCCCCGTCCTCTATTCTGTGCAAGCCATTTACGCACAGTATGTTGCGTGGTGCGGCCACCCATCAGCGAATCTCTGCGTTTGCCTGCGTGGACGTGCGCGGAATCCATTCTGTGGCCCCAGCGGGCGAATCAAGGAGCCAAAAGTGCCAAAGCGGACGTATCAACCATCCAACCTGTGCCGGAGACGCACTCACGGTTTCATGTCGCGGATGGCAACGGCCGACGGCCGCCAGGTGCTCAAGCGCCGGCGCGCCAAAGGCCGCAAACGCCTCACTGTCTCGGACGAAGTGCGGCGCGATCACTGATCGATCACACAACCATTGAGACCGGGCTGGAGCGCGGCATGGGCCGCGCAAACCAGTTGCAAGGTGGTGAACCTCTCGTGTCGGGCCGGGAATCCTTTCCACGCCGCGAGCGCCTGACGACTGAGCGCGAATTCCGCGAAGTCTTCGAACATGGGCGGCGGGCGGCGGGGCAGGCCTTCATCTGCTACGTGGCCGAGGGGCAAGGGCGGAAAATGGGAATGGCGGTCTCCCGAAAAGTGGGGGGCGCCGTCGTTCGCAACCGGGTCAAGCGGTATATCCGCGAGGTGTACCGCCACGAACGCGCAACGCTCCGTGAGGGGATGCGCATGGTCGTCGTGGCGAAACCCGCGGCCGCCGCGCTGACCTACGCACAGAGCTGGGAGGCCCTGCGCAAGTTGTTCCGCCAGGGAGGCGCGTTGGGTGGGTAAGTGGCTCATCAGTGCGATGGGCAAACTCCTCATCGGCGCGGTGCGCGTGTACCAGATGTTCCTGTCGCCGGTGCTCCTCGCCGCGGCGGGACCGAGTTGCCGGTTCACGCCCTCCTGCTCACAGTACGCGATTGAGGCGATTGGAAAACACGGACCGTTTCGTGGCGCGTGGCTTGCCCTATACCGCATCCTGCGCTGCCAGCCCTTCTCCAAGGGCGGATACGACCCGGTCCCGTGACCGCCGCGCCCCAAGCGACTGACCACCGAACACCGGACAAACTCCCGCCCTCGCGGCGGTGCACGGTACGATGCTGAACGACGATCAAGACAAAGACGCGATGCGCCGCCAGTTCATGGCGATCGCCCTCATGCTCGCCCTGTTCTGGGGTTGGACCATGTACTTTGGGCCCACGCCCAAACCCGCGCCAGCGGACCAACGCGGCGTCCCCACCGCGCAACCCGTTGCGGCAGATTTCCCGTCGGCTGCTCTCGGCGCAGCGCCCGAAGCCAACGCGGAAGCGGCCTGGCCCTTCTTGCCACCGGTGCCGGACGATGTCACGCCCGACGACGAAGTCGTCCTGCGCGATGCCGACCTCGAACTCGTCTTCACCCGCATCGGCGCGCGACTCAAGCGCGCGTCCGTCGTGTTCGGCGAGAACGGCACCGATTCGGTCCAACTCGTCCCGCAGCCGGCTCTAGACACGGCCGATACCAAGATGGCCTATCCGCTCGGCCTTCACTTCAGCGAACCCCTAATCGGAGACGCCCTAAACACGCGCCGCTTCGACTATGTCCTCGATATCGACGGCCGCGGCGTCGTCTTCAGTCTCGAACTTCCCGACGTCGCCACCGTCCGAAAACATTTCCGCATCGGCGCCGCCCGCCACGTGGTCGATGTCTCCATCGAATACCAGAACCGCGAAGCGGCGTCCCGCACGCTCGGCCTGGATCACGTCCCCGCCTACGTGTTCGAATGGGCCCCCGGCGTCGTCAACGATGCCACCGGCGCAGGCCGGCCCCCGCAATTCGTCTGGCGCCAGAGCGGCCAGACCGCTGCGCTCGATCCCAAGAAACTCCCCGCCGGCCCCGAAGACAAGCGCGTCCCCCGTGTCGCCTGGATAGGCTACAAGACGCTCTACTTCCTCGCCGCGCTAAAACCCGCCGGCGACGACGCCACCGCCGACGGATTAATCAGTGGCGATCCCACCTCGTTCCGTTTCGGCGTCACGCAGCCCAAAATTGAAGTTCCCTCCGGCGGCGTGCACACGGCCGAATTCAACGTGTACGTCGGACCTGTCCACATCGGCGATCTCAGGCAGGCGTGGCCCACGCTCGTCACGGCGCTGCGCTTCTACGGCCCCGGCGGCCCCTTCGGCAACACCATCAGCGATCTGATGGACTGGTTTTCCAAGCTGCTCCTGAGCAATCTCAACTGGTGGCACCGCTTCGTGCCCAACTACGGCGTCGCCATCATCCTGCTCACCGTGCTCGTGCGCATGGTCGTGTTCCCGCTCACCATCAAGTCCATCAAGAGCATGAAGAAAATGCAGGCGCTCCAGCCGGAGATGACCGCGCTCCGCGAAAAATATACCGACAATCCGCAAGAACTCCAACGCGCCATGATGCTCATTTACAAAGAGCGCAAGATCAATCCCTTCGCCGGCTGCCTACCTCTCATCCTTCAAATGCCCGTCTTCTTCGCGCTCTATCGCATGCTTTGGTACGCCTTCGAGCTGCGCGGCGCGAAGTTTCTGTGGATCACCGACCTGTCCCAACCCGATCGCATGTTCCAGATTCCATTTCTCCGCGGACTTCCCTTCGTCGGCGACGCGCTCGCGTACTTCAATTTGCTTCCCTTCCTGGTCACCGGCGCCATGCTCCTCAGCTTCAAGCTCATGCCGCAAACCGGGCTCTCGCAGAATCCGCAACAGAAATTCATGATGACCTTCATGCCCATCATCTTCGGCGCCATCGGATACAACTTCGCCTCCGGGCTCAATATTTACGTCCTCACCAGCACGCTCCTCGGCATCCTTCAAAACCGCGTCGTCCGCGCCACCGACATCGGCGGCCCCGCGGTCGTCACGCCGGCGCCGGTCTCCGATGACGCCCCGGCCGATGGCGCAAAAAAACACGAGAAGAAAACTGCGGCCCTGGTGGTTCCCCGCCGGAAAAAACCGCAGCATTTTTATGATCGCGCCCAACAGCGCAAACGGGAGATGGCCAAGGCCGACAAGAAACGCCCCAAGGGCAAATAGCGCCCCCGCACACAGGCCGCAACGCAGCGCGCGCCTGGACGCGGAACAGGACAGTGTCGGCCCCACACGTGCCCCGGCCGGAAAACGCCGGAGGCACAGGAGGATTGAACGCGAATGAGAATCGTAGACACCAGCGCAAAGACACGCAAGGAAGCCATCCAAATGGCGCTCGACCAGCTCGGATGCGATCTGGACGAGGTCCAGATCGAAATTCTGGACGAAGGCAGTAAAGGGTTCCTCGGCCTCGGCCAGCGCGACGTACACGTCCGCGTCAAGGCCGCGCACCTCGCCGGTGACGGCCACATCGAGGAGCACGCCGACGACAACATCGGCAACAAGGCCGGCGTCGAGACCCACCTCGAACTCAGCCGGCAGCCCGCCCGCACGCAGACCCGCCGCCGCGGTCCCAAGCGCGGCCCCGCCCCGCGCGCCACTCAGCCCGGCGTCATGCAGCCGCGCGCGCAGCCGCACCTCGTCCGGCCCGCGGGCCCCATCTCGCGCCAGCCGCGTCCCGCCGGCGGCGGGGGAGGAGGCGCAGGCAGTTCTGAACAGCGCCCACGCGAAGATCGCGGGCGTGACCCTGACCGCGGCCGTGATACGAACCGTGGCGATCGCCCCCAGCAAGGCGGCGGCGATCGAGGCCCGCGTCCCGAAGGCGGCGGCAGAGGCGATGGCGGCGGACGCGGTGAAAACCGCGGCCCGCGCCGCGAAGGCCGCGACAACCGCGGTCCTCGCAGCGATCGAGGCCCGCGTCCCGAAGGCGGCGATCGCGGTGATAGGGGTCCGCGCCGCGAACCGCGCACCCCGCTGGCGCCGTCGAAACCGCGCCCGCGCCGCGAACGCGCCACTCCCGTCGATCGCGAAGCCGCCGATGTCCTCGGCAAGTCCGCCGCCGCGCTCCTGGCGGAATTGCTCGAAAAAATGGGCATGCCCGGCGAAGTCGGCAACGTGCTCAATGAAGACGACAACATCGTGCTCGAAGTAAAGACCGAACACGGCGGAATGCTCATCGGCCGCAAAGGCAAAAACCTCGAGGCCCTGCAATTTCTGATCAACCGCATCTTCGTCAGCGGCGATGAAAAAGACACCGTCGATCGCATCCTGATCGACATTGAAGGCTACCGCAAGCGCCGCAAGGAACAACTCGAAGACATGGCGCGCAAGATGGCCGACAGAGTCAAGACCAGTGGCCGGGCGCTGCGCCTCAAGCCGCTCGATCCGCAGGAGCGCCGCATCGTGCATCTCGCGCTCGAGCAGGACCCAGACGTCCGCACCTTCAGCCTGGGCAACAGCCTGCACCGCCGCGTTGTCATCGCACCGGCCGACGAGTCCGGCGCGAAGGCCGCGCAGACCGCCGAGGACGCGCCCGACGACGCGCAGCCCGACACCACCCCGGGCTTCGAGCCGGACGAATACGACAACGATCCCGACTTCAAGAGCTACGAGGACGACGAAGTAGAAGAAAAGGCGCCGGCCCCGAAGGCCGATTCCGCCAGTGACAACGAAGACAAGTGAAGACACGATCGCGGCGATCGCCACCCCGCCCGGCGAGGGCGGGATCGGCATCGTGCGCGTCAGCGGTCCAGAAGCCGTCCCCATCGCGGGACGGCTTTTCTTTTCCGCATCGGGCCGCCGGCTCGACGACGGCGCGCGCCAGGTCTACTACGGCGAAATCCGCGACGGCGCCGCAACCGTGGACGAGGTCCTCGTGCACGTGATGCGCGCGCCGCACAGTTACACCCGCGAGGACGTCGTCGAAATCAACGCGCACGGAGGGGCCGCGCCGCTCCACGCCGTGCTCGATCTCCTGCTGCGCGCGGGAGCGCGCCTCGCCGGGCCCGGAGAGTTCACGCGCCGAGCATTTATCAACGGCCGCATCGATCTCGTGCAGGCCGAGGCCGTCATCGATCGCATCCGCGCGCAAGGCCGCGCCGCGCTCGCCGCCGCCTCCGCCGCATCGCGCGGCGTGCTCTCCAAGGAACTCCACTCCATCCGCGAAGCGCTCGTCCTCGCCAAAGCGCACGTCGAAGCCGCGATCGATTTTCCCGATCAGGATGTCCCCGAAACCATCACGCCTGAGCTGCGGCGCTCCGTCGCGGACGCGCGCGCGCGCATCGAGTCGCTCCTCGCCACGGCCGACGCCGGGCGCCTCCTGCGCGAAGGTGCCTCCGTCGTCATCGCCGGCCGGCCCAACGTCGGCAAGTCGAGCCTATTCAACGCGCTGCTTCGAGAGTCGCGCGCCATCGTCACGCCGCGTCCAGGGACCACGCGCGACATCCTTCAGGAGACAATCCTGATCGGCGGCATCGCCGTGCGCCTTAGCGACATGGCCGGCCTGCGCGACACCGATGACGAAGTAGAACGCATCGGCGTCCAGCGCGCCCGCGAAGCGCTGAACGAAGCCGCGCTAATCCTCTTCGTGATAGACGCCGAAACCGGAACCGTCGAAGACGATCAACTTTTGGCGAACGAATTATTGAAAACCGGAATCCCGCTGGCCCTCATCATCAACAAAGTGGATGCGGCGTCCCGCCGCATCGTAGATTTCCCGGAAATGTCATTCGCAGCGACCAACAGAGTCTCCGCCCTAACCGGTCAAGGCCTCCCCGAACTCGAATCCACCATCGGTTGCCTGCTCACCCACGGCGCCAACATCGCCCCGGACCAGGCCCTCATCACCCGCGTGCACCAGAAGGAAAGCCTGCGCCGCGCGCTCGAATCCGTCCGCAGGGTCGAGTCCGGCTTCGATCAGTCGCCCGAATTCCTGGCTTTAGAACTGGACGAAGCCCTGGCAGCGCTCGGAGAAATCACCGGTGAGACCACGCCCGACGAAGTCCTAGAACACATCTTCGGGGCATTCTGCATCGGAAAATGAGCCGCAAACCCTTACGAAGTAAAGGATTAGAGACAAAAATCAAGGGACCCGGGACTGAGGTTATCCCGGGCCCCCGCGGAAGGAGAAACGCCACATTCGGCGTTGACCAACCGAACTGTACCATCGGATTTCCCAAAAAGCAAAATACTATAAAGTCAATAATATCAATAAATAATCCTTGTTTCGCATCGGGCACTTTCACATGAATCGAGCATCATCAGTCCAAAATGGCGCAGCGCCCATCATTCACCGCGACCATATTTCCTTACGCCCAACACGCCCTCCGAGCCTCGATAAATCCCATAAGTCCCATACTTCCCATAGCTCCCATCAGTCCACTACGTCGCCGATCCCAACCCACTGCAACAACCCCGCCTAACTCCATGGACTTCACCCTCGAAGCCACCGACCCCACCGGCGCGCGCGCCGGGCGTCTGCGCCTGCCGCACGGCGAGGTCCTCACGCCCATCTTCATGCCCGTCGGCACGCAAGGCGCCGTCAAGGCCATGAACACCGAAGACCTCCCCGGCATCGGCGCGCAGATCATTCTTGCGAACGCCTACCACCTCTACCTGCGGCCCGGCATGGACGTGATCGAGCGCGCGGGGGGGCTGCACCAGTTTATGAAATGGGACCGGCCCATGCTCACCGACTCCGGCGGCTTCCAGATTTTCAGCCTTGCGCAATTCGCCAAGATCACCGAGGAAGGCGCGCACTTTCAAAGCCACCTCGACGGCTCGCGCCACTTCATGTCGCCGGAGAAGGCGATCGACGTCCAGCGCACCATCGGCTCGGACATCGCCATGTGCCTGGACGAATGCACGCGCTTTCCCGTCGATCACGAGACCGCCGCGAAATCCATGCGCATGACGCAGCGCTGGGCCGAGCGCTGCAAGCGCCGCTGGGAAGAAACGCGCGACGGCCGCCAAGCGCTCTTCGGCATCGTCCAGGGCAGCACCTTCGAGGACCTGCGCCGCGAAAGCGCCGACGCCACCGTCGCGCTCGGCTTCCCCGGCTACGCCATCGGCGGCGTGAGCGTGGGGGAGAGCAAGGAGGACATGCTGCGCGCGGTCGACCTCGTCACGCCGCGACTGCCCGCCGCCTCGCCGCGCTACCTCATGGGCGTCGGCCCGCCGGACGACTTCGTCGAAGCCATCGCCCGCGGCGTGGACATGTTCGACTGCGTCATGCCCACGCGCAACGCGCGCAACGGCTCGCTCTTCACCTCGCGCGGAAAAGTAAACATCAAGAACGCGCGCTACCGCGACGACTTTAGCGAGCTTGATCCCGCTATGCCCACGCCGGTCTCGCGCCGCTACGCGCCCGCGTATCTGCACCATCTCTTCAAGGCCGGAGAGATTCTCGCGCTCCAGCTCAATACTTTACACAACCTGTTCTTTATGTTAGAGTTAGCGGCTAATTGCCGCAGGGCGATTCTCGAAGGCCGCTTCGCCGAATTCAGACGCGCCTTCCTCGCCGCGTACCGCGGCGCGCCCCGCCCGGCAGACGACGGCGAAAGCCCAGAGGAGCCCGCAACTCGTGTGGATTGAACTGATGATGTACGTGCAAGAAGCGGGCGCGAGGACCGCCACTCCGTCTCCCGGCGGCGGGTTTCAGCAGATGCTCCCCTTCATCCTCGTGATGTTCGCGATCATGTATTTCATGATGATCCGCCCGAACCAAAAGCGCGAGCGTGAACGCCGCCAGATGCTCGAGAGCGTCGCCAAAGGCGATCACATCGTCACCTCGGGCGGCATCATGGGCACCGTCGTCGGCGTGAGCGAGAAATCCGTCGTCCTCAAAGTCAGCGACGATCCCGTGACCAAGATCGAGTTCGTCCGCAGCGCCGTCTCCCAGGTCACCAAGGCGGGCAAGGAAGAAGCGTCCAAGAACTGAACCCAAGGGGATGGCAACGTCCCCGCCCAAGCATAGACAGGAGTCATTCATGAGGAAGCACTTAAGCCGAACTATTCTCATCCTCGCCACGCTAGTCGCGGCGGTGATCACGCTCTACCCGACCCTCGGATGGTACCGGCTCGACGAGGCGGAGCAGAATCGCCGCATCGAGACTTGGCGCCAACAGGAGCTTGATCTGCGCCGCGAAGGCGCCGGCGTCTTCCCGCGCGCGGCCCATGCCGTCAAGAAGTGGGCGCAGTGCGATCGCGACATGGTGATCAATCTCGGCCTCGACCTCCAGGGCGGCGTCCTCATGGTCCTCGGATTCGATCTGACCGAGGAAATGAAGGCGCGCAATCTCGACGACAAGGCCGTCCAATCCGTTGTGCTCCAAAACATTCGGAATCGCATCGAAGAATTCGAAGCCAAAGAACCCGTCATCCAGGCCCTCGGCTCGAACCAGATCCAAATCCAGCTCCCCGGCCAGAAAGACATCCAGCGCGCCAAGGACCTCATCACGCGCACCGCCCACCTCGGCTTCCACATCGTCAGCGCGCCCGACGAGACCGCCCAGATCTTCCGGAAAATCGACGCCCAATTTAAAAACGGGTTCGTGCCCTTTCTCGAAGCCCCCTCGGACCGCGGCGCGCCCTTCGAAGTCGAGGAAGCAAACTATCCGCTCATCAAACAGGTCGTCGATCAGGCCTTGGCCGCCCCCGGGATCGTTCCCGCGGAAAAGACCATCGCGTTCGGCCCGCCCCCCAAGTTCGGGGAAAACACGCGCCGCCTCGTCTACCTCATGGATCGCCAGGAAAAAATGTCCGGCGAAGGACTCACCGAAGCCTCCCCGGCGACCGACCCGGGTCAACCCGGGAACTGGCTCATCATGTTCACCTTCAGCGGAGCTCCGTCGACGACGTTCGCCGAACTTACCGACTCCAACATCGGTCGTCAGATGGCCATCGTGGTTGACGGCAATGTCGTCTCCGCGCCGACCATCCAGAGCCGCATTTCCGGCAGCGGAAACATCACCGGCAACTTCACCGCCGATGAAGCCAAGGACCTCGCGATCGCGCTGAATTCCGGGTCACTGCCCGTCCCCGTCCGCGAAGAATACGCCGCGATCGTCGGCGCCTCCATCGGCCAACAGGCCGTCGAGAAAGGCATTTTCGCCTCCGTGATCGGGTTGGCGCTCGTAGTGACCTTTGTGATCGCATGGTACCGCTTCGCCGGACTCATCGCGGTACTCTCGCTCGCCTTCAACGGACTCTTTGTGCTCGCCGCATTCGCCTACTTCGACGTGACGCTCACGCTACCCGGCATCGCCGGCCTCGTGCTCACCATCGGTATGGCCGTAGACTCCAACGTGCTCATCTACGAGCGCATCCGCGAAGAACAGTTACAAGGCAAGTCGTTCGCCAATTGCATCCAGGCAGGCTTCCAAAACGCCGCCTCCGCCATTCTCGACTCCAACGTCACCACGCTCATCGCCGCGGCCGTTCTCCTCCAATTCGGCACCGGCGCGATCAAAGGCTTCGCCATCGCGCTCGCCATCGGCGTCGTGTCGACGCTATTTGCCGCGTTGGTCGTCTCGCGCGCCCTCATCGAGTTCATCGGCGACCGCAAGCTCATCGCCCGCTTCAAGTTCACCGAACTCATCCCGCTCGCGCCCAACATCGACTTCATGGGCAAGCGCCGCATGTGGATGGCCATCAGCGGCGTCGCGATCCTGGCCGGCGGGGCCGTATTCGCGCTGCGCGGGAACGACAACTTCGGCGTCGATTTCCGCACCGGCACGAACGCGCGCGTACAGATTCATGCAGAGGGCGAAGTCGCGGACGGCGCGGTACGCGACCGTCTCGTTTCCGCAGGATTCGCCGAGCCCATCGTACAGCGGTTTCAAGAGGCGAGTGGCCGAGCGGGCAATACCTTCGTCATCCGCGTCGGCCAGGCCGAGGCCCTGGAAAGCGCGGAGGGAGGCGTCTCGACGCGCATCCAGCGGGCCCTGCTGCCCCTGAGCGGCGAGCCCTCCAGCGCCGAGCTGGACAAACACGTGGAGCTGCTCTCCGTCCAATCCGTCGGCCCGGCCGTCGGCGCCAGACTGCGCTCCGACGCCGCAGAAACGGTTCTCTACGCGCTGCTGTTCATCATCATCTACCTCTGGTTCCGCTTCGAATGGAAATACGCCTTGGGCGCCGTCGTCGCCATGGGTCACGACGTACTCATTGTCGTCGGAGTCATGTCGGCACTCGACCAGCAGATTTCGGTTCCCGTCGTTGCCGCACTCCTCACAATCATCGGCTACTCGCTGAACGACACCATCGTCGTCTTCGACCGCGTACGCCAGGACCTCGTCCTCAATCGCGCGCGCGGCCTCTCGTTCCTCGATGGTCTCAACACCAGCATCAATCGAACGCTGAGCCGCACCTTGCTCACCTCGACCACCACCATGTTCGTCGTCATCGTCCTATATTTCTTCGGCGGCGACGAGTTGAAGCCCTTCTCCTTGGCGATGATCATCGGCATCGTCGTGGGCACCTACTCGTCCATCTACATCGCCGCGCCCGTCGTGATCCTGTGGCAGGCCTGGATTGACAAGACGAAAGCAAACCGCGGCGAAATCGAAAAGGCCCCCAGAAAGCGCCGCGGCTCGCCAGCCACCTAAGCGCGAAGGAGTTTCCGGTCAACAACGAGTCCCGGCGTATTCGGAGGCGCCAAGCGCGTGGATGATCGCTCGAATGTGCTGCTGAAGGCCGCGCAGCTGCCCGCGGCCACTCGCTTCAGCCGCTTCGCGCTCGTGAGCTTCGTCAGTGCGAACCTCTCGCTCGCCGGTCTCGTCACCGGCCTCTGGGTGCCCGGCGCGCCCTACGCCTTCCTGTGCTTCATCCCCGCCGTGATCTGCGGCCATCTCGCGCGCCGCGAATTCCGATCGGCCCCCGGCGCGTTCCGCAACGCGCCCATGGCCACCTTCGGCCTCGCGGCCGGTTATCTCGGACTCTTCCTCTCGATCTTCGT
>JBCLBO010000060.1:0-19926 GCA_038916785.1 Candidatus Hydrogenedentales bacterium | reverse complement strand
ACTTGGGAGGAACTGGATGGCCCAGAACGCGAAAAAGAGCGTAGAGAACTATCCAATCCGAGTTTTCGTCCATATAGCGCTGGGTGACTTCCGGTTGCTCGCCGGTCGCGGATACGACGCCCACTGCGAGGAGAATCGCCACAACAACCGCCAGGGTTGACCGCAATCGCTCGCTCACGATCGCCGCCGCCGCCGCCAAACAATTGTCGCTAAAAACACCGCGATCGCTCCGACGGGTAGCCAGAGATAGCGTACCCAAGTCCGGTTCTCTCTAGCAACCAACTTCTTCTCAACCTCTGGTCTTGCAATACGGTTTACTTCAGCCACTTGTTGATTGATCTCTTCGGATAACGCGGTCATCACCTCGGCGGGAGCGCCGGTTGTTTCTCGCAGGAACCCGAGATCAGGCGTGACATCGCCTTGGGGGGTCACCTTAAATCGCGCATCTGTGCGTGCATCTCTAAAGTCCGCACCCGGAGGAAAGTCGAATGCGAAGTCGGCCGCGGTGAACTGGCCGTTCAGTTTCAAATTACGGACTATCAACTGTCCGGTCCACAAGGGCTCAGCGGGAGCGTCGTCGGGGGTATGTGCGTGCGACAGCTTCGCGCCTACGGGAAACCAAACGCCATCTACTTGTTCGCATTGAATGTCGAACACGCGAAATGGCGCGACATCATTCAGTGAAAAATAGTCCTTCGCCTTGAATTGAATCTCCCACTGCCTAACATTGTAACCCCGCGCTGGATCGATCCAAACAGTGCTCGTGGCAGTGCCGTCGGTGATCTTGATGACGTAACAATCCTCATCTTCGATTTTCGACAATTCTGGTTCTACCGCTATCACCGCACTGGAATCGTTCAACGCATCAAGTAGTGAATACCCCAACAAAATCCCACGCGAAAAGGTGCCCGTCTCCGACATGGTCTCAAGCACGGCAACCTTACCGGGCGCTTGATTAGCTATCACGCCGCCCTTTTGGTTCCTGCCAATCGTCAGGCGCCTTTCGTCTTTACCGTCGAACGCAACCCAGGTCGTCTGGGGGTTTGACTCGCTCTCTGGCCACCAATAGTGCTGCTCCGTCGTGCAATAGTAGCGATCGGATTCCTGACGGAGATGAGTCAACGCGGAATTGATTGTCTCCTCCGGCTGAAACGTACGACGCTTTTCCTCATCGGTCAACATTCCCCCGGCCGGGAAATACGTGCGGTAATCGGCGTCGAATTCCTTTGGAATTGAGACCAACAACTCAAGTTGGGCCCGCACGGCCCTCAAAACAGATTCATCGTCACCTTGCCCCAGCGCGACGGATGCACCACTGGCAAACAAAGCACCTGCACACGCAGCAGCAAGCGATCTTCGCCAGCCCCAACTCCTATCTGCGCCTGCCGTATTCATGAAACACGCCCTATCAGGGGCAACCCTTCGTGCAGGCGTTCTGAGTCGCGGTTTGCGTTCCGCAGTAAGTCCCCACAATGCAGGTCGATCCTGTGTTGGATTTGCACGAGTCATATGCACCGGCGGTGCAACCTGCGGTTGCAGTCGAACACACGTTATCTTGACTGTAATCGCAGTAATAGTCGCTAAGGGCTTCCACTGGAGCGGTTCCCGTAAATGCGGCGACGCTCGCCACAGTAACCAGCAGCACTCCCAATACCAAGTCAAGTTTCATCGTAGATCCTCCTGGTTGAAAACTCGTCCTGAATCCAACAAACAATTTTATAGTCCACGTGTGTTCCGATGTCAAGTTGACCCGCCCCCGTTTTTTGGTCCAAGTTTGAACTCAGTTTTGGTGGCGTTGGTGGAACGCAAGGAGGCCGTAGGCGGACTGGAGTTCTGCCAATGCGTAGCGAATCGATCCAGGGTCAGGTATCCCAAGCTGCTGTGCGGGTGCTATTGAGGGGTGGCAGGCGGTACCTGATACGAGCGCCCGCAAGAAGACCGCTTGCGTTTCGTATGTTTCGACTCACTCAATGGGCGCGCCCGTCGACCGGGAGTCCCAGGAGTGCGTCCCGGTACCGGGCCAGCAACGCGACGACCGTCTCCCGGCGGTGCAACTGCCCGGCGTACCGCCAGCCTATGCGAAGCTTGCCGTCGAGCATAAAACAGTTCACATTCATTTCGTATACGCGCTCGGTGTCGGGATCCACGGACTGGCCGATGCCCTGGGTGACGAAGCGGAAACCGGACTCTTGGGTATTCAGACTGTCCAGGTGTCCCATGAAGTTGAACGCTACTCTGGGCCGTGGCAACTGATCGAGGATCGCGCGATCGTCGGCGTCGCCGAGGTACTTCAGCAGTCCGAATCCCACGCCGTGGTTTGGGACTCGCCGGAGCGATCGCGCGACGGCCTGCACACATTCATCGAGGTTGCCAGATCCGTCCACATCCACCAGGATTGGATAGATCGCCGTAAACCACCCGACGGTCCGCGAGATGTCGATGTCGTCGAATAGTGCTTCGCGCCCGTGACTCTCCATGTCCACGAGGAGCGTCTTCGAGCCGGACCAATCGTGCAGCACGGAGACCAGGGCGCCGACGAGTAACGCTTGTATGCCGGCGCCGTGGCAATCCGCGGCCCTTGAGAGGAGGGTCTGCGTTTGCTCTGCGGTCAATTCCGCGCGCTCCTCGCCACTGAGGCGCGCGACGTTGAGCGCGATGGCAGGATCGAAGTCGTAGGGGAATGGCGCCAATCGCGCGTATCCCGGATCGTCCCAGACCGGTACTTCAGCCCTTTGCTCCGCCGATCTGGCGTATTCCGTCAGTCGCCTGACCCAGACGCGCCACGGATCGGAGCCGCTCGCGCAGGGGGCGGGT
Organism: Candidatus Hydrogenedentales bacterium; assembly: GCA_038916785.1. Taxonomy (GTDB): domain Bacteria; phylum Hydrogenedentota; class Hydrogenedentia; order Hydrogenedentales; genus VFKU01. The sequence continues at coordinate 17,112 of JBCLBO010000060.1, read as the reverse complement.
GCCCGCTTCTCGCGAACGGTATTGTAGTGGGCAAGCAGATCCTCAATGAGAATTCGCCAGGAAACGCCGTCGATGACTAGGTGATGGGCGACTAGGAGGAGCCTTCCGGGGTCGGCTGTGCCTAATGTGAAGAGCGCGCACTGAAACACGGGCCCTCGGCCTATGTGGATCCGCCCATGAATTTCGTCCGCGCAACGGAGAAGCTCACCTTCCCGTGAGTGGGCTGGCATTCTCGAAAGATCGATATGCTGTAAAACGTCTTGGGACTCTTCGGGCATCACGACTTGAGCCCAGTCGCCGTTCCAGACGCTGAATCGGGAGCGCAGCGCGCCGTGCGCGGCGACCACCGCCTCCAGTGACGCCGTCATGGCGCGAAGGTCGACATCGGCCGGCGTTTCCAACAAGATGGATTGATTGAATCGATTCGGATTGACCGCTCGTCGTTCAAGAAACCACCGTTGAATCGGAGAGAGAGGCACAATACCCTCGTGGCTCGTACCGTGAGTTCGCCCCGCGGCCTTCCCCGCTGATTCCAACAAACCCGAGATGGATGGACGTTCGAAGAAATCACGAGGCAAGACGTGAATTCCCTGGTTGCGAATGGACGACACCATTTGCAAAGCCATAAGGGAGTCACCACCCAATTCGAAGAAGTTTTCGTCAACGCTGGCCACGGGGACGCGCAAGATCTCGGACCAGAGAGCCGCAAGCGATTTTTCCCGGTCTGTCTTGGGTTCGCGCGCCCTCAGTTCTGAATACTCGGTCGATTGGACATTCGGGACTGCGCTTCGATCTACTTTGCCGGAACGCGTCAGCGGCCATTCCCTGAGTAGCCGATATCGAGCGGGCAGGCAGTACGCGGGCAAGTGGCCGCCCAAAAACGCCCGAAGTTCTCCAACAGGGACCGGGTTGTCTGGGTCCTTCGCCAGAATGTAGGCGATCAGTTCCGTTGTGTTGCCCTTTTCCGATCTACATACCACTGCGTCGACGATGGATGGGTGTCCCCGAAGATAGGATTCTATCTCACCCAAGTCGAGGCGGACGCCTCGGAACTTGATTTGATTGTCTTCCCGGCCCAGATACTCCAAACTTCCGCACGGCAGTTGCCGAACGCGATCTCCCGTGTCGTACAAGAGGCCCGAGGAGTCGGCGAAGGGACTCGCGGTGAAGGTCTGTGATTCCGTGCAGTCCAAGTTCAAATATCCGGCGCCGACCGCAGCGCCCCCTACCCACAGGTTGCCACGCACGCCCTGAGGAACGGGGTTCATCTTGGTATCGAGAATGTAGAGCGACACATTGTGCACCGCTCGGCCAATAGGAATTGGACGCGTGCCGGCCAAGTCTTCCGCGGTCAAGACATGGTAGGCGACCACGTCGGTGCATTCTGTCGGCCCGTAGGTATTGATCACCAGCGGCGCCGCGGAGCCCATTGAGTCATACCACTCGCGCAGCCGGCCCGGGTCGACCGACTCTCCTCCGAGTACGACACGGCGTAGTGTGCTCAGCGCCGAATACCGGCCGCGATTGAATTCGAGCAATGAATAGAAATGCGACGGCGTGGTGTTCATCCATGTGACGCCCGCACTCCGGATTTCGTCCGTTACAATTTCCGGATCGAAAATTTCCGCTTTGGACAGACATAGAGTGGCGCCGAGCATAAGGGGCGCAAAGATGTTCTTTTGCGTAAGATCGAAGCTTAACGCCGAGACCACATGGACGACGTCGGCTGCGGACATACTCAGTTCGTTGACGTACCAGTGGACCAAATTACGGAAGCCGCTGTGATAAACACCTGCCGTTTTCGGCGTTCCGGTACTCCCCGACGTCGTTATCGCGTAAAGAATATCCTGTTCCGATGGGACGTAGTTCAGGACCCCAGTGTCGGCACAGGGAGACGTGTCGGGAATTGTATCCAAGACAATAACAGGCGGTGCCGATCGGGAAAATTTGTCTCGTAGTCGATCGGAGACCAGGATCGTGTGTACATCCACGGATGCGAGAACGGAAGCGAGTCTTCCGGCAGGACTTAGTGGATCCAGGACAACGTAGGTGGCTCCGATTCGAGTCACGGCGAGTATCGCCTCGATCATCTGGAAGCTTCGATCGAGACAGACGCCCACGTGCGCGCCAGGTCGGACTCCCTGGGCAAATAGATGCGCAGCGATTTCGCGCGAGCGGCGTTCAAGTTCTCCGTAGGACTTCATGCACCCCGACCCGTGCCTGAGTGCGACCCGCTCTGGGGCGAGGCGAATGCGTGATCGTATCTCGCACCACACGTCCCTGCGGGGCAACGGCCTCGTCAAGTTCTCAGAGGCATAGGCGGGCTCGTCTGGGGAAGAAATCGGGAATCCATCGATCGCTTGATCCGGGTTTTCTATGATCGCATCGAGGACGTTAACGAAGTGCCCGATCAATCGGTCCCGATCCCGTGATGCAAATGTGGCGGTTTGGAAGTCGAACGATAAGCCGTCCATTCCGGTACCGGATTGATCGTGGATCAAGAGCGACAGCACATCAGTCCCGAAACCGTGAGAGACGTACAGCGGTGTCGCCGTAGCTGCGCCGAAATGCTCCTGAGCGCCGATCCGGAGATAGTTGATTGTAACCATGCGCTCCGTTCGGCGCCCGGAACCAAGCGGACACACTTGCATGTGTTCTTTGCCCTCGATATTTTCCTGTGCGATCTTTACGGCTAACGCGCTAAATGATTCTCCCGGTTCGATCTGAACTATCAGCGGCAGTTCGCGCATGAGCAATCCGAATACTTCCTTAGAGGACTCGTCGCGCCGGTTATGCGTATGTGTACCCAGGACGAAACTGCATGAGTCGCTAACTCTATGCACGAGAGCGGCGAGTGCGGCCGACATCGTATTAAGGATTGAAACTCGCAGCGGTTGGTTGGCAAACGTTCCGGAACGCGCCATGCGCAGCAGACTCTCGCGCCTGTGTGGACAAAGAGGAACTTCGATCCGGCAAACGCGCAAGTCGTCTGAATTCGGGCGGATGCCGTAGAACGTGAGCGGTTCCAGCGGAACGGACAGTTTCGTCTCCCAGTACTCTCTATGCCGCCGGTAATTCGCGGTCGTCTGGAATTGGAGTTGCCGGGCAACGACACCCTGAAAGCCGGCCGACGGGATTTCTGGGGAGTTGCCCTTCTCGCCGGCAGTGTAGAGATCAGCAAGTCGATGCCTCGCCAGACCTCGGGACACTCCATCGGAAATAATGTGATGGGTTACGAAATACAACACCGCGACGTCATCCGCCAGCTTTACCAAGGCGGCGTCGAACAACGCGGTGTCCATCGCGAGGGTGCGAGTCATGCGTGCTGCCATCCACTCTTCGAATGCTTTCGCGGACCCGGACTCGTGTGAAAAGTCCACAATTTCGAGTTTTCCTGGGTTGTGAGAAAGGACTTCCTGAACGGGCACTGAGTTGCGTTCGACGATGACGGTTCGGAGTGCGTCCGTTTCGGAGACAAATGCATCAAAGGCACGCTCGAAACCGGCATGATCCAATTCGCCCTCGATACGATTGAGCCCTACAATATTGTAGAGCGGAATTTGAGGGTACAGCTTCTGTCCGCTCCATATGAGCAGTTGATCGTCGGTCAAATTCGACACCGGCCGGGGCCGCTGGGGGCAGGATTGCGCTGTGGCGTCCGTGTCATTCGGTTCGGTTATGCCCTCCGGCAATGCGGGGCACTCGGGATTGTCTGCGGCGGACGTTAGAAGTGAAACGTATCGATCGAGTACCGGCTCCATTGAAGATCGATGGAAGCGGCCGGAATCGTACACGAGAGAACAGGCGGTCCCAGACTCGGTCCCGTGCAACTCGATAGTCATATCGCACTTGGCGATCGGCTGGCCGATCGGCACCTGCCTTGTCTCGATACCGGAGAGATTGGGCAACGCAAACGGCGGCACGAAGGAGAGGGCGGCCTGCAGCCGTGGATCGTTGAGGCCTATCCTGGGCGCGGGCAAGCATTTGGCGATGAGTCGAAACGGGGCATGCTGATGATCCACGGCTTGAAGTACGGCTTCTTTCGTACGTGCGAGCAGCTCACGGAAAGTAAGTGCGCCGGAACAGTCCACGAGGATCGGGATCGTGTTTGCGAACTGACCCACTACGTGTCTGGTTTCCGGCCGTTCCCGATTGGCGACCGGAATGCCGAATATGACTTGCGTTTGCCCCGAGAGTGCGGAAAGCAGCGCCGCATAGGCCGCCGAATAGACCATGAAAAGAGTCACGGTTTCAGCCCGGGCCAACTCAGAGAGAGCCTGCTCCGTGTCGGCGGGGAGAATCGTGTCTATGCGTTCTCCAACGAACGTTCGCTCGCCGGTCCGGTCGTAGGGCAGAGCCAATCGGGCCGGAGCATCCTTAAGGCGCTCGCGCCAGTAGGAAAGTGATTTTGTAATCTCCCCTTCGCCTTGCGCGCTTCGTTGCCAACGGCAATGCTCAAGGTACGACTCATTCGCCTGCCTTAGGTTCGCGCCAGCATTTTCGAGCAGACCATTGTAAATATCCGCGAGCTGACCGCCGAGAATCTCGAGCGCCCGGCCATCGGCAACGAGATGGTGCGCGGTCACCAGGAGCGCGTGGTCATCCTCTGCTATTCGGAAGACATGAAATCGAATGAGCGGGGCCGTTTCCAAACTGAAAGGCGCCGAAGCCATCTCAAGTGACTGCTCGACCAAGCAACGCTCGATCTCTCCATCGGAGACGGTATCGATGCGTGATTCTATGACATACATTGCAACTCGGGGATGTATCTGCTGAACGATATCGTCCTGCCCGGTTACGAATACCGTCCGAAACGCCTCGTTGGCGTCGGCCACCGCCTGTATGGCGGCGCGCAAGTAGTCGACCCGAAGCCTTCCCGTGAATCGAAGAAGAACCTGTTCACGGTATGCCCTGTCGCCCCCGGCGAATTGTGTTTGGACCCAGATGCCTTCCTGCTCATGCGACAAGCGGCCGTTACGCAAGTCCCCATTGCGGAGATCCCCGGCCAGCGCACTGATTTGATGCTCTTTGCCGTCCTCCACGGCAATCGTGCGTGCGAGTTCTTCGACAGCGGGGCCTTCCAGCAGCTTCGAGAGCGATATAGAAACACCAAACTTTTCCTCGATTGCGTATTGGAACTCCGCCATACGCAGCGAGTCCAGCCCGTACTCCAAGATTGATTGATCAGGATTCCACGATCCGTGCGGCTCGGAATCGACTATCTCTCGTATAAGCTCCTGCAAGACATGAACGATGTCGTGATGTGTATTGGAACCGGTTACCAATACGTCAGGCATGAGGGAACCGGCATCGGCGGGCTTCTTGCAGCTAGGAAAAACTACCGATGCCGCTTTCGTTTTCCGACGTGACATAGCTTTTCTCTCTCGCGAAGCTCAACCGGCAGGAACCAACGCTTCGATGCACAGTATCCTCGAAAACCTTACACTCGTCCAGCGGCGCCGCCCCGGCCGGTAAATCACAAAACTCGCATTCGTGTCGTCGCGCAACAAACGATACGAGTTATTCCGCGCGAATCAAGTGATCCGGAAATCGGCAGGATTATCAGGATTATTCAGACCTAAGCAACTGACCAATAGCTCGTCTTTTACTCTATAATTCGCACATTTGAATCGGGTTGGACGACACGAGTCCTGGATTGTCTATTGACAAAACGATGCGAATACCGCGATCCAGCGCCAATGGCTCGATGCGCTGACGCCTACCCAATGCTTAGCTCGGCAGACCCCCGAAATGTAACGGCTTGCGTTCTAGATAGGCAATGACAGAATCGCTCCTCCGCGGTACATTGGCCCCTGCTTCGTGTGGCCAACCCGGCGGATACACCGTGATCTCTCGCGGCGCCATCGGAATACTCATGATACTTCTCGCGCCGAGGTCTTTATTGGCGCAGGATAAAAAAGCGCCGCTCGATTTGACCCCCGCCGAGCAGTTGAAAAAATTCGAACATCCAACCATGCGACCGGATTGAGAACAGAGGAAATGCGTCGCGGGAGAATTGAGCAGCCGGTAGTTCCTTTTCACGTAATTTCAATCGGTTGACGTACTCCAGCGGGGTCTACTTGGAAATCGACCCAGCAGAATTCCTGTTCATGTAGTAGTCCTTCAATTCGTAATTTGTCATCAAAGGGATGACGTCGATCGAGCGCTCGCCGAACTCAGTTTTGACGTTGAGGGAAGAACGGTAGTCGGGACCAAAACCGGTCGGAGCAAGAGAAAGTTCCACGATAGTCTTCCTCGATTGTACCCTTAAAATACGTGACACCCGAATCCCAGCATCCGGCGAGGAGATCGTTAAGCGTGATCCCGCGTACGGAATAACGATGTATTTCGTCAACGGCCACGACCGATTTGCCAGGGGAATGGTAACCGTTTCGGTGCCCGTGCCCAGAGAGTCTGTCGCCGATCCGGCGACAGAAAACCGCACGGGGTAGGTGATGATCGTGGACACTCCATCAATGACGAGTGTTATGAAGATGTTTACCATGTGATCGCCGGGCACTTTGCCCTCGGTGTCGATTTCGAATCGAATGTCGTGCTCGGTATCGGAGGGGATTGAACCGGCAGTATACTGCGGCTTCGTGCATCCGCAAGAAGTTTGGACCTTCGACAATTCGACGGTCGATGGAACGTTGTTGCGAATCCCAAACTCGACCGTGCGACCCAGGCCAACCTGCTCGTGGGTGAGGACAAGATCCTTCGGCGCAAATGAGACAGGGTCGGATGCAAAGCACCGCGAAGCCACCGCGAGGACAATTGCAAAAGGAAACACTCGAGAAACGGTACCGTACGGTAGCAGGCAAGGTTTTGTCGTGGCCATCGATCAGCGGGTACCTGCGTAGCGCCTGTACAAGAGCAGCGCTGCGAACACGACAAGCAGTCCGGCTGCCACATATGCGGCAACGATCCTGTAACGGTCGCTATTTCTGCCTTCGGACGGAGCGGGTGTGGCCTGGGACTCGACGGGTCTCGCGCCCTGCTCCTCTAGCGGCGGGGCATCCCTGACGTCTGCAAGTTTGGCGACGTCCTGAACCATCTCGATCTGAACGTTGCCCGCGGCCTGTCTCATCGCTGCATCGAGAGCGTCAAGGTATCGTTTTTGTCGCCACAACTCTTTATCGATAGAGTCCGGTGTGTAGTACTCCCTAATCCTTTCGTCGAAGAGAGTCACACTGCCGTCCAGTGGCACGTCCACGACAAACTCAGACGCTGGCCGGTCGTCCGTTTCGCTGAACGACTCCAGCGTGTATGTCATTACGGTCTTGTCACCAATCACCAATCTGCTGCGCGCGGGGAACTCGTTATCGCCGAACTTTCGCCATTCATCAACCATGTAAGTCCGTCGGACATTTCCCGATCCATCCCTTTCGATTCGATCGTACGTCAAGGAATTATATGGATCGGTGAAATAGATAATTTCAGATCCAACCTCCGGAGACTCCTTCAAGCTAAGCCGAAGAGTTTTAGAATCGGTGTCGAAGATCACCTGATCCCACGCGTCCCGGAAGGTCATAGGCGCGATTAACGGAAGCATCTCGTATAGACTCAGTCTCGGACTATCCTCGTGCTCGGCATCGCCTATCGTCGCGAGCCTCGTGTCCGTCGAACCCTCAAGACCGCCAATCACCACCGATGTTTTGGCATCCCATGACTTCTCCCAGGTAAACGTCTTATCTTGCTGGATCTCCTGCTCACTGACCCGCCACCGCGATCCTGATCGGGTGTAGCTGAATCGCTGAGTGATCGTGGCGTCTTTGCGGCCGGGATCTGTATACGTGCGGGTGTACACCGCGCGATAGTTGGGAAAAGCCGCCTCTTGGTACGCCTGCTTGTACCGGCGGTAGAGATTCTCCCCCGGGGTCTGCTGCCCGAACACGGACGCGCTGAAAACGAAGAGCGCGACCGTGACGAGCGCCAAGGCGAATGCGCGACACTTCGAGCGTCGAGGTGCCCCAGCAAAAACGCCTAGACCCACGGTGCATCTCCTTACTCTAGTATCGCACGTCTAGTGATTGCCGTTAGTGCAGCTCGTCTCAAGGTTATACGAAACTGTAGATGTGACGCACATTGCAGTGCACGGAACTTGGCAATACGGAATGCCAAACCGGTTGAACGCGAGCCTACATACTGGTTCTATGCAGACCGGATCGGACTCAGTGGGGATGAAGTTGCGGACTTTCTGAGTGAGGTTCCCCAGGAAGACGATCGATTCCTGGATTGTCTATTGACAAAACGATGCGAATAGCGCGATTTGATGCCCTGGTAAGATGCTCTGTAGCCTATCCAATGCATAGCGCCGCCAACCCGAAAAATGTAACGGCTCGTGTTCTAATTAGAGTGACAGAATCACTCTTCCGTGGTAAGTTAATCCCCGCTTAGTGCGGACAACCCGGCGGATACGCAGTGATCTCTCGCGGCACCATCGCAATACTTGTGATCCTTCTCGCGCCAACGTCCGCGTTGGCGCAGGACAGTAAGGCGCTCCTCGATTTCATCCTTGCCGAGCAGCAGAAGACCTACGACGCGCTCGGAACGCGACCGTATCGCATCGCGGTAAATGGCGTCCAGACCGAGCATACGGGAGCCAAGATTAGTCGAGAAGTGAACTACGAAGAGCGAGGAGATGGATCAGGAAATCTGTGGGGTCGGACGGTCTATTCCGGCAAAGACGGTCTCGAGATGACATTTGCTCTCAATGGGAGCGAGTTCTCGCATATTCCGAATAGCAGGTATCACAACGCGTACGTGATTCGAGATGCCGTGCCAGGACAATTAGACAAGACCGCGAAGGATTATTTTTCGACATACCGTCATCGGGATTTCCTCCGATCTGGATTCCTGATAGGGGACAACGTGACCTTCGCGGAATTCGTGGAATTGTCGCCGCCTCAGCACTATTCGTGGGAAGTCTCCGAGATCGCGATGCCGGACGGCCGTCGCGTGTACAACGTTCGCAGACACGCGAGCTATATGGATGTGCCCGGCGGCGTGGACGGGGATTTCATTATTGATCCCGACCGCGGGTATGGAGTCACGCGATGGGTTCTGTGGCAAAAAAATGGCTCCGTTTTGCAGTACTGTGAGACGGATATCCGAGAGTCGGAGCCGGGACTGTATTTGCCGTCCAGTTATCGAATGCTCTGGTTCGGCGCGGCGGCCAATGGGCCGAAGGTGGACATCGAAGAGATCATGAAGTCCGGCATCGACGGTTATGGCGGTCAGCCGGTGTATGAGAACACGTTTCAGTATCAGCCTATCGAATGGGACAATATACCGGCCGCCGACCTGTTTACGTGGAAAGGCTTGGGCGTCCCCGATGACATCAATATGATTGTGACCTCTCGCGACGGCATAACCGAGTTATATGTCGTACAAGATGGCCGCCTGGTTCCGCGCGATGTAGTCCAGTCCTTGCAAAGCGCGAAACTGGTTGAAGGGGCGTCACCTTTATTCGAAGAGATGGAGGTCGTCTCTGGAGAATCGGCGCAACACGGCCGACCGACGAACGATTCGGACGAGGTTGGAAAAAAATCGCCCCGCGATCTTGCGGCTACACCGGCGATTGTGTGGATCTCTTGGAGTGTGTTTGCAGTTACGGTGTTTGCCGGTGGTGCGTGGTTTCTGCGTTCTCGAAAGTTCCGGTGATCGGAGGCGGGTCGAGGACGCAGTTTGCATAGATGATATGTAATCAAACGTAGCTAAGTAACCAAGTGTCAACGAGGAGAGCGAATCATGAAAGCGAATCGCGGGTGGGCGAAGGTGGGAGCGGCAATACTGGTGGTCGGCGCGGGCATCTCGTTGGGGAATGGGGTGTATGCAGCCAATTGCTACCACACGACCTCTGGACAATGCAGTATCACACAACTATGTAGTCGTGACGAATTATGCGGCAATTGTGGCGCCGAAAGTTCCGAAGAGCAGCAGTCGCAATGGGTAACTCGCTGCGTTAGCTCCAGCAGCGGAAAGAGCGGTTGCACGTCGAATGGCTATATTCAAGAATGTATAAAGAACTGGGGCTGCGTGGACGACACTATGGATTGTTCATCGACTTATCCGGGAATAAAGCGCTGTAAGCGAGGGGGATACCATGGTGCCCAGGTTATTGATCAAACTTTCGAAAGCGGCAATAACTGCTCCTAACTCTCGGCATACCTCTTACTGCCGGGCTTGGCTGGCGCACTCAATTTTTCGCCGGGCAAGGGCGTGCCGACACACTCGGGATCGGCGCGCCCCTAAGGGCACTCTTTTGGTATGAGTCGGAAGTCGGTTGCAAGGTTCCTTTAGTCTTCGGGCACCCGTTTGTTAGGATCGGTCAAATCTATGCGGATCAGGAATTTGGTTCTTTTCGGCGGACTCTTGGCGATCGTCAGTATGGGCACGTTCGTCTGGCGCGCGGAAACAACGCCCGGGCTTGCGAGCGAAGTGTTTGATATCGGTACTCAGCGCCCGGGGGCTTTAATTGAGCATCGCTTCCAACCCAGGAACAATTCGTTCCACGCACTCCGAATTGCTCGTGTGAAGAGTTCATGCGGTTGCACGGTTCCCGATCTAAGAGATACTACCGTACCGCCTTTCGGCCGCATGAACTTGCCTGTGACGATAAATACAACCGGGAAGACCGGACCGTTCCAAGCTAAGATAACAGTCGAGTTCGAGAATCATCCTACGATAGAGCTTGGATTGACTGGGCAAGTCGTCGAGGAATACCCCGCCAAGATTGATTTTTCGTCGTTGAAACGGGGCAAGACCGTGGCCAAGGACTTCGTTCTGCGTTCGGCGAGTAAAGACAATGTACGTGTTTTGAGTTCAAAGTACGATGGCGCGTACTTCAAGGTCTCGTCTACGACATTGGAGTCCGGAACGCGTGTAGAGGTGACCGTAGTCGAAGAAATTCCTTACGGCGCGTTCGACAAGGTGGTGGTGTTGGAAACGGACGACATGGAAGTACCGAAAAAAAGCATCCGGGTCGTCGGGTATGTGTTGCCTCCGGTAATCATACTTCCGCGGAATCCGTCGTTGGGCAATATTGAGTCGGACAAACTATCAAGCATCGAGCTTTCGCTTGAGGCGCCCTACGCCGATGAGTTGAGCCTGATCGCAGTCGATTCAGAGCACTTGAAGTACAGAGTCGTGCTGCCGAATGCGGCATCCTCTTCGGTAACCGCGTCCACCCCCGCGCCGAAATCTTCGGTTCTAAAGGTGTCTCTCAGCGCCTCCTACGAGGATCTTCCCAAGGGTCTGCTGGCGGAAGAGGTGAAGTTCAGGGTTCGGATAGGCGGCGAGGAGCAGACTATTTCCACGACCGTCTATGGGATGGTGCGTTAGTTCGCCGATGTCGTGCCCCGGGGGTTTCACGGGACAAACGCTTCCATGAGACTTTTGCTAATCGTCCTCGCGCCACACTCAGGAACGATGCATCCCTAAGGACGGAATTGCAATGCTTCTGTATGCCCAGCCGTGAAATGTGGATCCCGGTTTTTTGCCCGATGTAAGGAGTTTCGTTCAGCGATTGATTCGAGATGAAGACTCTCCCTATGTATACTTGATCTACATGCAGCATGGTGGATTCGTATGGCGGCGGTAGTGCGCTTCAAAGCCCTTCGCGGGGACTGGAGAGATGGAACCATGAAAGACGGGTCTCGCGGTTTCAACTGCTCGGCAATCGGTTTTTGCGCCGGACTCCTGTTTGCCGGAGGGCTGAGTTTCGCCCAGGAGCAGCCCGGCGCAAAAGTTACGATCGAAGTGGGCACCACTTCGGTTCCCAAGCAGGCCGAGCGATGGTTCACGGAGCAGATCGCGTCGTTTCAGCGCGCGCATCCCAACATCGCCGTGACCACCGTCGCGCTGACGGTCCCGATTCGACCCATCGATACTTCTCTCCAGGCTCTACCGCGCCTTGCAGAGAATGTAATTGGAATTCAGGGCACCTTCGACGACGAGACCGCGTATCTCGTGGCCAACGACCTCATCGAACCGATCGAAAAATTTCTTCCGGACCCGGAGTTCAAGCGCGAGGACTTCTTCGAGAACGCATGGTCATCGGTGACCTACGACGGCAAGACTTGGGGCGTCCCGTGGTTCATGGACTCGCTGTGGATCTATTGCGACTGGTCGCTTTTCGAGGCTGCGGGGATCAAGGAGCCCCCGCGCACGTGGGACCAGTTTTGGGACTGCGTGCAGCGCCTCACCAAGGACCGCGACGGCGATGGGCAGATCGATCAGTGGGGCCTGCGCATCACTCCGGATATCGGGCTGGAGTGGAGCCTCTGGATGACGCGCGACTTGCAGGATGGCGTCAAGTACGCCAAGGACGGCGTAGTATCGTTTGATCAGCCTGCAACCCGAAAAAACCTCGAATTCATCCAAAAACTGACGACGTCTCCCTACGTTTACAAAGGGAGCGGTTATTCCTTCGGATTGGGCGATACAGCGCCGGTCAAGAGTTCCATGTATCTCGTCTCGAACTTCCATCAGCACCTAAAGGAGATGGTGGACGCACTCGGCCGCTTCGCCAAGAACAAACGACTTCGTGCGATCGAAATCCCTACGGACGGTCCTACCGTAATCGCGCCCAGCCTTCGCCTTTACCTCGCAGTCCGAAAGAGCACGCCTGAGAAAGAGGCGGCGAGTTGGGAGTTCATCAAATGGGTCAATCGCGCCGATGCGCCGCTGCCCGAATACTGGAACGGATACCCATGTCGGGCGGATTTCTGGCAGCGGGTGGACGTACAGCAATGGCAAACGGGATTGTGCCAGGACGCCGAAGCCATTTTCCGCTCGAGCGGGCACTCTGGGACCGTTGATTTCAGCTTCAGCGGCCGTCAACTCTACACGTTCATCGGTATTTTGAGCCCTTTGGTATCTGGATCGGCGACCGTCGACCAAACCATCCAGGCTCTAAACCAGGCGAAGCCGCAGGTGGAAGTCGCGCCCCAAAAGAAGCCGAAATCCGACGAGCTCTTCAAGTGATTCTGGCGAATCGAGCAATCGTGTCGTCTCGGTCTGCGTTCGAGGCGTTCTGCTGTATCGTCGCATGCGCGTCGGCCATCTCGTGCGGTTCACGCAGCCGGGAATCGAGCGACGCCAAGCCCGCTGACTTTGCGGCGTTGCGCAGTTCCTACGATGCGGCCATTCAAAATCTGTCAGACCGGGACGACCGGGAACAGATTGTGAATGAGTTGGTCGAAGCCGCCAAACGCGAGAGTTGGGCCGCGACAGGGGACCCGGAAGAGGGCATCATGGTCCGCTGGCCCGAAGACGCCCTTAGTTTGTACTTGTTGGATCGGCGTATGGACGCGTTGGGGGCCGAGACGCCACCGGCGTCGGACCAAACAAAGGTCCAATACCTGGAAGGCCTGCGTCAACGCGTCCCGAATACATCCCTCTCCGCGAAGGCCCTTCAGAAAAGCCTCCGTTTCGCGCAGTCGGAGGACGCCGATGCGTTTCTAGCGAAGTGCGCCGAATTGATCGCGCGCGCGCCTGGCTCGACCGACGCCCGAGTTGCGCTTCACGAGAGGCTGGAGTACTACATCCAGCAAGGCCGGACGAAGGACGCCGCGCTGGACACACTCCGGTTCTGGTCTGCCTACCCCGAGGTTGTCGAACGGATGGAAGTGGCCACGCAATTCGTCTCCAACCTGCGAAATGCCGGCTGGCTCCTCGAGGCGCAAATGCTTTCGCAAACGACGGGGCCCGCGGAGGTGGCCAAAGGACTCCTGGCGGAATTTAGCCACGCTGGCGAGTCGCACGACGAACATTGGCAGCTCTCGACCGAGTATCTGGACCACACCCCTGATTATCTTGCGGTCGAGAATGCCGTCACGATCCTCCCGGAGGGGCCGGTCGATCGCCAGATCCTCTGGTGGGCCCGGCTCAGTTGCCTGAGCGCGGTCAAACTCGACGGCGAGAATTCAGATCGTTACTTCTCTAAGTTCGTCTCATTGTTGGATAATCGCCGCGCATTCCCAGTAGATCCGGGCACTTCGCTCGCGGAAATAAATGCCGCCGCGCTGTCCGCAATCTTCAACGCCTTCGGTCAAAGCCGCTGGCTGGATCGCTTCGCACCGACGGGTACTTCGGCTGCGGCGAATCTCACGACGCTGATGGCGCGCTCAAGCCGCGCTGGATGCGACCTCGCATTCGAACGGTTGAATCGCCCGGAGGACGCGGCGCAGTACTTGAAACTAGTCGAGGCTCACGAAGAGTTTCTACGAAAGGTGCATCGGATAGACGGCCTTAGCCCCGAGGGCGATCGATCGATTGCCGCTACTATCGCTGACGCATACGATTCCGTCGTTTCACGCTTTCCCAAGGCGCCAGAGGCCCCACGCGCGATGTTGCGCAAGGCTTCCGTGTATCGCGAAGCGAGTGACCAGGCGACTGCGGTCCAGGCCTACGATGCCCTCATCGCGCAGTATCCCGAAGCCGCAGAAGTACCCTTGGCGAAGCTGGACCGCGCAGCCTCGTTAATCGCCAGCAAGCAGTACGATGTTGCCTCCGGCGCGCTGAAGGCCGTTCTGGAGGAGTATGCAGCAGACAATCGTATCGTGCCCGCAGCAGAATTCCTGGCCGCCGTCTGCGCTGACAACCTCGGCTCCGCGGACGAGGCCGTGCGCCGAATGGAATCAATCGCCGAAGAGTTCACGAAAAGTACCTACGCCGTGCGGGCCCTATTCTGGCTCGCCAATCATGCACTCGCGCAAAACGAATACGAGGCCGCTCGATATTACTTGGCCGAACTCATTGATCGATACCCGGAAGACCGCCTTGCGAGCGATGCACGTCAACTCAAGAAGCGTCTAGACGATCGCGTCGCCCCGTGAACCCGCACCCGAGGCGGTCGAGTTCCGAGTCACCGGCGAACATCTCCCTGCGGTTCAAGTTAGGCCACGGCAAATGAGAGGTTTTCATTCATTGTACGCTCTTCGTAGTTCTCTTTGAAGTCTCTTGGCGTTTTGAAGTTCAAGGCGCTGTGGGGGCGTTCTTCGTTGTATTCGATGCGCCACGTTTCGATGATGTTGCGCGCTTCTTCGAGGGTGGCGAACCATTTGCGGCTCAGGCATTCGTCGCGGAGTTTTCCGTTGAAGCTCTCGCAGGTGCAGTTCTGCATGGGCTTGCCGGGCGCAATGTAGTGCTGGGTGACGCCGCGGGCCTGCGTCCAGCGCAACAGGACCTGGCTGGTGAACTCCGGACCGTTGTCCGTGCGCAGATTCATCGGCGTTCCTCTCTGCTTTATAATCCGGTCGAGCACTCGGGTAACGCGTTCGCCGGACAAACTCGTGTCCACCTCGATGGCCACGCATTCGCGTGTGAACTCGTCGATCACCGTGAGCGCGCGGAACCGGCGGCCGTCGGCCAAGGTGTCGCTGACAAAATCCATCGCCCAGCACTGGCCTGGCCGCGCTGGTTTCTCCAGGAGCTGAGGACGAAAGCCACCGCGACGTTTCTTCGAGCGCCGGCGCGGCAACGACAGGCCGGCCTGCTTGTACAGCCGTTCGACGCGCTTGTGGTTGATCGCTCCACACTCGACCCGCAGCAAGAAAGTCAGCCGAGGCGTACCAAACCGCGGCCATCGCCGTGCCAAGGCGACCAAGCGCTCCCGCAACGGGCCGTCGTCACGGCCCACCGCAGGGTAACGCCACGTCGCCCGGCAAAGCCGTAGGGTCAAAATACTCAATCGCCCCGTTATGCGGCCTCCCGATGGTAGTAACTGAGCATTCCGCCCAGTCGCTGGCGATGCCGGATCTTGCCGTGCATTCGGTCGACCTCGGGTCCAGGAGAAAAGAGGCGGTTGCCCAAGCCTTGATGATTCCGTTCGACATGGTAGTGTTCGTCAAACTCATCCAGTGCGCGGCGTAGCGAGCTCTCACCAAAGAAAATCATCCTGTCAAGGCATTCAGACTTCATGGTCCGCATGAACCGCTCGACGTGGGCGTTCAGATTGGGACTCCTCGGCGGCAGAAGGATAACGTCTGTCTGGGTGCTCTCCAACACGCCGCGCAAGGGGCGGAATTTCGTATCCCGATCCAGCAGCAAGTAGCAGGCATTTCGAAGAAATCCGTCCCCGTAGTCGACAAGATTTCTTGCGATCTGTTGGATCCAGGCTGCATTGGGCGTAGAGGTAATTCCGCATATCTGGACTTGGCGCGTGGACAGCTGCATTGCGACCAGAACGTAGTAGGTCCGAAGCCCGAAGCGAGTCCAAACCTCCGTCGTCGTGAAGTCCATCGCCCCCATGACCTCCCAATGAGCGCTTAGAAAGGTCTTCCAGTCTGTGTAGACTCCGCGTCGGGGTACCGGCTCCAACCCGTGGCTCTTGAGTACATTGCCAACCGTGGAATCTGACACGTGGTACCCAATGTTCTTCAGCGCTCCCTGAATTCGGTCGTAGCCCCAGCTGGGATTATCCTTGGCCATTCGAAGGATGGCATCGACAATTACCTGTCGTATACGGGGCCGACCGACGGTCTTGTCGCGTCTTGCGCTGTAGTCCCACTTGCGCGCGATCATTTGACGATGCCAGCGAAGGAGAGTGTCAGGCGTGAAGAGCGTCGTGATTTGAGATAGTCCCTTGCGACCTACTGAGGGAAACAAAAGGAATGTCCTACCCAAGCCGCGAATCCACAGTATTTTAGGCCTCTTTGTAACGTGTACGCGGACATTACTTTAGCAGGTCTCAATAGTTCCTTTCCCTTAATCGCGAGCCTCCGACGCTGGTCGTCGTTGAGCAGGATCCGCCGCTTGCCCAGCTTTTCTCGGAGGATCGCGTTCTCCGTTTCAAGATACTGGATGGCCCGTTGCTGTTCGCGATTCATCCAACTCGCCAGAGCCAGAAGCGTCAGATGCCACGGTCGCAGAAGCCAATCTGAGCTGCCCCCTCCTCCACCAAGAGGTACGGACTAAGCTACAGATTACCCCGCGCTCGGGTATTCGCGCGCTCAGTTAACTGCAATTTGCGCCGCTCACGGCATTGGGGGGTTTCTTGTAGGGCAGTGTGGCTCCGTCCTGTTTGCACGTCTTAATCGCAGTATTAAGGGGGCAATCGTTTTGGAGGTCTCTAGCGCATGTCCATTTGTTCGCGCAAGTAATGTCCGC
>JBCLBO010000059.1:0-20153 GCA_038916785.1 Candidatus Hydrogenedentales bacterium | reverse complement strand
TTTGAATGGCTGACGAAAGCCTGCGATACGCACGATCCAGCGGCATGGCGGCTGAAGATGTTCCCGGAGTTCGACGCGCTCGAGGGCGACCCGCGCTACCAGGCCCTGCTCCGCCGGATGAACTTCCCGGAATAGAACCGATTCACCACGAAGAACACGAAGGACACTCCACCCCCGTCATTGCAATGACGTGGGGGCAACCACGTTCCTCGCAATGACGACCGGGGATATGGTTTTCTTCGTGCCCTTCGTGTTCTTCGTGGTGATTCCCTATACGACGCCGTACGCCAGCATCGCGTCCGCTACGCGCACGAATCCGCCGAGGTTCGCGCCCTTGACGTAGTTGACCCAATCGCCTTCGGCGCCGTATTTCACGCAGGTTGCGTGGATGTCTTTCATGATTGACTGGAGCTTGGTGTCCACTTCGCCGCGGGTCCAGTGCAGGCGCTGCGCGTTTTGCGTTTGCTCGAGGCCCGACACCGCCACGCCGCCGGCGTTCGCCGCTTTGCTGGGCGCGTAGAGAATCTTCGCATCGAGGAAGGCGTCGGTCGCGCCCTCCTCCGACGGCATGTTCGCGCCTTCACCGACGCCCTTGAGTCCGTTTTTCAGCAAGGTGCGCGCTTCGGCTTCGCTGATCTCGTTATGCGTGGCGCAGGGAAACGCGAGGTCCGCTTTCACGCCCCACGGCCGCTGGCCCGCGACGTACGCGCACTTGTATTTATCGGCATACTCCGCGATCCGCCCGCGCTTCACGTTTTTCAGGTCCATTAAGAACTGCAACTTCTCGTCGCGGATGCCGTCGGGGTCGTGGATGAATCCGTCCGAGTCCGACGCGGTCACGGCCTTGCCGCCGAGGTGATTGATCTTCTCGATGGTGTGCTGCGCGACGTTGCCCGAACCGGAGACAAGGCAGGTCTTGCCCTTGATGCTGTCGCCGGTGCGGCCCAGCATCTCCTCGACGAAGTAGCAGCAGCCGAAACCCGTCGCCTCTTTGCGAATCAGGCTGCCGCCGAAGGCGAGGCCCTTGCCCGTCATCGCGCCGGTGAACTCGCGCGCGATGCGCAGGTAGTGCCCGAACAAAAAACCGATCTCGCGCTCGCCCACGCCGATGTCGCCCGCGGGCACGTCGAGGTCCTTGCCGATGTAGCGCACCAGCTCGGTCATGAAGGACTGGCAGAAGCGCATGATCTCCGAATCCGACTTTCCCTTCGGATTGAAGTTCGCGCCGCCCTTCGCGCCGCCCATCGGCAGCGTGGTGAGGCTGTTTTTCAGCGTCTGCTCGAAGGCGAGGAATTTCAGGATGCTCAGGTTCACGCTCGGGTGGAAGCGCAGCCCGCCCTTGTAGGGCCCGATCGCGTTGTTGCACTGGATGCGATACCCGCGGTTCACACGCACGTGTCCGGCGTCGTCCTGCCAGCTCACGCGGAAGATCACCACGCGGTCCGGCTCGGTGATGCGCTCGAGGATCATCGCGTCGCGGTACTTCGGATGCTCGAGGATGAAGGGCATCAGCGTGCGCGCGACTTCCTCCACCGCCTGGTGAAATTCCGTCTCGCCGGGATTGCGCTTGATCAATCCCGACATGAATGTCTCGACCTCGTGCTGCGCGGCCGCCGCTGAACCGATTGTCATGATCATTTGCGCTCCGAATATATCGCCCGTTAACTGCGGCTGGAAGGGCGTGACTATATATGAATCGGCATCGGCTTGTCACCGCTCCGAATCGCGCGATGCGCCGTTGCGTCGCTACGTCATCGACACGCTGGCGCAGGCCTGGTCGCCCGAGCACCTACTTCGCCCGACCCTATGAGCTTCCCCCGGAAGCTCAGTCCTGCTAAGAAAACAATTCGGTTCACGCGGAGGAAATGAGGCGCGGCGGGTTTTGGTGGCGTGGGCTTCCAGCCCGTGCGGGGCGGGCCTGAGCTTTGAGGTACGAGGACCGATACTCGGCAGGAAAAGGAGACTTCGGCTCATTCTCCATCGGCTGGAAGCCGATGCCACCAAGGGACTTGTTTTCTTTCTACAAACTCCGGCGATGGCCGGTGGGAACTCAGCATGAAGGTGCAGGTACCGGCAGACCATCCTCTCGCATCCCATCGAGGTGGAATTCAATTGCTTCACGCATGTTGGACAAAGTCTCGTCCATGGTCCTGCCGGTGGAGATGCATCCGGGTAAGTCGGGGACGTAGGCCGAGTAATTCCCCGCGGCATTTTTCGATGACTATTCCGTATTGCATTGCTTCTCGATCCTTACTACCCGCTTCGTTCTACCCCTTCAACGCCCCTACCGTGATTCCCCGCGTCAGGTGCCGCTGCAACACCGCGTAGGTCAGCAGCGTGGGGATGAGGACGATGACGAGGCCCGCGAACATGAGGCCGTAGTCGGTTTTGTATTGGGCTTGGATGCTGACGCTGGCTAGGCCGAGCGGGAGGGTCTTGGTCTCTGGCGTGTTCACGAAGACGAGCGCGAAGAAGTACTCGTTCCAGAGGCCGATGAAGTTGAAGATGGCGGCGGTGATGAGGCCCGGGCGCGCGAGGGGGAGCATGATCACGCGGAAGACGGTCCACTCGGAGGCGCCGTCGAGGATGGCGGACTCGCGCAGCGCGCCGGGCAACGAGCGGAAGAAGGCGGTGAGTATGAGGATGGTAAACGGGAGGCTCAGCGCGGTGTAGATGAGAATCAGCCCGGTGAGCGAGTTGTGCAGGCGGAATTCGTAGCCCAGCGGACGGATCAGCGCGGAGACCGCCGCGGACACGCTGGTGAATTCGAAGAAGAGCGGAATCAGTATCAATTGTGCGGGCACCATCATGCCGGCGATGAAGAAGAGGTACACGGCGCGGCTGCCGCGGAACTGGAACCGCGCGAGGGCGTAGGCGGCGAGCGTGCCGCAGGCAAGGATGCCGGCGAGCGAGACGCCCGTGACGATGACGCTGTTGAGGAAGAACCGGCTGAAGTGCATGTCGTACCAGGCGGTGCGGAAATTGCCGATGGCGGTTTCCCGCGGCGTTGGGTAATCCGGCCGGTCGGCATAGGGCGAGCCCTTGATCAGCCACGGCAGACCGAAGGAATTTTCCGTGATCTCCTGCGTGCTGCGGATTGAATTCGAGAAAACCCACAGAATCGGCAGCACGACCGCGGCGAGCCATGCGAAGAGGAGGGCGTAGGTGAGCAGCTTGCGCACGTTAAAACTCCAAGGCTTCGCGGCGCGACCAGCGAAGCGTGATGAGGGTGGCGAGGAAGATGAGCGCGAAGAGGATGACGGCCACGGCGGCCGCATAGCCGACGTTATATTCCGAAAAGACCTTCTGGTAGAGGACCGTCGCCAGGACGTGCGTGTCCGGCGTGGGGTACTCGTTGTTCATGACCCAGATCGCGTCGAAGAATTTTGCCGAGCTGATGATGAAGAAAACGACGCCGACGACCAGCACCTCGCGCACGAGCGGCAGCGTGACGTGCCAGAACTGGCGCGGGCCCGTCGCGCCGTCGAGCTTGGCCGCTTCGTAGAGTTCCGGCGGGATGCCCTCCATCGCGGCGAGAAAGAGCACCATGTAAAAGCCCGTGGCCATCCACACGAGCATGGGGACGATGCTATACAGCAGGTTCTCCGAACCGGCGAACGCGAAGGGCAGCGTGCCGGCCATGAACTCGACGCCGACACCATCGAGCATTCGCTGCAGCCACATCAGGAAGGCATTCGCGACTCCGTAGGACGACGGACTGTAAATGAGAATCCAGAGCGAAGCGACGGCGACCGAGGCGATGATATTCGGAAAGAAGAACGCGACTCGGAACACCGTCGCGCCGCGCACGCCGCGGTGCAGCAGGTTGGCAAAGGTGAGCGCGAGCAGCAGCGTGATCGTGCCGCCGGCGACGAAGAGGAAGGCGTTGTGCTTGAGCGCGGCGTAGAAGATTGGGTCGTTGAAGACCTTGCGGAAATTGTCCAGCCCCGCCGGCTTCGCGGGGGAGAAGCCGTCCCACTTCTCGAAGCTGTATCCGAAGGCGCGCACGGCCGGGACGACCACGAAGGGGACATATAGCAGGGTCGCCGGGAGGAGGCACGCAATAATGAAGCGCGTGCGCGCGGCGCGTTTCATGGCGCCTCTCCGAGCGCCGCGGGGTCGTAGGGCTGAAACGGCGGTACGATGGTGTCCGGGTCGGCGACGGCGGCGGCGATGCCGTCATCGAGCCGCTTGCCGAATTCCTCCGGCGTGATTTCGCCGCGGAGCAGCTCGGCGATGGCGAGGCCCATCACCTGCGTGCGCCAGGCGGGGAAAAGCATGTACACGCGGACGTTGAAGAGCCCCTGCGAGGCGTCGATGATGTCGAGCGCGGACTGCTGCGCGGCGGAGACGCTGTCGCGCGGGGTCGCGCCTTCGAGCGGCGAGATGACGCCGATGCTGCGGCCCATGTCCGGCGCGGCCGCAGGCGAGATTAGGTAGCGCGCGAACTCGAACGCGATGTCCTGGTTCTTGCCGTCGCGCGGGACAAACAGATACTCCATGCCCTGCCCGTGAAACAGGCGCGGATTGCCCTTGCCGCCCTCGAAAGGCGGCAGCGTGAAGGCGCGCATCTCGAAGTCCGGCGGCGCGGAGTTTTTCATCTCATTCTCGAGCCAGAGCCCGCAGAAGATCATCGCGGCGTTGCCCTGCACGAACTGGAGCTGGCTCTCGGTGTGCGTCATGGCCATCGCGCCGCGTTGCAGGTACTTCACGGAGAGGTCCTGCATCCGCCGCGCCGCCTCGACCGCGTCCGGATGGGAGAAGGCGTCCGGCGCGAGCGCGTTGATCCGGTTGATCGCCGCGAGCCCGCCCACGCGCTGCACGAAGGCGACGTAGGTATTCCAGCCGTAGAAATAGGGATACTTCCCTTGCAAGGTCCACGGCGCGATCCCCGCCGCCTTGATTTTGTCGCAGAGCGCGAGCATTTCGCTCCAGGTCGCGGGCGGCTGCCAGCCATGCTCGCGGAACATCCGCGCGTCGTACCACACGACCCACGCGCCATAGGCCGCGGGCAGCGCGTAGACGTCGTCGCCGCTCTTGAACATATCGAGCATACCCTGGTCAAAGAGCTCGCCCCAGGGCTTGTCGCTACCCGGCGCGGGGACCTTGAGCGCGTCGGAAAAGGAAGTCAGTTTGTTCGAAGCGATCAGCAGCCACAGCGGCAGGCGCTCGTCGAGAATAAGGTCCGGCGGATTGCCCCGCAGCAGCCGCGGCTTGATGATCTCCGCCGTGCGCGGATCGCCCCACAGCTCGATGCGCACCCCGCGCGCGGCATTTTCCTCGTTGAAGCGCTCGGCCATCATCGTGTGCCAGCCGATACCGTAGCCGCCCTGGAAGATCGCGACTTCGACCACGCGCTGGGGTTCGTCTTTCGACGGGAGCCGATGGATCGCGTCGCAGCCCTGGACGATAGCGCTACAAAGTATTGTCAGTAAGATCCATGCGTGAGCACGCAACTGAAACTGCGCGAATTTTTCGTCTGGCGATACGGATTGTCGCCGCATTGTGCTCTCAATCAAACCTGCGCCATGGCATCGTCAAGAAAGCGTCGAATCCGCTCCTTATTTGCATTTAGGCTCGAGTACTGCCTTTCGCAAACGTCCGTGAATCTCGCAAGTACTCGGCGGGTAATAGATTCCTGATCTTCGAAGATAGCAACCGAGCGATGTGAGATTGACCATTTTTCGAATTGCAGCAATGCGATGGTTGAGTCGCGAGTTTTGTCGTCGCTAGGTAACGCAAACACCATCAGAGGTCTGGCCATGCCGTTGACGCGGCAGTCGACTCGATACATTCCCTGAGGGTCATGAACAGGATCGGACCAATCGAACTTCATGCGTGCGGCGGGGACCGATTCTGACATGAAGGCCCTGAAATCCTCGATGAAACTCGACCTTACCCGCTCTCTAGACAGAAAGGAAACATCCGCGATCTTTAAGAGGACCTGCACAAATGTGTAAAGCGCATCGCCGTACTGATCGTCTTCTACTTCGAGCAGGAGCTCTCCGTCCTGATCGACTACGGAAAACATGGATAGAGCATTGGAAATTATCTTTTGCCGTGTTCCCTGCCGAAAGTCTTTCTCTTCCATGTCGTAAGTGAGATGCATGTACGTATGGCCCTCGTCCGAGAGTGTCCACTTCTTTCCTCTTCGACGAAGCACAATCGCAAGATGGTCACCGTCTTCGAATAAGAAAGGAGTGAACACCCGATATCTGTCTAGACCCTCGGACGCCACGCGTACGGAGGCGCTCACTTTCTCGCGGAACGATCTTTCGATACCGTTTACCGTCATTGTGCGCGATTCCTAAATCAACCGCATCTGAGGGTTTTGATCCAGATCGAAGTTGCAATCGTGAAGAAGACACTCAATTGCACCATTCAAATCGACATAGCAATCGCTCGGGACGGCAAACGCGTCTTCATTGGCACCTAATTCTTGATAGCGTTCGGTAGCCGTATGGATGTGGAAATCGTAAAATATATCGCGTTCAATTTTGTTAGTGTGCTCATGGCTCTTGCCATTGTACCTTCGAAGCCGAAAGATAGCATTTGAATCAGTAGGGCAGTACGCGAGTATGGCTGAGAAGTCCAACGGGTTTATCGAATTCTGTCGAAGGATCAGTCGGTAGTGGTTCCCATCTGTCCCTGCGATTTCGATCTCCCGTTCAGAGTGTCCCCGTTTCTGGCGAAGATCCGAGCTGTTGGCCACATCGATTGGCAAACGTTTTCGTTCACCAAACATACGCGCGATTTCGGAGTCGGTATATCTTGTCGCCATGGAGACTTATTGAATCTTCTTGTGGCTACAGTATTGATCGTTCAAGTATGGCAAAAGTATAGCAGGAGGCGATCCCGCTCAAAGCAGCCGCAGCACAGCGCACTTCAAGTACCGCGTCTCGGGCATGAAGAGCAGCGGGGGGTGGTCCGGTGCGGCGCCGTGCAGGCCGAGTATTTGGAAACGCCGCTCGGCGGCGCTTGCGGCGCGCTTGAGCATGTCGAGGAAGGTGGCGTCGTCCACTGGCTGCGAGCAGGAGGTCGAGATGAGCACGCCGCCGGGATTCAGCACTTTCATCGCGTCGCGGTTCAGCGCCTGGTAGAGGCCCAGCGCTTTGGTCATGTGGGCGCGGCCCTTGGCGAGCGCGGGCGGATCGAGAATGATCACGTCGTAGGCCTCGCCCCGCGCGAGCACTTCCTGGATGTCGCCCTGGATGAACCCGCAGCGATCGGCTAAACCGTTGCGCTCGGCGTTCGCGCGCGCCTGCTCGATCGCCGGGCGCGAGGTGTCCACGCCGGTGACCTCGCGCGCGCCGTACTTCGCGGCGTGCAGTCCCCATGCGCCGACGTAGCAATGCCCATCGAGCACGCGCGCGCCGGCCGCGTGCGCCTCGAGCAGAGACCAGTTCACGCGCTGATCGAGAAAGAGCCCCGTCTTCTGTCCCACGAGAGGGTCAACCGAAAATTCGAGACCGTTGATCTTGCAGACGACCGGCGTATCGACGGCGCCGAAGCGCGGCGCACCCTCGCCGCGAAAGAGCACACCCGTCACGCCGTCCTCGGCGAGGAAGGCGTTCGCCAGCGCCTCGGCGCGCGCGCGGTAGAACGGCGACTCCGCCTGCACGACCACCAGCGGACCATAGCGATCCGCAATGCAGCCCGACAGGCCGTCGCTGTCTCCATGAATCCAGCGATAGACCGGATGCCCGGCATACAGGCGTTTTCGCAGCGCCGCGGCACGCTCGACCCGCCGTGCAACGAAATCTTCGTCGAAGCGTTCTGTGCCGTGCGTCAGCAGACGGACCGCGATCCCACCCTCGGCCTGGAAATAGCCCACGCCGACATGGTCCCGCGTGTTCGACATTATTCGCACTACATCGCCGTCCGCCAGCGCCGGCAATTCCACGAATTCATTGCGAAAGGCCCAGCAATGGCCGCGAACCAAGCGGCGCTCCTCCCTCGGCAGGAGCCGCGCGGCCGGGAGCAGGGTGCGCGCGTCGGTATTTGTCGGGGCGTCGGCCATGTGAGATACCCAAGATCGGATGGTCGGCCCGATTCCGCCGATTCATTGACACGTAAAAACAGCGTATGCTAGCGCTTGACGCGTAGCGGGCGCAAGGCGTTACGCTAAATACACAGACTCCGAGCGCGAGGTCTCCAAGCCATGAAGCGCCAAATCTGCCCGGCTAGTTTTCCTGTATTGTTTGCCGTGTTGTGTTGCGCCGTGGCGGCCTGCGGTTCGGCGGCCGCGTGGGGGCCCCAGGCGCGACAGGCAATCGCGATCGCTTCGATCAATCTTGTCCGCCAGTCCTTCACCGCCAGCGAAATCGTGTACGAGGCCGACGTGTTGCGCGGCGCGGCCGACGGCGTCGCGGCCCTTGGCGACGAAGTACCCCTCAATAGCGATGCCGAGGCGATTGACGCCGTGGCCCTGCAAATCATCGTCCTGCGCGAGGCGATTCGTAACGGCCCCGGGAGCCACGCGGCGTACCGGCTGGGCGGGTTGTGCGCGCTGGTCTCCGAGATCATGGTGCCCTACGGCCTGGTGTACGACCAAGACGAGCGCGAACTGGCGGGCATAATTCAGGGCGATCTCGAAGACCAAATCGCATCGCTCGCCTACAGCCCCAAGCATCCGGACTACGTCTACATCCTAAATCACGAGCTCTACTTTCAGGATCGGCGATCGTTTTACAATCCCGACAAAGAAATCATCAGCGACGACTACGCGCGCGGCAAGGGCAAAAATGGTCTGCTGCGCTCCGCCTCGAAGACCTATTTCGACCGGTCGATCGAAGCCGCCACGGACGTGTGGTACACGGTGCTGCATATCGAGCCGGGCGCTAAAGAATGGCGCCCGTCGAACCGTCAGATGGCGTCGTACTACGTGAGCGAAATCAAGTATCTCCTCGGCCAAAAAAAGAACTTCGGCGCATCGCAGCGGGCTTACGAATTGTTTCTGAAATACGATCCCGGGCTGCCCATGTCCCTGCTGGCCATCGGAGACGCGTACTACGGCCTCGGCACGGAACAGGGCAAGTTGCGCGGCGTCGAAGAATGGGACAAGGCCTACCAGGTCCCGGGCGAGGCCCGCGCCGCCGCCTCGCGCCGCCTGGCCAAGCATTACATCGAGGACGGCACACACTATTTCCAGCGCGCGCGTACGCCCGAGGGCGAGGACACCGATCTGCCTAACGCGCTGGTTGCCTTTACCAAGGCCCTGCGCTACGACTTGTCAAACAAGGTCGCGGCGGCGAGCGTGACCGACACGACAAAGGCGATCGGCGACCGCAAAGAGGAGTTGGAGACGCAGCAAACGTTTTTTGAGAGCGCGATCACCTTCGTGGCCGCCGCTGAACGCAGCGCCGGGGAGAAGGACTTCAGCGGTGCGCTCACTTCGTACCGTCAGGCCTTGAATGCGCTCGAGCAGGTGACGCCGATGTTCAAGGTCCTGAGCGAGGATGCCCGCGACGAATCCGGCAAGATCAACAACGCCGTCAAGCAGGTCATCTCCAACGTGTATGCCAGCGCCAACGACAGTTTCGAGAAGGGCAACGCGGCGCTGCTCGAAAACAATGTGGACGATGCCGTCCGCTTTTACTCCAATATCGCGTCCATCCTGGAGGTCGTGCCAGCGGAGGAAGGTTCGCCGAACGCGCAAAAGAAAAAGAGCCTGGTCGAAGAGGCGGACACCAAGATCGCCGAGGCCGAGGTCCACCGCAAACGCCTAGAACAGCAGAAGGCCGCGCCCGCCGCAGGCCCGCCCAAGAAGCGGCCTTAAGGCGCCACGGCCCTGCGATCGCGCATGGCGGCGCCGTCCACAATTCCACCCACGTCGGCGGTCCTCGAGGACTTTTACGCGCGCCTCGCGCGGCACTACGGCCCCACCGGCTGGTGGCCCGGCGACACGCCCTTCGAGATCGCCGCGGGCGCGATCCTCACGCAGAACACCGCCTGGCGAAACGTCGAACTCGCAATCGAAAACCTCAAGCGCGCGCGGCTGCTCTCCCCCCGTGCGATTTTGAACTGCCGCACCGCAACGCTCGAAAAAGCGCTGCGGCCTTCGGGATACTTTCGCGTCAAAGCGCGGCGCTTGCGCAGCTTCTGCCGCCACCTGGTGGAGAATTACGGCGGCAGCATCGCGCGCATGGCCCGGCGCCCGCTCGCGGCCTTGCGCGACGAGCTGCTCGGCGTGCATGGGATCGGCCCCGAGACCGCCGACGACATTTTGCTGTACGCCTGCGGCCACCCGGTCTTCGTCGTCGACGCCTACACGCGTCGAATCCTGAGCCGCCACGGCCACACCGCCGCGGACATCCCGTATGAAGAGTTGCGCGGCGTGTTCGAGCGTGCGCTCCGGACAGACGTGGCCACGTTCCAGGAGTACCACGGACTCATCGTATACGCCGGCAAAGATTTCTGCCGCAGCCGGCCCCACTGCGAGGGATGTCCACTCGCGCCCACGCTTCAACCCGGCCAGCCGATACTTCCGGGCGCGCGCGGTCCATTGCGGCGGCGGGCGCGGCGCTGATAGACTCGCCCATTCTTTTTCCGGTGCCCATCCATGCCCTCCGCTCCCCAGAACGCCGCCACGAGCCCAGCCGCGTCCGCCGGCCACGATTCGCGCGATGGATCGTGGGCGGCGGCCGTAGCGGCCGTCGTGCTGATCGGCGGAGCGTTGCGCCTTTTGCGCCTCGGCCACGAGGGCTTCTGGCTCGACGAGTCCTACGTGTCGATGGCCGCGGATCGCGTGCTCAAGCCGTGGACGTTGTTCAGCGCCGAATACATCAATGACGCGCCCCTCATCCATTTCGTCGCGGGGTTCTGGTCGCGGCTGATCGCGCTCCTGCCCGGCCTGGATCCCGGCAGCGTGGCGAAGGACTTCGCCATGCGCCTGCCCTCCGCCGCATTCGGCACGGCCAGCGTCTGGGGTGTCTACTGGTTCACGCAGCGGCTGCTGCGCGCGCGCGGGCCCGCGCTCACCGCCGCCTTCATCTTCGCGATTTCACCGTTCCAGCTTTATTACGCCCAGGACCTGCGCCCCTACGCGCTACACGTCGGGATCAGCATCGTCGCAACGGTTTTTCTCCTGCGCAGCCTCGAGGGCAATCGCCCGGCCGATTGGGCCGTCTTCGCCGCCGCGTGCACGCTCGGCATCTACAACCATTTCATCATGGTGTTCAACGTGATGGCCATGAACATTTACTTTGCCGTGTTTCTCCGTCAACACTTCAAGCTGCTCGCCCGCTGGATTGCCGCCAATCTCGCCATCATCGCCCTGGCCAGCCCCGGACTCGTCATGATGCTGCGCATCAGCGGCGTGTTCGAGTCAGCCTCCGAAGACTGGTACCCCGTCCCGGGCGTTAAGCTGATGCTGATCACGTACAAGAATTACTTCGCGGGATATTCTCCGCAATTCCTCTGGTACCGGCCGCTGAGTCTGCTCGCGGCGGCGCTCGCGATGCTCGGCGTGTGGAGTCTGCGGCGCGATGCGAAGCGGCTGGCGTTTCTCCTGATTATGGGCGTAGCGCCATTGGCGATCGCCGCGTTCTATTGGCGCAACGCGAATTTCCCCTACTACACGCACCGGCTGATGATCTTCTCCGCCGTGCCGGTCTACGCGCTCGTCGCCTCCGGCATCGCGTTTCTACCGCGGCGCGGCCTCCGCGCGCTGGCGTTGGTCGGCCTGGCCGGGCTGATGCTCCCCGGCATGGCCGATTACTACGCGCAACGCGTGCACCCGGTCGTCACCCACACGGTGGGCTGGCTCTACAAAGCGGACACCCGCGGCGCGAGCGGATTCGTCCGGGCGCAGTTCCGCGACGGCGACGTCATCGTCCACCGGCTGCGCTATTCGCAGTGGCCTTTTCGCTACTACATGGGCTGGGACGGTCCGAACTACATCGGCGTGCCCACGCAGGCGGCCATCGACGCGCAGTCGCTCGGCTATCCGGATCCAGTGCTTTGGGTCAACTGCGGCGTGGTGCCGCAACTGCTGGATGGGATTGTCGCGGGGAAGACGCGCGTCTGGTACGTCGACTCGTGGTGGCGCGCGGGCGAGGAGGACGGCGTCGCGCAAGAAACGATCGCGATCCTGGCTTCGCGCGGAAAACAGGTGCTCACGCGGCGATTCGACGCGCTTACGGTCTATCTCTTCGACATGTCCGCGGCCGGCGGCGGCGCAAACCCGTGACTGGATTGACCTACTCCGTTTCCGTGCGCCGGCTGGATCTCGCCCAGCTAGGCGCCGGCCTGCGCGCGCTCTCGGACTGCGGGATCGCCGAGTGGCGCATCGACATCGCCGACGGCGCCTTCACGCCGGAATTCGCCCTGGGCTACGACGTGCTCGAGGCCGTGCGGCGCGTATCGACATTGCCGTGCCACGTCCACCTCATGGCCGAGCGCCCCGATCGCTTCATCGACGACATTGCGCGCCTGGGCGCCAAATCGCTCACCGTGCCCATCGAGGCCTGCCTGCACGCGCACCGCACGATCGGCCGCATCCGCGAACTGGACATGGCGCCCGGCGTGTCTCTCCAACTCGGCTCCGCGCTCACCAAGCTCGAGTATGTGCTCGGCATGGTGGATCACGTAGTGCTCCCCGTGCGCGAGCGCGGCGGACCCGATGCGCCACTGCCGGCCGCGGCCTTCGATCGCGTGCGCATCCTGCGCGAGAACCTCAGCTACCACGAATCGAAGGCCGAACTGCACGTCCAAGGCGAACTCACCCCGACCGACGCCGCGCGCCTAGCGGCCCTCGGCGCGACGCGCATCGTGATCGACCGCCCAGAGGTCTTGCAAGCCGAGCCACTCGAAGCGGCCGTGCGTGAATTCATCCAAAGCGTGGCCCGCGCAAGAAAAACCGCTTGATCGACGCCGGTAATCCGTAACATCGGCCTCCGGCCGATGAAGAATGAGTCAGAACATTCGCTGCCCGCCGGCGACCGGTCCTAAAATATTCGGTTGCGACGCCGATCCCGCACGCACAGGATGCTCACACCATCAAAGACCTCCGCGTCTCATTCCCTCCGCGTGAGCCGCCCTAATCTCTCTTGCACAATCAAGTCCGGCTATCCTGCGGCAGTTTCACCGCAGCCAGCGGCGGCAGCGAGCCCTTATGCTTGCTCAGATCGCGCGAGGGCTTGGCTGAGGCCGGGTTCGCCATGTAGGCCTTGAGATCGAGATTGACGAAGTCCGCGTCGCCGTTGTTCACAATGAAGATGTTTGCATTCGCCGGCCGCTCGCCGGACTTCACCTTCGCGACATCAATCTGACCGTCCCACAAGATGTCGGGCAGCGTCGCCGAGCCCGCCGCTTTGGCATACAACTCGCCGCGCACGCCCATTGGCTTGTCGCCGTTCGCCGCGAAGGTGTTGTCGTGAATGTGCAGATTGCGCGGGTAGGGATAGTAGGTCTCCGAGACCTTCTCGTCGCCGTAGGGCAAGTACCCGCGGATGCTGATGCCCGTGGTCCCGTTCCCGCGGAACTCGTTTCCGAATACCTCGACGTTTTCGTTCGCCATGATCGACAGACCTGTACCCGTCGGCACGAATCCGACGATATTGCCCTCCGGCGCGAAGTTCACCGTGTCGTTGTCGATGCTCTTGTTGTTGAACACGCGCACGTTGTGGCCGCCCTGCTGCGGCAGGTTCGGCAGATCGAAGACGAGGATGCCGCCCGTATTGTGCGTGGCGATGTTGTCGTATACGTCCGCGAAGTAGCAATTCTCAATCTCGATGCCGGCCACGTTGTACTTGGCAATCGAGTTGCGCACGATGATGTACTGGCACTGGCCCACGTAAATCCCCGCGTCGGAGGCCCCGATCGCAATGCAGCCGTCGATCAGCACGTTCTTCGACTCGACGGGGTAGAGCCCGTAGGCGCCGTTGCTGGTCTTGGGGCCCTCGGTCCACTCCGCGCGCACGCCGCGAAACGTGATCCCGTCCGCGCCCTTCACCTTGATGCCGTCACCCTTCGTGTCCTCGACCGCGAAATCCTGCAAGGTCACGCCGCTGCTGGTGACGAGCAAACCTTCGCTGCCCGCGTTCTGAGTTTTGAAGGACAGGATCGTCTTGTCCTGACCCGCCCCGCGCACGGTCACGTTGTCCACGTCGAGCGAGAGACCCATCGTGAGCACGTAGGTGCCGGCCGCGAGCTCGATCGTGTCTCCCGCCTTCGCGAGGATGAGCGCCTCCTGAAGTTTTTCCTGGACATCGCGTCCAGGTTCGATGACGACCGCGGTCGCGGGAAATGTGGCGAGCGCGATGAGCAGGAGGGAGAGAAAGAGAATCGTGCGGGGTGAGTTCATGGCATAGACCTCGTCCGTAGGTGACTCGCGATATACCACCCATTGTACCCGCGTGGCGCGCCCGCGGCCAGTCTTCTCTATTCGTATCGACGGCACCAGAGCCAATTAGAAGGCGGTCAATAAAACATCCAACTTTAGCTTAAAAAAAGACCCAAAATAACAACTAACTCAAATTCGTATAACATCCATAAATACAGATAGTTATGGCTAAATTAAACTTGCAAATTTTACTCAAATAGTGCAAAATAAAGACGCTTATATTTAGGAGGAACTCCGATGATTCCTTACAAGCGCCCCGCCTCGTGGATCAGATACGACAGGAGCGCGATTTCCGAAATGCTTGTCGAAGCAAAAGCCGTGATCGCCTCGCTAAAATCGCTCCCTTGTCAACGAGCATGGCTGGAACGTCTCAACGCGATGGAGTTCAAACGGGAAGTTGCGGGTACTTCGAGAATCGAAGGCGCCGATTTTACAGACAAGGAATTGGAAGCCGCGATGAACGAGCCGATCGAAAAACTAGCCACGCGTTCGCAGAGGCAGGCCCAGGCGGCCGTGAGGACTTATCGGTGGATCGCGACGATTCCGGATGGCCAGCCGATTGATAGGGAAACGATACTGAAGATACATCGCACGATTGTCGAGGGCGCCGATGACGACCACTGCGAACCTGGCGTGCTGCGCGAGGGCGATCACAATGTGAATTTCGGGCAACCGCGGCACCGCGGGGCAGCGGGCGGCAGGGAGTGCACTGAAGCGTTCGACGGATTTGTCCGGGCAATCTCGTCGGAGTATCGCGGGCATGACCCGATTGTTCAGGCCCTTACCGCACACTACCACCTCGCCTCGATGCACCCGTTTGGCGATGGCAATGGACGTACGGCCAGGGCCCTGGAGGCCCTGCTGCTTCAGTGCGCCGGACTCCGAAACAACTGCTTCATCGCGATGTCGAATTATTACTACGAGGAGAAGTCGCGGTATCTGAGTACCTTGGCCGCGGTGCGACATGCGGAACATGATCTGACGGAATTCATCTTGTTCGCCCTTGCGGGAATTCGGCACCAACTCGGCAGGCTGCTGAATGAGATTCAGACGGAGATATCCAAAGCACTGTTCGAGAACATGATGCGTTCTCTTTTCGATTTGCTCAAATCTCCCAAGAAACGCGTCATCGCGAAACGCCAAGTGGGCATCCTCAAATTCCTGCTCGAGCGCGGCGAGACCGAGATGGACGAACTCTTCGATTTGCGGGCCGGGTACTACGCCAAACTGAAAAATCCGTCTGGCGCATTCTTTCGCGATCTCTTGGGACTGCAGGAGCTTGGGACGATAAAGGTTCGGAGGAAAGATCCCTCAGCGCTTCTACTTGATATCCGCTTGGAATGGCCTACGGAGATCACCGAAACTAAATTTTTCGAGACGTTGAAAAAGCTGCCCAAGACGAAGGCATCCCAGTTTCTTAACCCATGAGCGCCGAGGTTGCCGCCGCGGATCGCAAAAGAACACGCGAAAAACATCGGGTGGGCCAAACGGTGAAGTCTGGCCCACCGCCGATTTTGTTTATTGACGCATCAATCGGTGCCGCGGGCCTTGTCGTCCTGCGGTAGGGTGACGGCGGCCAGGCGGGGCAGCGAGCCCTTGTGCGGTGCGAGGTCATGCGAGGGCTTGTGGTTCGCCAGGTTCGAAAAGTAGGTGTTCAGGTCGAGGTTGGTAAAGTCCACGTCCGGGCCTTCATTGATGTAGACCCCGCTTTCCTTCGGCAGTTTGCCGCCCTTGACCTTTTCGGGGTTCATCCGCCCGTCCCACACGATGTCGGTGATGGTCTCGCTCTTGGAGGCGGCCGCCGTGAGCATGCCGAGCACGCCCATCGGCTTGAAGCCGCCGGGGCCGTACTTGTTGTCGTGTACGTAGATGCCTTCGGGGTAGGGGTAATACTCCGGGTCCACCTTTTCGCCGGGCTGGCTCAGGTACGCCGTGATCGAAATGTTCACCGTGCCGTTCCCGGAGAATTCGTTGTTGAAGACTTCGACGTTGTGGTTGGCCATGATGATGAGGCCGGTGCCCGTGGGCACGTTGCCCACAATGTTGCCTTCGGGCGCGAAGTTCACCGTGTCGTTGTCGATGCTTCTGTTGTTGAACACGCGCACGTTGTGGCCGCCCTGCTGCGGAAGATTGGGCAGGTCGAACACGAGGATGCCGCCGGTGTTGTGCGTGGCGAGGTTGTCGTGCACGTCGGCGTTGAAGCTGTTCTCGATCTCGATCCCGGCGACGTTGTACTTCGCGACGGAGTTGCGCACGATGATGTTCTGGCTCTGGCCGATGTAGAGCCCCGCGTCCGACGCGCCAATCGCCACGCAGCCGTCAATGAGCACGTTTTTCGACTCGACCGGATAGAGGCCGTAGGCGCCGTTCGTGGACTTGGGCCCGCCGGTCCATTCGGCGCGTACGCGGATGAAGGAAATGCCGTCGGCGCCTTTCACCTTGATCGCGTCGCCCGCGGTGTCCTCCACGGCGAAATCCAGCAGGGTCACGCCATTGCTGGTGACGAGGAGCCCCTCGCTGCCTGCGTTCTGCCCTTTGAAGGACAGGATCGTCTTGTCCATCCCTGCGCCTTTGATCGTGACGTTGTCCACGTCGAGCGAGAGGCTGCTTAGGAAGTGGTAGGTGCCGGCCGCCAGCTCGATGGTCGAGCCCGGCTTGGCCAGGATGAGGGCCTCTTGGATTTCTTCTTGCGCGTTGTCGCTCGGCGAGAGCGTAACGGCGCCGGCAAAAGGCGCGGCGGCCAGCAGCAGGCCAAGAACGAGGGCGGCGAATTTCATGGGTAATCCTTTCGTTTCGCGAGGTCCGCGCACCAAGGCGGACTGTGGCAGTCTACACCATTCCACGGCCATTGCCAACGGCGGATCGCGCTACGGCAGATAGCCCTGCGGGTCGACCGGCTGGGTCCCGCGGCGCACTTCGAAGTGCAGGTGGTATCCCGTCGCGTTGCCGGATTTGCCGACGCGGCCGATGCGCTCCCCCGCGCCGACGCGATCGCCGCGGCGCACGCCGAAGTCAAGCAGGTGCGCGTACAGCGTGCTGACGCCGCCGCCGTGATCGACCACTATATAGTGGCCGTATCCGCTGCCATCACCGGCGACGGTGACCGTGCCGCGCGCGGCGGCGACGACCGGCGCGCCGCGCGGCGCGGAGATGTCGACGCCGCGGTGGAAGTCGCGGGTCTTCCCGCGGCCACCGCGCGTGCCGTAGCCGCTAGCGATGACATGCGAGGAGTGGTCCACGGGCCACACGAAGCGGCCCGATGAAGCCGCGGTTTCAAGAAGGATCGGTTCGGGCGAACTCGCGCAGGCGCTCAAGGCGCAGAGCAGCAGGATCCCGATGGGCCGGACATACCGCATTGTCGCAACACTCCCCCGTTTCTATGCGCGGAATTGCGTCCCCCGACGCGGATGCGCTGTTGATCCTTTAGCGGCGCGAAAACAACCGCAGCACGTACCAGAAAAGAAGCGCGACCGACGCAAACAGAGCGAGGGACGCGGCGACGTGCTGGTCCGTGCGGTACTCGTGCATGATTTTGGACGTGTCGTAGAGGATGTAGCCGCAGGCGAAGACGATCATCAGCACCGTGAAGAGCATTCCCAGACTAAAACCGAAAAGGATGCTGCACACGATGAAGCCGAAGGCGGCGAGCCCAGCGACGCCGAGGAAGGGACCGAGGAAAGAGAAATTTTTTCGCGTGATAACGACCACCGCGGTCAAGCCGGTGAAGGCGCACAGGGTGACAATGCCGGCGGTGGGGATCACGGCGGGGCCGCCGTAGTTCGCCGCGACGTAGAGGAGCGGCAGCAGGATGACCGCCTGGGCGGCGACATAGAGCGAGAGCCCGGCATATTGCATGCCGACCGATGTGTCGTCATGCGCCCAGCGGTTGGCGAGGTAGCTCGCGCCCATGAACGCGCCGAGCACAGCGAGCCAGGAGTAGCCGCCGGCGAAGGTCATCATGAACTCGACCATATTGTCGGCGAAGGACATGCTCAGCAGCGCGGCCTCGATGAGGACGAGGGCGGTGATCGCGCAGAACAGGTGGGTATAGGTGCGGGAGATGAAGCGCCCACGCTCATCGGCGACGGCTTGATCGGCCAGTGTGTACTCGCGCGGAATGAACGTTTGCTGTTGCATGGCGTCTCCCGGGTGTCGATTCGGCTCTCTCTAAAGTATTATACCCGCACGGCCTATAATTCGACCTCTTTTTGCCGCATCGGCGCGGCCTGTTTGCGAATTTCGGGGAGGCCGGCCACCAGCTTTTCGATGAGGGTATCCATGAAAGGGTTGGCCGGGTTGCCAATCCAGGCGACCCGGCCGTTGCCGTCGATCACGTAGGCCGTTGGCAACGACTCCTCGCGGCCGAAGCCTTCGAAGTAGCGGCTGGCCGTCGTGCGGGCGCGGTCCACCGCGACCCGGTAAGACATCTCCGCGCCCAACTTTTCCACGTAAGGCCGCACAAGGTCTTCGGTCTCGTCGGAAATGCCTATGACGATGAGGCCCTGATCGGCGTATTTTTTTTGCAGCTCCGAGAGGTGCGGCGCGGTATAGCGGCAGGGCCCGCACCAAGTCGCCCAGAACTCGATCACGATAACGTGCTTGCCGGGATCCTGCGCGAGGGTGATGGGATCACCCTGGACAAAGTCCACGTTGATCTCGGGAGCCTTGTCCCCCAGCGAACGCCACGGCGCGCCGGACTCGGCCGCGTAGGCGGCTGCGGCGACGAAGCAGAACCCGAAAAGTAAACTGGCGAAACGGCGCATTCCGTGCCTCGTTAGACGGCCTTCATCCCACCTATCGTAACATCCTACTGCGGCATTCCGCCTCCCGGTCCGCGCCTGCCGGTGGCGTCGCCGAGTTGCCTCTATAATACGTGCGCGATCTGTTGCACTCGGAAGAACTAACGCGGTGCGAAACAAGGTGCGTGTCTCGGAATGGATCGGGAGTCGGTTCGCGCTCAGGCAAATCGTCAAAAAGCGCGGATGCGAAACAAGGTGATTTATAGAAATTATCAGTATTATCATTAAATGCTTGCGTATTTTTGGAATTAATACGGTTAACTCTCTTACTCACATGCTCTGTTGAAATGGTCCCCCACTCACACGGATTCGAGTCCGATGCCTCTCTCGAATCATGGGAGTTTCCGGTAAACGAGATTGCTTCGTCGCAACGCGCTCCTCGCAATGACGGTTTAGGCGGGGTTTTCAACGGAGCAAGACGCTTTAAGAACGATAAGGGTACGGTTTTCTTCGTGCTCTTCGTGGTGAGAGTTCTCGCATCGTCGCCTGGATGGCATTGTGGTAGTCTCGTCGGGGCTCGTGTGATCCGCCTCTGAGATGAGGTTATGCAGGAACCGTCGGACAAGCACTCCAAAATCCTCTCGCTGGTCTTCACCGACCTGGCGGACTCGACCGCGCTCAAGACCGAGCGCGGCGATTCTGCCGCCGAGACGCTCATCGCGCGCCACGCCGAGCACATCGAGTCGCTCGCCAAGGAATGCGGGGGGCGCATCATTGTTTGGGCGGGAGACGGCTGCTTTCTCACCTTCGACACCTCGTCGGCGGCGGTCGTGTTCGCGTTGCGCTTGCAGCAGGTGCACGCCGATGAGCCCGATCTGCCGGGCGTCCGCGTCGGCATCCACATGGGCGAGGTGACCGAGGCCTGGATCGAGGGCCACGCGCCGAAGATCTCCGGCCTCGCGGCGGATATCGCGTCGCGTATCTCGGGCTTGGCGAGGCCTGGCCAGGTGCTGATGTCCGCCGCGGTCTACGACAGCGCGCGCCAGCGCATCGGCGTCGAGTCCCTCGGC
>JBCLBO010000058.1:0-20525 GCA_038916785.1 Candidatus Hydrogenedentales bacterium | reverse complement strand
TCGTTACGCGATCAGTTCCGGGACGATTTCGCCGAAGACGTCGGTGAGGCGGAAGTCGCGGCCTTGGTGGCGGTAGATGAGCTTGGTGTGGTCGTAGCCGAGGAGGCGCAGGATCGTGGCTTGGATGTCGTGGACGTGGACCGGGCGCTCGGTGATGTGGAAGCCGAGGTCGTCCGTTGCGCCGAGGCTTAGCCCGGCCTTCACTCCGCCGCCGGCCATCCACATGGTGAAGGCCTGGGGGTGGTGGTCGCGGCCTTTGGCGCGGCCGAGCGCGGCGCTGGACTCGACCATGGGCGTGCGTCCGAATTCGCCGCCCCAGACGACGAGCGTGTCGTCGAGCAGGCCGCGCTGCTTGAGGTCGGCGATGAGTGCGGCGCTGGCCTGATCGGTCTCGCGGCATTTGTCGCGCACGCCGCCTTCGACGTCGCTGTGGTGGTCCCAACTGGAGTGGTAGCAGCTCACGAAGCGGACGCCGTGCTCTACGAGCCGCCGCGCGAGCAGGCAATTATTCGCAAAGGAAGACTCGCCCGGCTTCGCGCCGTAGAGTTCGAGGGTCTTCGGGTCTTCCTGGGCGATGTCGAGGATCTCGAGTGCGCTGGACTGCATGCGGTAGGCGAGCTCATAGGAATCGATGCGCGCGGCAATCGCGGGATCGCCAATCGCGTCGAGCCGGTGCTGGTTCAGATCGCGCACGAGGTCGAGCGTGCCGCGCTGAAGTGCGTCGTCGAAGCCCTTGGGGTTCGTGAGATTGAGGATCGGGTCACCCGCGGCGCGGAAGGGCACGCCCTGGTAATTCGCGGGCATGAAGCCGCAGCCCCAGTTCGACGTGCCGCCGCTCAGGCTGCCGCCGGAGGTGAGCACGATGAACCCGGGCATGTCGTCGGCCTCGGTGCCGAGGCCGTAGGTCACCCAGGCGCCCATGCTTGGACGGCCGGGGCGCGGGCTGCCGGTGTTGAAAAAAATCTGCGCGGGCGCGTGGTTGAACTGATCGGTGTGGACGGACTTCACGAAGGCGAGATCGTCCACGACGCCGGCGAGGTGCGGCAGCATTTCCGAAAGTTGGACGCCGCTCTTGCCTTGGTGCGCAAATTTGAAGGGTGAGGCCATGAGCTTGGCGTCGCGGTTGATGAAGGCGTAGCGCTGGTCCTTCACGATTTCGGCGGGGACGCTGGTGCCGTCGAATTTGGTGAGGGCGGGTTTGGGGTCGAAGAGATCGAGCTGGCTCGGCGCGCCGGCCTGGAAGAGATAGATGACGCGCTTGGCCTTCGCGGGAAACTGCGGGGCGATCGCTCCCGAAGTCGATCCGAATGCGCGCGCGCTGCCGCCGGCGAGCAGCGAGGCGAGCGCGATCTTGCCCAGGCCGAGGCCGCATTCGCCGAAGAAGTGGCGGCGGGTAATTTCGTGGAGCGGATCGCGGTTCATGCGAGGCCTTTGCGCAGCCCGGCGAGCATCCGCAGCGCGCGGAGGAGGCTAGACGGCTTTCTCCAGCTCACGTCGCCCATGAGTTGCTTGAGCATCGTCATCGAATCGAAGTACACGCGCTCGCAGACGAGCCGCTCGCCTTCGAAGATGAAGAACGCGGTCATGCGGCATTCAAACGCGTTGCCGGTGGCGGGCAGGCCGCGATAGGGGCCGTGGTTGGTCCCGCGCAACCAGAACTCGACGACGACCGCGTCGTCCGCGTGGCGCAGGCTGATGAGTTCGTTGCGCTGATCGGGGAAGGCGGTGCGCGAGGCGCGGTAGTATGCGTTCACGGTGTCGTTTCCGTCATAGACCGCGCCGGTCGGGATGATCTCGTAGCGCGGATGCGGGAAGGTGCTGAGCACCTTGACGAAATCGAGCGCGTTCTCGTCCGCCATGTGATCGCGGACGATCTTTTCGCGGCGATCACGAAGAAAGTTAGTTTCCACGGCGCGATCCCTTGGACGATACGCCACAGATCGTCCCGGAGGGACAACCGATAGTAGCCCGGCACTTCAGTGCCGGGTCAGGAACGAAACAAAAATCGAGTCCCGTAGGGACGGCTGAAACTCCCGGGCTCGCTTGTTCAGCCGTCCCTACGGGACTTGAAACTTGGATTCCCGCAACCCGCCGTTGAAACGGCGGGCTACTGTCAGCCGCCCCTACCGGGGCTATGGAGCGTTTAGGCGGAGTACGCGGACGTCCATCGCGCCGCGACATGGGTACGGTACAGAGCATGCTCATCCTCTCGTGATGGTTTCGTCGAGGTTTAGTATAGCGCGGCAGACGGTGGTCCATGCGGCGAGTTCTGGCGGCGGCGCAGCGGAGAGCACGCCGATGGGCCCTGCGATCTGGCGGGCGCGTGGCGCGTCGGCGGCGAGTGCGATACGGGTAGATTGCAGGAACTGTTCGATGCGCGCGATTTCGTGTGCGCCGGGCGTGCGCGCGAGGCAGAGCAGATATAGGTATTCGATGCGATCGCGGTCATTCTTGCGCGCGTCGATCGCGCGCTTGGCGAGCGCCTGCGCGGCTTCGAGGTAGACCTGGTCGTTCAGTAGCGTCAGCGCTTGCAACGGTGTAATGGTGCGTTCGCGGCGCGGGCAGAGTTCCTCGCCCGATGGCGCGTCGAAGGTGACTGCGGCGGCATACGGCGTCGTCCGTTTCATGTAGGTGTAGAGGCCGCGCCGGTAGCGGTCCGCGCCGTGGCTGGTGGGCCATTGCGCGCCGTCGTAGGCCACTTCGGCGACGCCCGCGGGCTGCGGCGGATACACGCTCGGCCCGCCGATGCGATCGTTCAGCAAGCCGGACGCGGCGAGCGCGACGTCGCGGATGGTCTCCGCTTCGAGGCGCAGGCGCGGTGCGCGCGCGAGTAGGAGATTTTCCGGGTCTTTCTCCAGCGCCAGCGGAGTGACGGGTGCGTCTCGGCGGAACGCCGCCGAGGTGACGAGGAGCCGGTGCATGTGTTTGTAGTCCCAGCCGGCGCGCACGAATTCGATAGCGAGCCAGTCGAGGAGCTCCGGGTTTGCCGGCTTGTCGCCGCGCGTGCCGAAGTCGTCGACGGTGCCGACGATGCCGCGGCCAAAGACCTGTTGCCAGAGCCGGTTCATCGCGACGCGGGCGGTGAGCGGATTGTTCTCGTTCGCGATCCATCGCGCGAGTGTCAGGCGATTCGGCGGCGCGCCGTCGGGCAGCGGCGGCAGCACCGCGGGCACGCCCATCTCTACTTCCTCGCGCGGGTTCAGGAACTCTCCACGATGCTGCAAATGCGTAGCGCGCGGCGGATCGCGCGGCGTCATGACGAGGGAAGTCGGAAATTTCGGAATCGCGGCGCGTGCTTCGTCCAGTTTCTTTCGCTCAGCTTCGAGTGCGGGGGCGACTTCGAGCGCGTAGTGCCGCTCGATGAGCGCGGCATTCGCTGATGTACGCGTTTCGGGAGACTTCAGCAGCGCGGATTCGACCTCGGCAGGAACACCCGAAGCCACGACAGGCCCGGGGCTTGATGTAACAGAGACACGGAATCGTCCGATAACGTGTTGATGTATAAAATCCTGCTCCAACTCCAACATCAGTCCAGGCCCACCCGCATTGAACCCCAGGGCGAAAACGGCTTGATGCGGTTTTCCTGTCGCACCTTTCACAGACCATCCTGTATCGCTGAGTGCGTCGAGCGCCTTTGACGCCTCAAAGTCCTTTGCCGCGTAGTCCTGCGTCGCAGACGCTATTTCGAGTGGAAATGAGATGTCGCCATTGAATGAGTATCCGCCAAATCGAGTCAGAAGGAAGTCGCCATCCGCAAGAACTTCCCCGCGACCCGGACCGCCTCCCGGTAAAGTCTCGTCGGGGAGCACCTCCAGACGAATCCCTGTGATGCTTGGTCCTGCGATCCCGTATTCGAGACTGTAGACGTCGTCGTTCGGCACGTCACCTGTAGCGAGAACTGATCCGTCATCGAGCACCTTCATGGTGGAGCCCTGCTTGGAGTAGATCCGTATGGGGCGGAGTACTTGCCACCCCAAAGACTTTCTTTGGGCCTCGACCACCCATGTTTCAAATTCAGCGCGTATCACAGGCACCGAGAAGACCCGCTTCGCGAGCGCATCCTCTTGTTTAGCGATTTCCGTGAGCGCCTTCGCGCGCTCGGCTTCGATCTTCGCGTCGTGGAGGGGCAGCTTGGCTTCGCCGGAGTCGTTCATGAAGGCGCTGAAGGCGTAATACTCGCGCTGCGAGATCGGGTCGTACTTGTGATCGTGGCATTGCGCGCATTGCATGGTGAGGCCGAGGAAAACGGAGGCGGTCGTGTTCGTGCGATCGACCGTGCGCTTGTACCAGTCCTCGGCCGCGTCGATGCCGCCCTCTTCGTTGAACATCGAGTTGCGGTGAAAACCGGTGGCGACCTTTTGCGACTCGGTCGCGTTCGGGAGCAAATCGCCGGCGACCTGCTCGACGATGAATTCGTTGTAAGGCGTGTTGTCGTTGAATGCGTTGATCACCCAGTCGCGGTAAGGCCAGATTGAGCGGGGGCGATCTTTTTCGTAGCCGTTGGTGTCGGCGTAGCGTGCGGCGTCGAGCCAGCGGCGGGCTTGGCGCTCACCGTAATGCGGGGAAGCGAGCAAGCGATCGACGAGACGGTCGTAGGCGTCCGCGCGCCGATCCTTCACGAAGGCGGCGATTTCGTCCGGCGGCGGCGGAAGACCGGCAAGCTCCAGATACGCGCGGCGCATGAGCGTGTGTTTGTCGGCCTCGGGCGCGGGCTCAAGCCCGGCTTTTTCCATCGCGGCGACCAGGAAGCGATCGAGCGCATTCCCCACCGCGCCGGCGTTCTTCGCATCGGGGAGCGCAGGCTCGACCGGCGGCTGGAAGGCCCAGTGCGGCAGGGCGTCGGCCGGAACCGGCGCGTCCTTCGGCCAGGGCGCGCCGGCGTCGATCCACGCTTTGAGCACGGCGATTTCCGCGGCCGGGAGCGGGTCCGCCTTCGACGGCATGCGCTCCTTCTCGTCATCCGTGCTGATGCGATAGAACAGCGCGCTGTCGTCAGCCTTGCCTGCGAGGATGGCGGGTTCTTTGGATTCCCCGCCTTTGAGTATGCCTTCGCGGGAATCGAGACGCAGTTCGCCGCGTTTTTTCTCGAGGCCGTGGCATTCGAGGCAGCGCGCCTGAAGGATCGCGTAGGCCTGCGACGAAATATCGTCCCCGGCCCGCGCGGGAATCGACGCGGCGAATGTTAGGAGTAATGCTAGGATTCGTGAGCGTTCCAACACAGTGCGGCCATCCAATCGCTTGCTAATTTAGCATACGAGACACTTTGGACTTGCGGCAGCGTTAGCTGCCGCTGTACTGAGCCCAGCGGGGCTGGGCGTCGTTGCGGCGGGGTTCCGTTTTTTTCTGTATGCGCAATGGGGGTGGGCGCGTGCTTCGAATGAATTGGCGAGAGATTTGCCGCCAGCTACGCTGGCTTAGTGAAAACGGCAGCTATCGTTTCCGAAGTCCAAAGGGGCGCGTATCAATTTGGAGTCGAGGGCGGACAAAACTTGAGCTATCCCCCAGAAATAGTGTAGAGTTTGAGGCCTTCCCGGGAGTCTCTTGCCCGCGTTGCGGGCACCCAAGTCACCACAAGGAAACGCAGCACCCATGTCGTCCATTGAGAAGATTCGCAACCTGGCGATCATCGCGCACATCGACCACGGCAAGACCACGCTGATCGACAGTATCTTCCGCGCCGCGCATACCTTCCGCGAGCACCAGCACATGGGTGTGCGGATCATGGACAGCAACGACCTGGAGCGCGAGCGCGGCATTACGATCCGCGCGAAGCACTGCACGGTGGAGTGGAAGGACTACCTGATCAATATTATCGACACGCCGGGCCACGCGGATTTCTCCGGCGAGGTCGAGCGCA
The DNA here is from genome assembly GCA_038916785.1 of Candidatus Hydrogenedentales bacterium. Lineage (GTDB taxonomy): Bacteria > Hydrogenedentota > Hydrogenedentia > Hydrogenedentales > VFKU01. The sequence goes on along the minus strand of JBCLBO010000058.1, from coordinate 14,668 downwards.
TCCTTTCGATGGTGGATTCGGTGCTGTTGCTCGTGGACGCGAACGAGGGCCCGATGCCGCAGACGCGCTATGTGCTGATGCGCGCGCTGCGCCTGGGCCTGCGTCCGGTGGTGCTGGTGAACAAGGTCGATCGGCTCAATTGCGAGCCGCACGACGCGTTGGACAAGACCTTCGATCTTTTCGTCGAACTCGGCGCGACGAATGAGCAATGCGACTTTCCGATCTTGTACGGCTCCGGCCTGAACGGCTGGTTCGTGCGCGACCTCGAGAAGGACAAGCACGAGGGCATGGAGGCGCTCTTCGAGACGATCATCGAGCGCGTGGCGCCGCCGAAGGGCGACGTCGATGCGCCGTTCCTGATGCAGGTGAGCACGCTGGGCTGGCGCGACCACATCGGCCGCACGGGCACGGGCCGCATCTTGCAGGGCACGCTGAAGAAGGGCGAGAACTTCCTGCGCATCAGCACGCGCTGGAAGGACACGGACTATCACGCGCTGGACGACGCGCGCCGCGAGGAATGGGACGTGACCGGCATCGAGCCGGACCGGGCGACCTACCTGTGGGTGACGCGAGGGCTCGACTCGAAGTCGGTCGACGAAGTGAGCGCGGGCGACATCGTGACGATCGCCGGGCCGGACACGATCGATATCGGCGACACGATCGCGCACCCCGACTTGAAGGACTGCGCGCAGCCGCCGCTGGACATCGAAGAGCCGACGGTCTCGATGCTGTTCCTGGTAAATAGCGGGCCGCTCGCGGGCAAGGAAGGCAACGCGGTGACCGCGCGGCAAATCGAGATTCGCCTGCAACGCGAAGTGCGCACGAACGTCGCCATGCGCGTCGAGAGCATCGGCCGCGGCGATGGATATAAGGTCTCCGGGCGCGGCGAGCTGCACCTGGCGATTCTCATCGAAGAGATGCGCCGCGAGGGCATGGAATTGTGCGTGTCGCCGCCGGAAACGATCACCCACCGTGACCGCCACGGCCGCCTGCTCGAACCGGTCGAAGACCTCACGGTGGACGTGCCGATCGACTACCAAGGCGTCGTGATCGACAAGCTCGCGCAGCGCAAGGGCATGTTGAAAAATATAGGCAACCGCGGCGTGGGCTCCGTGCGCCTCGAGTTCCGCATCCCCACGCGCGGGCTCATCGGATACCGCAACGAATTTCTCACCGACACGCGCGGGCTGGGCATCATGTCCTCGCGCTTCGTCGGCTATGACGCCTACGCTGGCGAGGTGATCGGGCGGCGGCGCGGCTCGATGATCAGCATCGGCTCGGGCGACGCGACCGGCTACAGCCTGGAGAATCTGCAACAGCGCGGCACGCTGTTCGTCTCGCCGATGGACCCGATCTACGAGGGCATGATCGTGGGCGAGAATTCCCGGCCGGACGACCTGATTTGCAATCCGACCAAGCGCAAAGCGCTCACCAACCATCGCGCGGCGGGCAAGGACCAGTTCGTGGGCCTCGACGTGCCGCGCAAGATGGGGCTGGACGCCGCGCTCGAGTGGGTCGCGCTGGATGAACTGGTCGAAGTGACACCCAAGAGCGTGCGCGTGCGCAAGGCGATCCTCGGCACGGAAGATCGCAAGCGCGACACCAAGCGCACGATGGTCGAATCGCCGGCCTAACCCCACGGGCCGATATTGCATGGCTGCCGCGCGCCCTCTTCGCGCGCTGCGGAGTCACACTCCCAGGTCAAACCCATTCAACCGCAGAGGACGCGAAGGAGCGCAACGCAGAGGACGCGGGAGGGCCAGATCCGGGAGGGCAGGCGTTGGGAGGGCGAGTGTCCTCACGGGGCGAGGGCGGCTAGCGTAAATTATCCACCGATAGACACAGATGGACACCGATAACCGCAATAAAATTAAAAGGATTCTGGTCCCGATCGTATCGGTGATTTGTTAAAACGCTCTAGCGGCTGAGATTGCTTCGTCGCAACCGCGCTCCTTGCACTGACGGGACTGGACAGAAGGCAACGAAGGACACGAAGGAAACGAAGAAGGAATTGAAGCGTCCTTACTCGATCTCCGCCGTCGCCGCGTCCGCGGCATCGGCGAACCGCCGCAGCGCCGCCGTAGCGGCCTCGATCTGCTCCTGTGCCTCAGTCCACTTCCGCTCCTCGATGGCTTCGCGTACGCCCGGCAGGGTCTTCACGCCGTATCCGGTGTAAAAACCCGGCGCGTAGATCAGATGCCGGTACCACGGCCGGCGCGGGAGACCGCCCTTTGGCGCGAGCAGGGTCTGTTCGGCCTGATTCAGAATTTTGTCTAGCGCGGCGAGTTGCTTTGCGTCGAGGGCCTTCTCGCCCGCCAACACCGGTTTCACGGCGGCGGCGTAGTCCTTTGCAGCCTGCGCGAGCCGATCGCGGGCATTCAGCAGCGGCGCGAAATTCAGGTGGGGCACGGCATCCTTCGCCTTGGGCGCGACGAAGGGCAGCGCGGGATCGTTTGCCTGCGCGAAGCGGCCCTCGGCGAGGTATTTGTTGAATTCCTCCGTCTCCTCGCGGGTCTTGTCGGCCAGCTCGACCACCTCGTCTACATATTTCGATAGGGTCGCCGATGCGCTCGTGAAATCGAAGGGTGACACATCGGCGTCGAGCAGCCGCAACGTGATTCGCCCGGCGACGTCGGCGAGCGCGACGCCATAGTCGAGCTTCGGGTCGATCCACTTCGTATACATGTCGAAGGTGTCGAAGGCCGTGTGGTATTCGCCGCCGTCGCCGTGCCCGCCGAAGCCGAGATTGAGCGAAGCGACGCCGAGATGCTGCAAGAAAGGCGTGTAGTCCGAGCCGGAGCCGAGCGCGCTGAGCCGGATGTCGGCCCGATCCTTCGCCAATTTTTTTTGCTCCGGCGTGCCCTCGACGAGCGCGGCGCTGCGCGCGCGCTCGGCGACACTGACGCCCGTGACCGGGTCATTCACCAACTGCGCGACTTCGGCCGCGGTGGTCTCCAGCGTGTGGGAGCCGCCGGCGAAAAGGAAGCCCGGCGAGTTGCCGTCGCTGTTGATGTACGCGACCGCGTGCTCGCGCAGTTCCTTGGCGTGGTCCTCGGCCCACTCGGTCGAGCCGAGCAGGCCCGGCTCTTCGCCGTCCCACGCGCAGAAGATCATCGTGCGCTTCGGGCGCCAGCCGGTCTTGGCCAATTCGCCAAAGGCGCGCGCCTGCTCGAGCAGCGCCACGAGCCCGCTGATGGGATCGCGCGCGCCGATGACCCACGCGTCGTGATGGTTCCCGCGGATCACCCACTCGCCGGGCCGTTCGCTGCCTTTCATTCGCGCGATGACGTTGTAGCAGGGCACGAGATCCCAGTTGAATTCGGCCTTGAGGCGCACGACCGTGCCGCCGCCGCCCCCGAGCCTGTAGGTGATCGGCAGCGCGCCTCGCCATTCCTGCGGCGCGACGGGTCCGTCCAGCGTGCGCAACAGCGGCTCTGCGTCCGCGCGCGAGATCGGCAAAACGGGGATCGTCATCAGCGTTTCCGCCTTCGCGCGGCTCAGGCGGCGGGCGTTCTTCGTCGCGCCGCGGCCCGGCGTGAGCGGGTCGCCGTTACGCGTGGGGCTGTCCAGCACGGACCCGCGCTGCACGGCGGTGTCGTGCTTGAAGGGGCCGGTCGGATAGGGGTCGCCCTGCGCGTAGCCGTCTTCGAGCGGGTCGTTGTAAATGATACAGCCGATCGCGCCGTGCTCTGCGGCGACGCGCGGCTTGATCCCGCGCCACGACCCGCCGTAACGCGCGATGACGATCTTCCCCTTCACGTCGATCCCGCGTTTCTCCAGTACTTCGTAGTCCTTGGGCAGGCCCTGGTTCACATACACCAGCGCGCCGGTCACGTCGCCGTCCGCCGAATACGCGTTGAAGGGCGGCAGCGCCTCCTTGCGCAGCGCGTCGGCGGCGGAGTCCTGCGCTACGATGTTCTCCGTGAGCGACGCCGTGAATGCGACCGGCTTGATCTGCTCGAGTAGGCGCACCTTCGGTGTCGGGAAGAGGACGTAGTAGGTCTCGATCTCCGTCTCGTATCCCCAGGACTTGAACAGTTCCGCGATGTACTCCGCGTTCGCCTTCGCCTGCGGGGATCCGAGATGGTGCGGGCGCACGGTCATGTGCTGCATCCATTCGAGCGGCCCGCTCGCGCTGAGCGACTTCGCATACGCGGTCTCGCGATCGAGCTGCTCCGCGGCGCGGGGTGGCGTGAAGCCGTAGACGGACTTCGCATCCTCGGCCGCGGCCTGGACCGCCGCAAACATCAGTGCAAGTGAGAAGAGAGGTTGAAGTTTCATGAGAGCGCCCTCGGCAGTGGCCAACGATTCCGTCAGCATGGCGCATAAACGGCGGGCTTTCAAGGGCGGGGCGAACACCGTCCTTGCGTGACTCGACATTCGTCATCGCGAGGAGCGTGATCGCGACGAAGCGATCTCGTCAAGCGGCTGCCTAGCGAATGTGGGCCGGTCCGGCGCACGAGATTGCCGCGTCGGGCCGCCGGGGACTTCAGCGGCAAGAAGGACATCCGCCGCCGCCGGCCCTCCTCGCAATGACGGGTGGAGGGGTTTCTTCCGCGCGGATCACGGGATTTCGAAACGCACTTTGTTCGTGCGGATCCTCTGGGCTGCGGTGCGCGCCTCGGTCGCGCGGGAGCGCGACCCTCCCGGTGCGCGCCTCGGTCGTGCGGGAGCGCGACCCTCCCGGTTGCAGACGCCAATGCGGAAGATTACGGCGATGCTCCCTGAAGTTCATGTTATGACGATACCGGTGTAGTGAACTCGAGCTACGATGACCGTCCTCGGACCTCAGGCGGGCGAGGACGCCCGCCGCCACCCACGAGATTCTGAATCTCCCGATAAAATCGAAGCAACGACCATTCGGGTTGCAAAGCCGGTAGTCCTCTTCACCGCACTGGAATTCCGCCGACCCACCAGGGGCTGGACCAGGCCATGCGTCCGTCGAGCTGGGTGACGCGGAGGTAGTAGTAGTCGCCGTCGGCGGGCGGTTCGGGGTCGGTATAGGCGATCGGCTGGTCCAAGGCGCCGCCCGGGTCTACCCACCGCACCGTCACCGCGTCCGTGTAGCGCCCTGCTGGAATGCTGCGCGTCTGCTCGCCGCCGGCTTCGACGATCGCGCCCAATGGGCGGGCCCGCCACCGCGCCGGCCAGGGGCCCCGGCCGCCAAATACCGTGCATTACAGCGGTTTGTCCAGGGCAACCAGATTTAACTTGCTTTATTAAGTTAACGTATGTTAATTTATAGGAAGTAGACTAGGCGCCCGAAGAATTGCCCGGCCAGCCTAGGCAGGAGTCACCAACGATGAACATACGAGCACTATCTCTCCACGCTCTCCGCGCGCGCGGGCCGCTCTTTGTGGTCCCGCTCGTCTTGCTCTCCGTCGCGGCGTCCGCCCATATCGTAAAGCCGGAGGAATTCCATCCCGTCGCCGAGGCCTACCGCCGCGCAGTATTCATGTTGAACCTGAATCCGGTGTTGTGGGACCAGGTGCGGACGGATTCAGGGACGATCACGGCAGGATTCTCGCGCGTGGACGCGGCGCGCGGCAAGGCGTACGCGGACGAGGTCGCGTCACTAATCGAAAAGGTCGAAGCCGAGGCGGGCATCTCCTTGCCAACCCCCGCGATGCGCAAACAGACCGCGCAAGGCGTATTCGAGGCATCGACCGCCGCGGTCGGCGAGATTATCAACCTGCACCTTGAAGCCGCGCGCAAACAACTCGGCGACTACACCACCGCGCAGCGGACCTTCGACGCCGCGCGCCAGATTTGGGCGGCGTTCGAGCACGAAGTGCAGGCGACCGACCCGGAGCAGTACCAGCATTTGGGCATCGCGTGGCTCGAGTGTTCCGGAGCGTTGGGCGCGCCCGGAATCGCGGGCGTCGGCGCGGTGCTCGCCGATAGCGAGGTTTTTTTCACCGAATCGAAGAAGATCATGGACTATGTCCGCGTCAATTTCATGGACGGCTACGTGGCGCCGTCCGGGGGCACGCTGCAGCCGCTGCCCACGCGCAGCGCGACTTTTGACGCGGCGCGCGCCGTCCCCGCGAAACTACCGCCGGGCCACAACATCAACAAGCAGTTGCCGCGCCCGCGGCAGATTTTGAACATGGCTACGCGCGGCGTCGACGAGAGCGAGACCGTGTTGATTGCCTTGGGTGACATGGCGTTCGACAGCCCGTACATCTTCGGCGAACCCGCGCGCTCACTCGGCATTAGCTGCAATACCTGCCACAACAAGAGCATCACGAATCCGAACTTCGTCATTCCCGGATTGTCGTCCGTGGCGGGCGGCCTCGACGTGAGCAACAGTTTCTTCGCCCCCCACGCGAACAACGCCAGTTTCGATCCGCTGGATATTCCGGACCTGCGCGGGGCGCGCTTCCTCGCGCCCTACGGGCGTAACGGGCGGTTCGCCTCGCTGCGCGAATTTTCGCGCAACGTGATCGTGAATGAATTCAACGGCCCCGAGCCCGACCCGACGATGTTGGACGGCATAATCGCGTACATGCTCGAATTCGACTTCCTGCCGAACGAACACCTCAATCCCGGCGGTACGTTGCGTGCGTCCGCGTCCGGCGCGGCCAAACGCGGCGAGGTCCTGTTCAACAAGCCGTTTCCGCAGATGAACGAGATGAGCTGCGCGTCGTGCCACCGCCCTGAGACACACTTCGTTGATCGAGAGAGGCACGACATCGGGTCGGTCTCGCGCAGCGAAGAGTACGCGCTCGACGGCGCCCTCGACACGCCGACACTTCTAGGCGTCAAGTTTACGCCGCCCTATTTTCACAACGGCAGCCTGCCGACTCTGCGCGCGGTGACGGAATGGTTCGACCGCCAGTACAAACTTGAACTCAGCGAGAATGAGATCGCCGATCTCACGGCCTACGTGGAGTGCGTCGGCGACGGCGTCCAGGGAATGGAAGGCACGATGTTCACCCTCGAAGCCGAGATGGAAGAGTTCAAGTTCTTCCTGTCGAGCTATGAGTATCTCAGACAGGCCGGCAAACCGGAATTGATCGACGCGTTGTTCCAGACAGTCGCGCTGGAAATCGGCGCGCACAAGTGGGACGTGCAGGACCAGTCGCAGCTGCCCGTGCTTGACCAGCTCGCGGCCCTGATGGAAGACGCCTACGTGGCCAACCAGGCCGGCGACCGCGCGACCGCCGATCGTCTTGTGGCCGAATACCGGGCCTTATTTGAAGACAACGCGGAAAACCTGAAGTAACTACGGAGTATCCCTGTGCGAACACGTGCCCTCTATACCGTCATTCTCGCCGTTGCCTCGTTAGCCGCCGCTTTGCCGGCCGCCGCTGCGGACGAATTCCGCATCGTGTTCATTGCGTATCAGAATCCGGACCAGCTCGCCGAGAACGTCGAGCCGGTCATCCAGTATCTCGAAGGCGCGCTCGGAATGAAGGTGAAGAAGTTCGTGGCGACGGATTACGCGGGGATTGTCGAGGCCCTTCGCAACAACTCCGCCGACGCGGGTTTCATGGGGCCGCTGCAGTACGTCATCGCGCGCCGGGAAGCGGGGGCGATCCCGCTTCTCGGTGAGTTGTACTACGGGAAGGACACGTACACGTCCCACATCTTCGTGCGCAAAGACAGCGGCATCGATTCCCTCGGCGGCCTCAAAGGCAAGAGCATCGCGTTCACCGATCCGCTGTCCTCGTCCGGCTATCTGTATCCGCTGTCGGTGTTCAAGGACCAAAAGCTCATTCCCGGCGCCCCGGAGGAATTCTTCAGGAAGATATACTTTGCGGGCGGCGACGAGCAGGCGATCCGCGCCGTGTACAACAAATTCGTCGACGCGGCGGGGGTCAGCCAATACTCATCAAACCTTTTGCGCATCCACGAGCGCGACCAGATGATGGTCCTCGGTGAATCGCGGCCGATCCCTTCGCATTGCGTCGTCGTGCGTAAGGGTCTTGACACGGCCCTCCAGGAAAAGTTCAAAAACGCGCTTCTCGCGCTGAACGACGAGGGCCCGAATCACAAGCTCTTGACGAATCTTTACGGAGTGAGCGGCTACGTGCCGATTAGCGACGAGACCTTTGCAGACGTGCGCAGAATGGCCGCAGAGTATGGCTTTATCAAACCCTGAACTTGCGCCACGCCGCCTGATCGAATTGCGCGGCGTCCACGTGATTTACGGCGGCGCGTGCGTACTGGACATCGAATACTGGGGTGTGGACCGGCGCGAGCGTGTATTCCTGCTGGGCCGCAGCGGTTCGGGGAAAACCACGCTGATGCGCGTGATCAAGGGCCGCGTGAAACCCACCACCGGCGAAGCGCGCGTGTTGGGACACCGTGCGGCGGCGAACGAATCGCCGGAAGGCCGCGCGGTACAGCGGCGCGTCGCCATGATCGATCAGGAGTTTCACCTGGTCCCCCGCATGCGCGTGATTGACAACGTCTTGACCGGCGCGCTCGGGCATCTGCCGGCGTGGAAAACGCTCTTCGGATCGTACCCCACGGTCGAGTGGGAAAACGCCGAACGCATCCTGAACGAAGTCGGACTCGATGGACTGGAGCACCGGCGCGTCGAAACCCTCAGCGGGGGTCAGCGGCAACGCGCCGCGATCGCCCGCGCCCTCATGCAGGAGGCCGAAGTGATCCTCGCGGACGAACCGGTGTCGGCGCTTGATCCCGAATTGGCCGAGGACGCGCTCGATTTGCTGGTCGAGTGCGTTGAACGGCGTGGCATGACGCTGGTTGTCAGTTTGCACCAGCCGGCGCTGGCGAAGCGTTTTGCGACGCGGCTGGTCGGATTGGCCGGCGGCAAGATTGTCTACAACGGCCCGCCCGAAGGGTTGACCGAGGAGGCTTCAGACAAGGTGTATCGCAACACCTTGCCGCAAGACATGATGGACGCGAAGGGACCGATACATGACACGACTTCAAAATCAGTCGCGGAGAAGGCTACTCCTTCAGCTCTCCGCGTCCTTGATCGTTAGCGCCGGAATTTTCGCGGCGGCGTGGTGGGCCGAGTTCGATTTCCGCGCCGTGTTCACGTCCGGGCCGCGCTTCGCGGAATTCTTCGGACGGCTCGTTCCCCCCGATTGGAGTGTGACGACGATCGTATTGAAGTCGGTTGTTGAAACCCTGATCATCGCCCTCGTCGGCACCATCCTGGCCGTCGTTGTGTCACTTCCATTGGGCTTCCTCGCGGCGACGAACGTGAGTCCGGCGTGGATCTCGCATCCGATCAAGATGGTGCTCGGTTTCATCCGCGCCATTCCGTTGATCGTGGTCGCCTTGATCTTCGTCTCCGCGGTGGGCCTCGGCCCGTTCCCCGGCGCCCTCGCCATCGCCTTCCACTCGATCGGGATGCTCGGCAAGTTTTACGGCGAAGAATTCGAGACCGCCGACAAGGGCATTCTCAACGCCGTGCGCGGGACTGGGGCGACGTGGCTTCAGACGCTCAGGTTTGGACTCTTCCCCCAGTGTGTCCCGCAGGTCGTGTCATTTACGGTCTACCGCTTCGAAATGAACTTCCGCGACGCCACCGTCCTCGGCCTGGTGGGCGCCGGCGGTATCGGATATTACGTGCAGATGTACGTCCGCGGGTTTCAGTACGAGAAGGTCGCCGTGCTGCTGATAGTCATCGTCGCCATTGTCACGCTACTCGACCAGATGACGTTCTGGGTGCGGAAATGGATCCGTTGATGCCCCGGCCGATTTCGGCGAATCGGTTTTAGAGTCTTCGGCAGGTATGAAGTTTTGGATATCGAAGCACGCGCCTACCTTGCAAAAACGCCAGGACGAACTCTCGGCCGCGAGATTCCAAGCTTCGGCCATCCTCGCTTGCGGAGATCCGGCCAGCCAAATCGTCAGCGCCGCGGCTAAGGAAGGTTGCGACCTCATCGCGATGGCCACCCACGGTCACAAGGGCCTGGCAGACTTCATCCTCGGCAGCGTCGCCTCCGGCGTCCGCCACGGTAGGGCGGGTCATGACCGCCCTACCGTGGCGGAAGCGTTTTCTTGGCAGCGAAGCGAAGAATCTCCCCGTCGGTCCACCGGAAGGAATCAGTGACACTGATCTAAATCGCGCTGAGCCGGGTTCCCTTCGAAACCGCCACCGGCGATCCCTCCACAAGAATCGCGGACGCCGGCCGGTCCGCCAGCGCCTCGATGAATTCCGGACCGTAGAGTGCAGCGACGTCATACTCGAGCGTCGATTCCGCCGCATTCCACACCCGCCACCGCGGATGCTCGACTTGATACTCGGTCGTCCCACCAGCGCGCCGCGCATAGCCCCAATAGTGTTCGGTGATGAATTCTTCCTGGCTGCCCACGGCGATCTCGTGCGCATCGCCGGATACGAAAACGGCGATGCGGTGCTCACTCCCGCGAAATCGCCAGGAGTACTCGACGCGCGTAGGCCGCCTGCTGGAGTCGCGTTCAATGGCATGCGTCATCGGCAGCGCGACGTAATTCTCCCCATACACCGTATTCGCCGTCCACGCGATCGCGCGGCGCGGCACGAACTCCTTCAAAAAAACGACCGCGCGCCGCAGTTCACCGCCTACTTCGCGCCGCACATAGAACCGGAGGTTCACTTCCTCGAAGTTCCGGTGAAAAGGAATCGGCACGCCGAGCACGCGCGTGTCGAGAAACAAAAAACCCACCATGCTGACGAAGGTTCGCCCCTGCCAGGAATCCAATTCCGTCCCGGCGGGAACGAAGGGACGCAGCACGCCGGGATCGATCTCGTAATTGAGCATCGCCAGGTACCGCCAGTCGGCAGTGAGGAACACGCGCGATCGGGGTATCTCGGTCGGCGAATTCGTCACCAGCAATGCCTCCTGTACTCCACATTATTCCACAGCGGTGAGGGCCAATCCGGAAACGCCTTGCCCACGTCGCGCGCGGCGTGATATCCTTGCCAAGATGGTTGCAACGCTCCATAGACGCGCGGGCACAGGGGTCTACGCGCTTTCGCTTGCTTTGTTGCTGGCGCTGCAAAATGCGTCGCCGTGTCTGGCCTTGTGCAATGCCACGCGCGCGGAGAAAACCGAGCTCGCGGCGAAACCGGCTGCGACGCTCCCCGCCTGCCACGGGGCGAAGCTGGCGCGCGCGCGACCAGAACCGGGCCCGAGCGGATCTGTGCAAATGTCTACTGCGCCTCGTCCCGGATGTTGCTGTTTGGCGGATTCCCCGTCGCGTACGAAGAGCGAAGAACCGTTTACCGCCCAGGCTCGCGCTGGATCCGGCGTAAGTTATGATTTCATCACGTCGGCTGAAAAGTCGGCGCCTCGTCTGCATTTCGCGCACTCCGGCCCACGGACTCACGGCGACCTGTCGCCGCCCGGCGCGCCTCTCTTCATCGTCCACCACTCCCTTCTGATCTAGGCGCGCTCGCGCCCGGAGCCGCGCGCGGAATGCCCTGCAGGGTATTTCGCAGACTCGCTGCGTTCTCGTTCAACGGCCCTCAACACGATCGGAAGATTCCCATGAATACTTTTGCATTGCCGTGTATGCCTTCGGCACGCCGCGGATTCGCTATGGTTACGCTCGCGTTCGTGCCCTTAGCGTTCGCCGGCTGCGCGCATGTCCCCAAAGACTTCGGCGCCGCCGATGTGCAGGCCCAGGCGCGCGAACGCGCCGGCGCCGAAGTCACCTGGCCCGAAACCGGCGACTCCGCACCGGCGGTCGCCGCGCTGCTCGACGGGCCGCTGACGCCGGAGTCCGCGGTCCAAATCGCGCTGCTGCGCAATCCGGAGTTCGCGATTGTCTTTGCTGAACTCGGCCTCAGCCGCGCGGATCTCATCGAAGCGGGCACGCTGCCGAATCCGAGCCTCTCCGCGATAGTACGCTTCGGCGCGGGTCCAGCCTCGGGCACGCTGTCGGAGCTGGACGGCGCATTCCCATTGCTCGACGCGATCATGTTACCGCTCCGCCGGAAGATCGAGACGCAGAACTTCGAGCGGGCGAAGCTGCTCGCCGCCGATCATCTCCTCGCGTTGATCGCCGAGGTGCGCGCCGCGTGGTACGAAGCGGTCGCCGCGCAACAAGAACTGGTCATCGTGGCGACGTCCCACGAGGCCGCCGCCGCGGCGGCCGATCTCGCGCGGCGGCAATACGACGCGGGCAACCTGAGCCGGCTCGAACGCCTCTCGCACGAAACGCTCGAAGTGAGCACGCGCCTCGAACACCGCGAACTCGAGGCCCGCGCCGTGGCCAAGGAACAGGAACTCCGGCGCGTGCTCGGCTTGCAGCCCGGCGATCCACAGTGGATGCTGATGCCCAGATGGCCGGCGCCCGCGGAGACCGGCATCGATCCCGAAGCGCTCGAAACGGAAGCCCTCGCCAAGCGTCTCGACCTGGCAGCGGCCGAGCATCGCGTGCAGGCAGCGGAGCACGGCCTCCGTCTCGCGAAGCGATTCCGCTTTATCCCCCTGCTCGACGTCGGTGTCGGCGCCGACCGGGAAGCCGAGGGCGACTGGTTCGTCGGGCCGAGTCTCGACATACAGTTGCCGCTCTTCGATCGCAAGCGCGGCAACGTGCTCCGATTCGAGTCGCTCGTGGAGCTGGCGCGCGCGGAACGCGACGCCGCGCAGAGTCGCGCGCGCGCGGAAGTTCGGACACTGGCTGCCGCGTTGCAATCGGCCGCCGACCGCGCGGCCGCTTACGACACCGAGCTCCTTCCGCTGCACCGCGATCTGCTCGAGGAAACCCAGCTCCACTTCAACGCCATGCTGCTTGGCGTATACGACCTGCTCAACGCCAAGCGGATCGAGCTGGAAGCGCAGCGCGGGGCCGTGCGCGCCCGGCTTGACTATTGGCTCGCGCGCACCCAACTCGAACGCGCCATGGCCGGACCGCTTCCGGCGGGTGACGAAGCGCCTCCTATAGTTATCGCGCCTGTAGCACCGCCATCGGATGCAACACGCGAACAACACGACCACGAGGAGAAATAAACCATGATATCCCGACGCAAACTACTCACCGGCGCGGCCTTCGCGCTCCCCGGCGCAGCGGCGCTCCTCGCCGCGCGCGAGGCCAGCGCCGCCGCCGACACCGCGCCCGTCGCGCGCGAGGCCAGCGCCGACACCGCGCCCGTCGCGCACGAGGCCAGCGCCGCCGCCGACACCGCGCCCGTCGCGCACGGATATACACCCGTGCGCACACTAAACGGCACTACGCTGCCTTACACGACGGAGAACGGCGTGAAGGTCTTCCGCCTCGTCGCCGAGGAAATCGAACACGAGTGGGCGCCGGGCATGACAGGCCCGTGCTGGGGTTACAACGGCCAGTCACCCGGCCCGACCATCGAGGCGGTCGAGGGCGATCGCGTACGCATCTTCGTGACCAACAAACTGCCCGAGCACACGACCATCCACTGGCACGGCGTCATTCTGCCGAGCGGCATGGACGGCGTCGGCGGGCTCAGCCATCCACAAATAAAGCCCGGCGAGACCTATGTCTACGAGTTCACGCTGAAACAGCACGGTACGCAGATGTACCACCCGCACGCGGACGAGATGGTGCAGATCGCCGCCGGCATGATGGGGCTCTTCATCATCCATCCAAAAGCGCCCGCCACGCCGCCGCCGGACCGCGACTACGCCTTCATCACGCACATGTGGGCCGTGCATCCGGGCACTCGACGCTCGGATCCGTCGGTCATGCTCGATTTCAATATCTTCTCCTTCAACAGCAAGGTCTTCCCCGCGATCGAGATGCCGGTGGCGCGCCTTGGCGAGCGCGTGCGCATCCGCATCGGCAACTTGAGCATGGACGAGCACCCGATCCACCTGCATGGCTACTCGTTCAAGCAGACGGCAACCGATGGTGGACCCATCCCCGCCTCCGCGCAATGGCCGATGACCACGGTGAACGTGCCCGTCGGCACGACGCACGACATCGAGTTCGTTGCGGACAACCCTGGCGATTGGGCAATCCATTGCCACAAGTCGCACCACACGATGGGTCCGATGGGCCACAACGTGCCGAACATGCTCGGCGTCAGCCAGAAAGACGTCGAAGAACGCATCCGCAAGCTCGTGCCCGGCTACATGGCCATGGGCGAGAGTGGCATGGCCGAGCACGGCAAGCACGTCGCCATGGGCCACATGCCCGGCCCCGAGAACACGCTGCCGATGATGACCGGCGAGGGCCCGTATGGTCCCATCGAGATGGGCGGCATGTTCACCGTGTTCAAGGTTCGCGCCGATCAGAAGCCCGGCGACTACTCCGATCCCGGGTGGTACAAGGCGCCGGAGGGAACAACTGCGCGGCTCGTGAGCGCGGATCCGGAAGTTGTGAATCCGCGCGCCGCACCCGAACCATCCCTGGAGGACATCGACCATGAAAGCCACTAAGAGCATTTAACAGGAGGTAACGAAGAGAACGAAGAACCGATCGCTTCCGATTGGCGGGATGTGGCTGGGCCGGCCGACGGGGAGATTCTTCACTCCGTTCAGAATGACAGATGAGGTAGTTCCGGCGCGGTATACACGCGATTGCCTGAGAGTGGTGTCGGCGATTCGGACTTTTTTTGCTCTGTTGAAATGGTTCACCACTCACAGGGATTCGGGTCCGATGCGTCTCTTGGATCGTAGGAGTCTTCGGTTAACGAGATTGCTTCGTCGCAAACGCGCTCCTCGCAATGACGTGGGGGCAAGCGCGCTCCTCTCAATGACGGTCAAGGGCAACCGCG
>JBCLBO010000057.1:0-20784 GCA_038916785.1 Candidatus Hydrogenedentales bacterium | reverse complement strand
CCGTCGCCGGCGCCATCGCCAGCGCCACGCCCGACGCGCCCGGCTTGACGCCTTCCTTCATCGTGTCCAACTGTCCGAGCAAACGCCCGCGCACATTGAAGGTCGCGTCGCGCAGCCCGTCGATCTTGAACGAACCGTCCGGCTGACTGAACACCGACACGCTCATCTCACGCTCCGGGTCAAAGGCCGAGACGGTCACGCCGCCCATCGCCTTGCCCGAACCATCCACCACCTTGCCGCTGATGCTCGCCGCAAACCCCGGCGCGCACATCAACAGCCCGGCCGCAACCACGGCCATCCCTCGTAGCTTCATCACAGTGACTCCTCCCTTGGTTCGGCGGAAACGCCCGCCCATTGCGTTAGAAACGCTGAATCCGTGTTGCTCCGCAGCGCGAACACAGTCCAACCGTGTGTAAAACGTCCCGTGTAGACGCGGTATCACACGCCGATTTTTCGGAGTTCGCCGGAGAAGTCGCGATCGTACCAGGAATTGCCTAAAGGCTTATGCTGAAACACCTTAGCGAGATGTTTCCACCTCTTGCCGAAAGTCAGAGTGTCCATCCACCGGCTCCAGATATCCCGCTCGGCGGCCTTCGATCGTTTCGAGTCTGCGTTCGTGTTGATGCCCGATCGACTGGGCGACATAGAAGGCCACGAAAAACGCAACAGCGACCCACGGCAGGGCTCGCTTCATAACAGGAGCAAGGTCTCTCCGCGGATCAAATACGCCGGACGTGGGCCGGGGATGCCGTAGTTGGCCGGCGCGGACGATGCGAACCCGACTGCGGACGGCCGGTGCGAGGGCCACGACGTGTAGTGATCAAGACCGTAAGCGGGAGGATAGTAATGCGAGGAATCGGCGTCGTCCGCGGCGGGCGCCTCGCGCTTGGCCACTTGCCAGGTCCGGTCGACGGTGTCGAATCGTTCGCGGCCGGAGCTAAATCCCGCCATGGCGCCGATGACGACGGCGGCCGCAGCCGCGAGCGCCGGCACAAATCGGCGCAAGGTAAACACCCGCGCGCGAGAGGAGCGGACCGCCACCGCGCCGGGAAACTCCACAATCCGCCCCGTGGCCGCCGCGCGAATGAGCGCAAGCCGATCGGAGCTGAGCCGGAAATCCGCGGAATCCGGGCCGGACTCGCGGACGAGTTCCGCGGCGATCGGACGTAGGGCCTCCGCTTCGCGCGCGAGCACGGCGTCGCGCGACAAGGCGGACTCCAGCGCCGCCGCGCCCTCCGCGGAAAGCTGTCCCGCGAAATACGCCGCGAACTGGCCGCGGTATGTTTCCCGATCGCTCATGTGTCCATCGTGCGCCCTTCGGCGTCCATCATGTCGCGCATTTTCTTGAGCCCGCGGTGAAGTAACATCCCGACGTTCGACATCGAAAAACCGGTGACCTCCGCGATCTCCTTGTAACTCAGCCCTTCCTGAAAGAAGAGCAACATCACGTGTTTCTGTTTCTCGTTCAACCGGCCCAGCATCCCTTCGAGGTACTGCCACCGGTCCAACGAAATCACGCCCGTGGGCGTTTCACTCTCCGTCGAGTGCCGCCGAATCCGCTCGTAGATGTCCAAGCGTTTCGTCTCGCGCTTGAGCCAGTCCACGCACAAATTGTGGATGACCCGGTAAAACCACGCGACGCGCTGGCGCGGCTCGCCGTATTCGAGCGGGCGGCGCACGAAGCGCAGGAAGGCCTCCTGCACGACGTCCTCCGCGACCTGCCGGTCATGAACCAGCCGGTACGCGTAACGGATCAACGGCCCCTGGTACGCAGCGAGTAGCTGCTCGATTTCGGCCGTAGATTCCTGGAGTCGTGTGCCCTGCTTCATGCTCACCTGCCGACGCTGGCCAGCCGGGCGCACGACTCCGAGATGCTGCCGTTTGCCGTTCGCTCTATAATATATGGAACGGTCAGCGGTCGGAACGTCTTACAGCCCAACGGGTTGGCGAATGTCCTTTTAGTCGCAGCCTTACGGCGTAAGTATAGCCGCACTATAGACTTAAACACCAACGGCGCGTCGAAGCTCCGGGCGACCTTCGGTGCATCGCAACCTCTGACACCATCGAAGGTTACGCCAAGCCCAACGCGACACTGCTTGAGCGCGCGATCCCTCCCAGGGCGTAGGGGCGACCCCCCGTGGTCGCCCTCTAATGAAAGCCGCGCAATCCTCCGAAGCAGGGCGGCCACCGGGGGCCGCCCCTACGAGGTCGTTCCGTTTTTCGGAGCGGTCCAGTGCGCAATCGAGAAGTTTAATCAAAGCCAAACGCGATACTGCTTGGGCGCGCGATCCGTCCCCGCGGCGTAGGGGCGACCCCCCGTGGTCGCCCTCTAATGAAAGCCGCGCAATCCTCCGAAGCAGGGCGGCTACAGGGGGCCGCCCCTACGAGGTCGTTCCGTTTTTCGGAGCGGTCCAGTGCGCAATCGAGTGCGCGTAAAACTCGGTCAGTTCGCGCGCAGCGGGATCCAGCCGGTAGCGGCCCTTGTCCTCGCTCACCATGCCGCGGTAGCGAAGCATGTCGATTGCGCGCTGGATGGTGCGCTCCTTGGGGACCTCGTTCGCGCGGATCGGTGCGCCGTTGGATTGCAACGCGCGGATCAAGTCGTGCACGCGGCGCTTGACCTCGAAGCTGTCCAGCCATTCCTCAGGCGCCGCGAGGAAGACAGTCGATACCAGCGGCGCGGGGAGAATCGGCACGACCTGCGCCACGCGCCCCATCAGATCGGCCGCGAGTTTTTGGATCTCGGCGAAGCGCTCCGAACGCTCCATCTTGTGCAGCGCGATCCCGCGCTCGACGCAATACGCCTTGAGCGGGAGCGGCCGGCCGAAATTCACGCTCGCGTAGCCGAAGCGCTTGCGGCGCTCGTCGAGCGTGAGCGCCATGTTCTTGCGCCAGAACCGGAAGAAGGTGCGGTACATGAACCAGCGGCTGCGCTTGGGCGCATTCGGATCGCGCCGGCGCAGCAGGCTCTTGTCTTCAATGATGCGGTCGTAGTTAATGCCGATCGGCACGAAGACGATGTCGCGCTGGCGCTCGAGGTCGTAGTTGCGCAGCATGTAATCGAGCACGCCGAGCTTGGGCGCCCGCAGAAATCCGTCGTGGCTCAGCCCGCCCTCGAGGAACACCGCCTGGCACACGCCCTCGTCGGTCGCCATGTGGATGTAGCGCTCGAGCACTTTGCGGTAGAGCGGGTCCTGCGAGTTGCGGCGCACGAAGAACGCGCCCATCGCGCGCACCAGCGTCTCCAGCGGCCACACGCGCGCCCACTCGCCGGCGGCGTAGCTCAGCGCGGAGCTGCGCGCGACGAGGTGCGACACCAGGATATAGTCCATGTTGCTGCGGTGGTTCATGACGAAGACGACGGTGGCCTCGGAGCCGACGTCCTGCAGGCGGCGCGGATCGAGGAAGCCGACGCGCACGGTGTAGAGCACGCGCGCGATTTTCTTGGCGAGCCAATAGCCAACGCGAAAATAGACGTAGGCATTAAACGCCGGGACGATTTCTTTCGCGTAGGTGACGACTTTCGCCTGCACGACCTCGCGCGGTATGCCGTGTTCTTGCGCGTAGGCCTGCATGGCCGCGATCACTTCGGAGTCGTATACGAGGCGATCCAGCAAGACTTGCCGCTTCGTGAGCTGAAAGGGCCGCAGCGAAATCCGCAGGCGCGCGCCAACTTCGTCAATCGCGCGATTCACCCTCCGCCGCACGAACCATCGCACGCTCGGCATAAACAGCCGATCGAGCAGCGCGATCAGGGTCGTGGCGATGAGCAGCACGACAACCCAGAGCGGAAGGGTTACTTCGCCGATCATCGTGTTGGGTCCTCGGTGTTAGTTCAATCCTTGCTTAACCGCAGAGGGCGCGAAGAGCTGCAGAGGAACGCAGAGAACTTCAAACATTTCAAAAAACTAATCTGCGTTCATCTGCGTCATCTGCGGACAATGTCCTCTACTTCCCCTGAAACCGCGGATCCCGCCGCTCGACGAAGGACTGCACGCCCTCTGCCGCGTCGGCGCTGTTGCTCAGGCGGCGCTGGATGCCTTCGAACTCGCCGATGCAGGCCGCTTCGCCGTCGCGCAGGTAGCGCGCGGAGTTGGACTTGGTCGCACGAATCGCCAGCGGCGCCATGCGCGCGATCTGTTCGGCGATCGCGATCGCTCGGTCGAGTTGCTTGCCCGGCTCGACGACCTCCTGCACGAATCCGCAGCGATAAGCTTCTTGTGCAGAGAACTCGTCGCAGGTGAGCAGGTGGTACATGGCGTTGCCCCAGCCTCCCCGCTCGACGAAACGGAAGGTCGCCCCGCCGCCCGCCATGATGCCGCGCTTGGCTTCGAGCTGCGAGAAGCGGCAATCGCTGGCGGCGATCGCGATGTCCGCGGCGAGCATCATTTCGATGCCGGCCGTGTAGGTGATGCCGTGCACCGCGACGACGATCGGCTTCGAGCAACGTTTGCGCAGCGCGTATACATCCGGCTGGCCCTCGCGCATGTAGCTGCGCTCGCCCTTCTTCATGTATTCGACGAACTTCGGCAGGTCAAGGCCCGCGGTGAAGTGTTTGCCGTGCGCGAAGAGCACCCCCACGCGCAGCGTCTCGCTCGTGTCGAGTTCGTTGTAGAGCGCGGTCAACTCGTCGAACATTTTCGGCGTCAGGCCGTTGTACTTCTCCGCGCGGTCGAATCCCATTAACAGGATGTTCCCGCGCACTTCCCGAGTCACTTGCCCGTCCGGATGCCGCTCAGCCATGGTGCTCTCCCGATTCGTGGATGATTCGCTGAAACTACCGTGTAGCTCGGGGCAATAGCAACCCCTCCCCACAGATTGCACAGATGTTCACAGATGGGAGGGTCGCGCTCCTGCGCGACCGATGCGGGAAGATGGTCAGCCCATCGGTTCGCCGTCCCATCTGTGAACATCTGTGCAATCTGTGGGCGATGTGGCTTGACCTTCGCCGGCGGTGTTAAACTGTGGCCCGCTTCTGCGCATGGAGACACTCATCATGATGCGTCCTTTACTTTTCTCCGTTCTGCTGGCGTCCGGAATCTGCGCAGCGGACGTCACCTTCACCAAGGACGTCGCGCCGGTGCTTGCGCAGCGCTGTGTGCGCTGTCATCAGCCGGGCTCCGTTGCGCCGATGTCGCTGCTGACTTACGACGAAGCGCGGCCCTGGGCGAAGTCGATTCGCCAGGCGATCGCCGACGGCGTGATGCCGCCGTGGCGCCCGGACCCCGCGCACGGCAAGTGGCAGAACGACATGAGCCTCACGCAGGCGGAGCGCGACACGCTCATCGCGTGGGTCGATCAAGGAGCCAAGCGCGGCGAGGGCAAGGACACGCCGCTCGTCACCGGCCCCGCGCCGGAATGGGAACTCGGCACGCCGGACTACATCATCGAGTTGCCGCCGGTGAAGCTGCCCGCCTCGGGCGAGGACATCTTCCCCACCTACGTCATCGAGCTGAACATGGATGCCGACCACTGGATCGGCCAGATTGAATTCGCGCCCGGCGACCGCAAAGTGGTGCATCACATCATCTCGTTCATCGGCGACGCGCAAATGGGCAATTCGGCCTACGACGTGCGCACGACAACGCGCGCGGCGGGACCCGGCGCGGAGAACTTCGGCGTGTGGGTGGCCGGCGCGCAGCCGACGGTCTACCCCGAGGGCATGGGCCGCACGCTCGCGAAAAACGAAGTAATGACCTTCCAGATGCACTATCACCTCTCCGGCGAGGAGACCACCGACGCCACACGCGTCGGCCTGCACTACGGCAAAGGCGAGATGCAGAAGAAAGTCACGACCAATTTCGGCGTGAACCTCGGCATCGTAGTCCCGCCGGGCGATCCGGACTACCGCGAGACCGCTTTCCATATTTTCGATCAGGACAGCCGGCTCATCTCCTTCACGCCGCACGCGCACGTGCGCTGCAAGTCGGCGAAATACACGGCGCATTACCCCGACGGCCGCAGCGAAATCCTGCTGAACGTGCCGAAGTACGATTACAACTGGCAGTGGATCTACCGGCCCGTGGACGATCTCATCATGCCGGCGGGCACGAAGATTGAAGTCGAGCTCGCCTACGACAACTCCGCCGGCAATCCGCGAAATCCCGACCCGTCGGCGACGCTCTATTACCGCGAGCAGACGCTCGAAGAAATGTTCGTCGGATTCATGGAGTCCGTGCCGGTCGAGGGCGTGCGCCCCAAGTCGATGCCGCCCGCGCAGAAAGTGCAGACCATTCTCGCCGCGCACCCGGCCCAGGACAGCTTCCTGAACGACGGGCTGATGGGCCTGCCCTGGGGCCTGTATATGCCCAGGGACGCGCAGGCGGGTAAGTGGTACATCGCCTTCGGCCCGCTGATGTTCACGAGCAACCTCTGGAACCTCCACTGGAACGGCGACGCCTTCAGCTTCGACTCGACAATGGTCACGCAGGGCGGAGGCGGCCAATCGATGCACGTCGAAGGCACGCAATTGCCCACGGGCGAGCTTACCGGAAAAATCCAGCTCGGCGTGATGGAAAATCAGGCCGACTCCAACAAACAAGTCATGACGCTGCCCTTCAAGGGCAAGCGCCCGGCGACCACAACCACTGGCGACTGACAGGCAAGACGGAATCCGCAAGGGAGGGTCGCGCTCCCGCGCGACCGCATCACTCGCGCCGTCGATAACCACGCCGCACCAGTTCCAATTCCCCAGGGACAACGGCAAGCGCGTGGACTCGATCCACTCCGCGCCCTCGAGGCGGCGGACCACCATGAACCTGCCTTCGAGCGCAAGCCGGATTTGTTCCGCACCACCCGGCCCACTGCCGGCCAGTGACCATAAGAGCTTGGCGTGCCGAGGCGGGGAGATAGCCGCCGGCCGGAACAGCACCTCTACCGAGTAAGCCGCCGGCAATTCGACAGGTGGTTCATCCTTGTTCAGCACCACTGAACAGATCGCCTTCGCGCCGTTCACCCCGAGAGAGCACCGGCCGTTTCGATGCAGGACTTCATTCATTCCGATCGGGGCAAGCCTTGATTCAGCCGTCCACACCGTGGGCAACCGCACGGGCGGCGCCGCCGGCCGCGCTCTTGGAGGCGACAAAAAACATCTGCCCGCCCAGGAGCCAATGGGCCAGCGGGATCCGCAGATAGAGGCGAACGAGAATTGGCCAGTTCGGATATCGGCTCTTGGTGGTGTAGGGGATGAAACGCGCCTTGCAGTAATCGATCGTGAATCCATTCGACTGCAAGGCCTCGGCCATTCCCTTTTCGGTCAGCGGCAGGGAATGGTCCGCGAAATCGTAGAATCTTTCCTTCACCGCGCGATAGTTCGGCTGCATGACGATCATCTTGCCGCCCGGCTTGAGGACACGCCGGCAGCCCGCAAGACATTCGAAGAGCTCGTGCCGGTCGGCCAAGTGCTCAAACACATTGCTCGCCAACGCTACGTCGACGGAGTCCGGCGCGACCTGCCCCAAGCCGTCCTGGAACGAACCAATAATGCATTCGACGCCCGGCGCCGCGAACTTCTTCATGTCAGGATTGTGATCGATCGCGATCTTGCGCCCGGCCCGAATGTTGTTGATAAATTCGCACGCGCCCGCCCCCACGTCCAACACCGTGTCGCTGGGGCGGATGAACCGGGAAAACCAATCGTCGCACAGGACGCGCCAAAGCTCGATGCGCCCGCCGAACTCTTCCTCGCCGAAGCGCGTTTGGTAGATTTTCGTATCAATCGTCAATCGGATAACCACCGCAGGTTCGACGCCTTGGCAGCGTACCGGCAGAATATACGCGGGACGCCGCGGTCAATCAATCGCACGCGCGCCGGCGGCAAGGGACCCAAAGGCTGTCCGCAAATGTCGCAGATGGTCGCAGATCAGGGCCAAGGGCGTTGCCCACCGATGGACACCGATGAACACCGATAACCGCCTCCGCGTCTTCCGTTCTCCGAGTGAGCTGGGCCTGCGTTCAAATCGCGAACGCAAGGAGGCCCGTCCTTGGTCTGCTCCCCGCTCCCGTCTTGTCATCCCCCTCTTGTCATCCCCCCCTTGTCATCCCCCCCTTGTCATCCCCCTCTTGTCATCCCTCTCTTGTCGTCTCCTTCTTGACATCCCCTTTTTGACATCCTCCTTCTGTCATCCTCCTTCTGTCACCCTCCTCTTGTCATCCCACTTTTGTCATCCCCCCTTTTTGTCATCCTGAGCGGAGCGAAGGATCTCGCCCTTGACCTGCTCCCAGCTACCCGCTACCCGCTCGCTACTCCCTATACATTGTCCCACCTGTTGCACACCGGAAAACCCAGGTGCGGAACAAGGGTCGCGCCGACACGCGGAAAGTCTCCGGGAAACAATGGGTCGTGGAACGAAGGGTCGCCGATCCGTGCCGATAAATGCAGGTGCGAAACAAGGTAGGCAGAATTTGCCGGGTTGGCGCGGGAGGCGGCGAGTTGTGGGATGAGGTGAAAATTGTTGACATAAATGGTCATCTTTCGTGGCAGAGAACACAAAAAGATCGCAAACGAAACATACGGGGCGCTACGAAGTAGCGACATCAACGGTGGTTTTCACACCAATTTGATTCAGAACAGGAGTGTACACGTCTATATTCTGCTCCGGCGTGTGAATCGATATAATCAAACTGTAGCGGCACTTTCGATCCCATCTGTTCAGGTGCTGTCGCTCTCGCCACCATCCCACTCCTGGGTAGACCGCGACCAGATTTGACCCGGCCAAGTCTGCCGCAGTTCCCTGCCAAATATCTGAGTGGATTGAGCCAACATTGCGTGCTTCACCGATGATCCAGTTCCGTCTTGCACCTTCGGTTCCTGGGTGTTCTCCATCTATCCGAGCTTGAGTATTGACGCGACCCACAAATTCATCCTTGGATTCTCCTGACCCGTTCACGTCAAATCGCAGGGCGTGAGACGCATACCGATAGCGATCCTCCCATCCAATCTCTCCAGGGCCGGGTTCAACGAAATACGAGAGTGTCACTCGCATGGAAACCTGCAATTCGCCTAAGTCCGCTAGAACGTCGGTTGGCCATGGAAGCTCGTACAGGTGCATATCCCTTGTTATGTAACGTCCGTCTTTCTTGTCGTAGGGTTGAAGCGTCGTTTCAGAAATGAGCGTCAATGAATGAGCCATGGAGTACAAGGCGCGTTCGAGATCCGGTTTACCGTAACCGCAGATTCGCAGCAGACGGGCGATGTCAGCTTTATTTGGTTCAGACGGCAAGAATTGCCTCTTGATGGCGCTTGTCCAACCCGCTGAATGAACAATCAGAGCTCGAACCGTTTCCGGCCACGCTAAGGGATATCGAGATAGAATCTGGGCCGCCATCCAAGCCGCTTGCGCAGCTGCAGCACTAGTCGCACAGAAAGGAGCAAACTGGGCGACTTGCGGATCGTGCGAAGTAGAGATCAGCGTCAAATCCTCAGTGTCGAAAACTGAACCGTTGGGTCCAACAGCGACATTGCCTCCTTCGAAAACAACCTCTGGTTTGATCGGCCACCTACGAGCCGACCAAGTAACAGAAGTCGAGCTGTGTGGGGAAAGCTCTCCCGAGCGAGCGACGGCCGTATAGGAGGACAACGCAGGATTTGTGATCGAGGTTTTCTCGGTGCTGGCTCCGACCGTCAGTGCGTTCCAAGCCTGTCCCGGATCGTGCACCTCGTTCGTCAGGTTATCGTTCGGATAGTTCAGCCAACTCCGGGAATCGCTGACGTTTCCCGCACTGACTATAATTAGCCGCTGTTTATCGTCTTCACTCCCGGACGCCAGTTCGTCAATCGCTCCCGACCAAGAGGATGGCCTTCCCTGGTCGCGATCATCGGTGGAAGTAATCGCCATACACGCGACACGCGTACGATCGGGAGCCTGGATTTCGGCTCGGCTGAGGCCTTGCGCGGTGAAGTATCCCCATAATCGCTTCGGGTTTTGTCCGGTGGGTGGTGGCAGGATCTTAGCCGATTCAAGGCGATGGTGAATCTGCACCGGTTCGCTCGAACCCAAGAGTGCCAACAAATCGCCGTATGCGACCGTCCCGGCCATAAGTGTGCCGTGTCCGTGGTGATCATGGGTGCCCCACTCCGGTTTCGCCGTATGTAGATCAACGCCGTTCAAGACTGGTTTGAGGAGCAAGTGGGCGTTGTTCACTCCAGTATCGAGAATACAGACCGCCACTTTTGCGTCATCGTTAAAGCTGCATCGTGCGAGTAAGTCTCGCACATGCTCCATCTGGTCACGATTCTCCAATTCAATGAAAAACGAAGCCAGGCGCCGAGCAATTCGAAACTCGGCGATGTCATCAGAGTTCTCTATCAGCCGCTCTAATTGTTGTCGTGTCGCGCGGACAAGTTTGACTGTTCGTTCTGGAAACTTTAGTACGTCGTCAGCCACGCCCAGTTCAAGCACTCTGGCAATTGACCCAAAACGAGAAATAACTTCCTCGGTATCGCCGCTCAACCAGACCTCGACCCAGTCTGGTTGCTCGGTAGGCGCCTCTGCCCATTCTTCTGAACGCCAGAAAGACTTCAAAACCGCGCGACGGATGTCCGAAACGCTGTTAATCAATTTTTCATGTTTCGGCTTACTCGATCCTGTATTCTCGTTCGCATAGGCTAAAATCTTTCGAAGGAAGTGTGCGCGTTTCTGATTTGGAACGTATACAGTCGCTAGCGTCGTCGTTGAATCGCCCGTTCTGACTTCTCGGACATTCTGCAATCGAATTCCTGACCTTCGATCTTCGAGGCTTTGTACGACAAGTTCAAAACCCGGTTCGCTGAGGAATTCGATGTAGGTTCCTTGACGTTCTACATGGATCGCGGCGGTAGACGTGGCTTCGGTAACCTGTAGATCCCACGCCTGCTCAAGGCGCTGCTGTAGATAGGCGCTATGTCGAGCGCGATCTCGCGCGGGGATGCGGGGCGACGAACCTCCACGACGTGGGTTCGTGAAATTCCTTCTACTCGAAGGGCCGCCTAGGAAAATGTGCGTGTAATGTTCGCCAGGCATCCCTCATCGCCTCTTTCTTAGGGCGTGGGCGCTCCGGCGTTCCTTTAACAGTCTCCGAAGAAGAGGGGCGTCGATCTTCTCCTTATCCGAAAGAATTACTTGTTTTATCGCGTCACGACAAGCGTGGTCGATTTCGGCATGACTCAGTCCTGCGCTATCAGCCAAAACCGACTTCCATACAAATTTTTCGGGCAAAAATGAAGTAAGGACGTCTTGTATAAGTCGCCTTCGCTCGTCAACTTCTGGTTGCTTGTAATACAGGACATCGTCGAAACGCCGGAACAATGCACGGTCCAAGAGCTTCGGGCTATTCGACACCGCGACGATTACGCTATCAGAGCAATCCTGTTCGATGAACTGCAAGAAGGAATTTAAGACACGACGAATTTCTCCGACATCGTTTCCCATCGAACGTTCTCCGCCGATGGCATCGAATTCATCGAATAGATACACGCCGGTGTCTTCTTGCATCAGGTCGAACACTTGTCTCAACTTCGCACCTGTTTCTCCCATAAACTTCGTCACAAGCCGATCCACTTGAATTGTGTACATGGGCAATCGAAGTTCGTGAGCGAGTATTCGTGCAGTCATCGTTTTCCCTGTTCCCGGTGGGCCGATGAGCATAATCCTGCGGCGGTGCGACAGACCGTGCGCTTTCAACTTCTGTTGCTGTCGATACTCATGAACAATCCGTTCGACGCGACATTTCAGCGCATCGGGTGCTACCAGTGAAGACTTCGGTGTTGCAGGCTCTTCGCTTACAACGAGACCTCGCATGTCGCGAGGAAATTTTACGATGACACCCCGCTCGTCTCGACGAGCTTTGTCGACCAGTTCACGAATTTCGTGAGCTAACGCCCCGTGGCCCTGTCCAGCTTCGTACGCCGCCACCTGCAACGCGATAGTGTAGAAGCGTTCAGGTTCTTTGCTGAAATGGGAGCGAATCAGAGACTTGATCTGTTCTGCCTTTGCCATCTTCCACTCGCTCGCAGGGTTTCGTCGCAGTAGTCAGTAATGGACCGAGTATAGTCTGCCTAAACGGTATCCGCGAACTCGAGGGAAGGCGACCTTCCCGCGTCGGCTGGAAGCCGATGCCGCCGAAGGACGTCCGCCAAGGGCGGCGCGCAGACGAAGAGAAGAGCGAGATTCTTCGCGTTCGCTCAGAATGACAAGAAGGGTGGGGACGCTGGGGTTTCGAAGGTCAAGAGATGCAGGCAGGATGCCTGCGCCACAAATTCTCTGACCATAAATTACTATCTGGTCGGCGGGTCGAGACCCGCCCTACGCTAGTTCTTCGAGTAGCGCCTTGGTGAGTAGTGGGAGGACCAGGGTGGCGTCGGCGTGGACTTCGGCGAAGCGGCCGCCTTCGTCGTGGGGCATGAATTTTCCCCAGGAGATTCCTTCGGAGTAGGTGCAGCCGGAGAGGCCGCCCCAGAAGGCGGGTTCGGGGCAGATGCGGACGCCGTAGCGGAAGCGGGGCCCGGGCAGGGTGATGTCGAGGCGGTTGGCGGTGATGTCGTAGTAGGGGGCGACTTGCTGGGCCCAGTTTCTGGGGACGCCGCCGCCGATGGTGAAGATGCCCAGCGTCTTGGCTTTGCCGATGAGCCGGGCGTATTCCTGGAGATCGATGAAGGGGTTGTAGGGCGGGATCGCCTGGAAGACGTCGTCGGGATCGAGCATTTTGTTGGACGGAGTGGACGCAGTGGACAGAGGGCGGCCACTGGGGGCCGCCCCTACGGGAGAGTGCGGGGACGCGGAGGATGATTTCGCGGCGACGGACGCGGCGGATTGTTTCTTCAGCGCTGATTTCATGGCCCAGGTGGAGAAGTCTAGGCCGATTTCGGAGTCGGTGAAGGCGGGGATGAAGACGGGGACTTTTTTCTCGTAGGCGCTTTTCAGGATGCCGCGGCCGTGCCCTTCGTTGTGCAGGTGCTGGCCGACCGCGCGGCAGAACCTTGCGGAGGACCACACGCCGTCTTCGGGAGTGACGGTCTCGAGGACCTTGGCGACGACTTCGGCCACCTCGTTGAGGTTGGCTTCCATCTCGACCGTGTCGTAGATGCGGTTGTAGCCTTTGTCGAAGAGTTCTTTGTCGTCCGAGTCGGGCTCGATGGCGTAATGCGTAAGGCCCACGGCCTCGGAGAGGCCGTGGGCCATGAGAGCGCCCGTGGATACGACGGCGTTTACCACGCCGCGTTCGATCAGTTCGCAGATGATGCTGCCTTGCTTGGCGACGGTCATCGCGCCGGACAGCGTCAGGACTACGACGCAGTCGGGATCTTTGGCCATCGCCGTCAGCACATCGAGCGCGCGGCCGAGTTGCCGGCCGCTGAAGGCCGTCTTGCCCATCGCGTGCACGAGATCGGAGAAGGACTTGATCTGAGACACGTCGAGCGATTCGAGTGGCGTCAGGTTGTCGCTTCTACCGTCGTGCAGCGCGCGGGCTGGACGATCTTCTTGGGGATGCGTCACTTCGCTCCGACAGCCATCGCTTCGGCCAATAGAGGCCGGGCGGCGCCGACGGGGAAGCGCTTGAACTCTCGGACGTTGACGGTCCCCAGATCGAGCTCCTCTTGGATGTATCGCAGGACGGTGCGCGGATTGGTGCTGCCGCACGTGAACACGTCCATCGCGATCAACCCGAGATCGGCGTAGCTGTGCGCGGAACAGTGGCTCTCATCGAGCATGATCACCGCAGCAAAGCCGGGGGGAGAATCGTGTCCGAACTTGTAGCGAACTTGGGAAATCACCGTTGCGCCCGCGCGTTCAGCCGCGCGAGCCATTGCCGAGAGTACGCGCTTGTCGTCGAGACAAGTTTCGCGGTCTACGTCCCAGCAGTCGACGAGGAGATGCCTGCCCTTGTGCAATTCATATACCCTCCCGCAAAAAAGGAGCCGCACATACTCAAACTTCAGACCCCTCATGTCAGGGTCATTGAGCCTACTTAAGTTGATACACTTACCGCGGCGATTTTATTCAGTTGCCCCCTTGCGCCGCCCGCCGCCCGCCGAACTTTCCCCGAGCGAGCGCCACATTGTGCACACCTTCGGGTCACATTGCAATAGAAATTTTTCGCGCGCGCGAGATTTTTCTCCGGAGCGCCTCTCGGCGAGCGCCGAGGAGCGGATCGCGACACCGGATCCACAGCTTTACGCTCGCCGCTTCATGGGATCAGGCGACCGCGCGGCGGATCTTTTCGCGAGAGATCGCGCCGCCCGGGGTCAGGGGCTGCGCCGCTGCGAACGCGCCCGTAAAATAAGCCCGATCGCGGATGTGAAGCGGACTTCCGGGCGCGCTCGATTGGCATCGGACCCGCGGAAGTCGCGGCGGAGAACCAGCGCTATTTTGCCTTGGCTGCATTCGCTGCTTCGATGAGGGCGTCGGCGGAGTGGCGCTCCTGGTACTTTTCGAGAAAAAGCCTCGCGCGGACGACGCCGCCCTTGTCGACGAGATAGGCCCCCGGGTGCGGGACGCCGGTCAGCGGTTTCTTGCCATACAACTTGCCGTCCATGTCCTTGTTGCGGATGCCGTAGGCGTCGATCGTCTTGCTACCGGCGTCGGACAGGAGGGGGAATTCGAGCGTGTTTTTGTCCGAAAACGCTTTCAGAATCTCGACGGAGTCGTAGCTAATCCCAGCGACCTTGATCCCGGCTTCGTTTAGCTTCGCTGTATCTTTGTGCAACTGGACCAGTTGCCGCTTGCAGTAGGGTCACCAATCGGCCGAGCGATAAAACACGAGCGCGAGGTGGCCGTCGGCGTCCAGCAAGCTCTCCAGCGTACGCTCCTGGCCGCTCTGGTCCTTCAGCGCAAAGCTGGGGGCCTTGTCGCCCACCTTGACGGTCCCCTGCATGGAATCCGGGGCCTCCGCGGGCTGCGCAGCCGCCACAGGGCCAAAGCCCAGCAACACGGCCCCCAACATAGACCGTACGAGGCGTTTCGCCACTCCGGCCATCCGCTCACCCCCCCACGCGCACATAGACGGTGCGCCGTTCGCCGCCTGCGTTCACCACGGGTAATCGTAGTGCGCCGGACGGCGCGCCGTCTATGGATTTCAACGGTTCAAATTTCAAGGTGTGTCCGTCGACGGGATCAGGCGTGGCGCGCCAAGCGCCGCCGGAAATGGGGAAAAATACGGCCTCGGCGATGGCGGCGGTGTCGATGACCCACGGATCGCCGAGATGCACGTGGATGGAGGCCGCCGCGCCCGCACGAGTCTCGACCTTCAGCGGGACGGTGAGCCGCGCAGCTACGCGCGGCGTGCGCTCGGCGTAGGCGTCGAAGAGCGGCGCCGAAGCCCCGGCCGCGGAGGTCCCCGCGGCGATCAGCTCGATTCCTAGCTCGGTCCGCTCTGGCACGCACATGCCGTCCGCGAGGCAAACCAGCCAGCTCGCCTTCGCTACGATCGGGACCGGGGCCCCGGCGGGGAGTATTTTCGGCGCGCGGACTTCGGAAAAAAGCAGCACCTCGTGCTCGTAGCCGAAGGAGGTCTCGTCCAACACGCCGTCGTACAGCGCCGCCGGCGCCGCCCACGACAAATCCCCCACTTCAAATCCGCCGGGCAGCGACCATTCGACCGAAGTGGGCAGACCCGAATCCCCGGGATTCAACCAGTAGATGTGGCCGCGGTCGGGGATTTTGAACAAGATGCCGACGCGAAACGTATCGCCCGCCGCAATTTTCTCGCGATCGGAAACGAGCGCGGCGGAGACGTGTTGCTCCGCCGCGGCGGCACAGAGCCCCGCTAGGGCGAGACATGCAACGATCGGCGTGACCAAGATTCGTGTCCGCACGTTTGTCATTATGCTTTGGCGAGCGCCGCGTTGCGCCGAAGTGGGCGGTGGGCCGCGCATGCAATATATCGACGAGGGCTACGGTAGCGCCTTGATCTCTTCCGGCAAGTCAAAGGTCCCCGCGGGGATTTAGGCGTTCAACTCGACGCTTTCGGAATTGATCACGAGCGCCAACTCTCCCCCGGTCTGCTTGATGCTGTGGGGTATCATCAGGTCGCCGACCTTCTTGTAATCGCTGAACGACGAGCGGGTGGTGGTGCCGTCGCCGTTCGTGTTGTCACTCGCAGCGACCAGGCCGGATTCCTTGTCAAAGAAAAACCACGATGGGACCGCCGTCCGGCATCTGAAACTCGACCTTGTACGCCAGCTTGCCCTCGAGGTCCTCCTCGCCCAGCGTCTTGGCCGTGCCCGCGATCAGGTCGAGGTTGATGAAGGGAAAAATCTCGTCCGGCCGCGCGCCCGCGGTCTTGGTGTTTCCCTGGAAGGGATTGATTTCCCACGCGACCCCGTCCGTGGCGCCATTCTTCACCACGCCCATCCCGCTGAAATCGGAAACGTTCAGCGAATTCGGCGGCTGGGAGTA
Source organism: Candidatus Hydrogenedentales bacterium (assembly GCA_038916785.1). GTDB lineage: Bacteria > Hydrogenedentota > Hydrogenedentia > Hydrogenedentales > VFKU01. The sequence continues at coordinate 4,411 of JBCLBO010000057.1, read as the reverse complement.
GGCGGTGTAGGTCGCTTCCATGCCCATTTCCGGAAAAATGTGAGATTCCCTCTGTAATTCGTCTTCCAAGGGGTGTTGTTCATACTACCTGTTTTTCGTGATGGTGAGCGCTGAGCCAGTCGTTCATGAACTGGGTGGGCGATTTGTAGCCGAGGGTGGAGTGTAGTCGCCTTCGGTTGTAGAAGGCTTCGATGTAGTCGAATAGGTCGGCCCGGGCATGGTCGCGGGTGGTGTAGCGGGTGGCGTGCACGCGTTCGTTTTTCAGGCTGTTGAAGAAGCTCTCGGTGGGTGCATTGTCCCAGCAGTTTCCTCTTCGGCTCATGGAGCAGGTCATGGCGTAGGCGGCCAGCTTGTCCTGAAACGCTTGGCTGGCGTATTGGCTGCCGCGGTCGGAGTGGTGCAGCAGGCCGGGGGCGGGCTTGCGGCGGAACCACGCCATCGTCAGCGCGTTGGTCGCGAGGTCTGCCGTCATCCGCGGCTGGATCGACCAGCCGATCACTTCGCGGTTGAACAGGTCGAGCACGACGGCCAGGTACAACCAGCCCTCGTCGGTCCACAGGTAGGTGATGTCGGAGGTCCATACCCGGTTGGGCGCAGACGGGTTGAAGCGGCGGTCCAGCAGGTTGCCCGCCACGGGCAGGCGGTGCGTGGAGTCCGTCGTGGCTTTGTAGCGCCGCTTGTGCCGCGCCCGGATGCCGTGGTGGCGCATCAGCCGCTCCACGCGCGCTTTGGAGGCCGCCATTCCCCGGCGCCGCAGTTCTCTAACCATGCGGGGGCTGCCATACGCGCCTTTGAACTGGACGTGAATGGCGCGGATCAGCGCCAGCAGTTGCGCATCCGTCAATCGCTTGCGCTCCACCCGGCCCCCGCGTTGCCAGGCGCGGTAGCCGCTGATGCTCACCTTCAACACGGTGCACATCTCGGCCAACGCAAAGGTCTGGCGATGCCGATCCATCCAGGCGTATTTCACAGCGCACCCTTTGCGAAATACGCCGTCGCTTTTTTTAGGATCTCGACCTCCCGCCGCAGCCGCACATTGTCCGCCCGCAGCCGCGAGAGCTCCATCTGCTCCGGCGTGACCGGCCTGGCTCCGGCCCCATTGAGCGTTCCCGCAGCAGCCGATTTCGGAGCTGTTGAAAAAGGTCGAATCGGCGTGCCGCGTCGCTATTCGTGACAACTCGTTTCTGAATTCATTGACGTTTTGGGTGGTCGAAAGCACGATTCCACCGGGTTCGCATCCCGCCGCCGGCTTTTTCAACAGCTCCATTTCACCCAGTTACGCAGCGTCTGCTCGACCAAGCCCAATTCCTTGGCGGCCGCACCCACGCTCAACCCTTCCTTCACCCGACCAACCGCCAGGGACTTAAATTCCACCGTGTATTCCTGCCGCGCTACCTTCATCCGTCCACCCTCCAAAGTTAACGTCCATTCTACGTTACCCTTGGAAGACGATTTCCCGGGGGAAGCTCACGTTTCGCATTCACCTCCACGGTTTCTTCACTCATCGCAGCCTCTCCGTTCGGGATACTCCCGGTAGTATTCCTCCTGGATGGCCCTACCGAATTGGCTGCGCAGGACTTCCGCTTCATGTCCCGGTTGCACCATCGAGAACGTACGGCCGTCATCGAGCCGCAGCACGGTTGAGAGGTGGTGCGTCGCGTTCTCGAACAAGACGCCCTCGATTCGCCGTCCCGTCAACGCGCCCGCCATCCCGCTCAGATACGCTTGCCCTTCCGCCGATCGCATGAATCGCGCGATATCCGCATGATCGCTTCCATCGCCCATCTGAATACCCTCCTGGTTACTTGCCGTCTGGACACACTTGTCCCCTTCGTCGATTCGGGAATGAAAAGAAAAGGGGTGGGTATCTATACCTAACGGCAAAATCGAAAAGCTGTCAATAGGCGCACGGTTCAGCGAGCGAACACGCGAGCACTTGCTGTGAACCGGCGCCCGCGGCCGTCACGCCGTGATCGGCCGCGATTTGATCCGGCCGGAGCCGCGGCGGCGGCTCCGGTCCCCCAGCCGTTCCGCTGAGACTTACCTTCCTCGCCTGTCACTTCCAGCATGGCGAGGACTCCCCCTCCGCTCCCTCAAGGTAGACGCTGCGCGCTCCACCTTGACCTCGGGGTGCCCCCTCACCCACTTCGTGCCCAGAGGCGAGAAAGGTCGAACTCGCCGAACTAATTCATAATCGGGAAAGGTCAACCCTATGCAAAGCAATAACGCATCGGAGAAGCCGAACTACCTGGACGCTCTTCGCCCCAAAGCGAAAGAGGTTTACGACCAGGCCTGTGAAGTGGATAATTCCGATCCGGTATCGAGGTCATCTATGAAGCCCTCAAAGCCGTAGCGCGCGAATCCTGGAAAAACGGCAAAGAGGCCGGACGCCGAAAGGCATCCAAGCCAGCCGATTCCACCAAGCAGTCCTAGCCACCCCGGCAAGACGAAGAGGCCCCGCCGAAAGGCGGGGCTTTCTTCTTGCTCGGTCGCGGAACGGCTCCCCACAATGAATTGGGCGGGTGGCCGCACTCCCCCACCCGCCCCCGCTTCCGGTACAATGACGGAGTCCTGAGATGAGGATGTGACCGCAATGAGAGTCGTTTTATGAAAACGAAAAACGTCGAGATTAACGAGGAAGCCATCCGGACCTTCTGCGAGAAGCACCACATCCACCGGCTAGCGCTGTTCGGCTCTGTCCTGCGCGACGATTTCGGCCCGGACAGCGACGTGGACGTGCTCATTGATTTCGAGCCGGGGCACGCCGTGGGGCTCATCACCTTTGCCGGCCTGGAGAACGAGCTCTCGGATCTCGTTGGCCGCCGGATTGACCTCAACACCCCGGACGGGCTCAGTCCCTATTTCCGCGACGCGGTGCTCTCGGAGCAGGAACCGCTCTATCTCGCGGCATGATGACGCAGTGTATTTGCGTCACATGCTCGATCACGCGCTGGAGGCCGTAAGTCTCGCCGCCGGCAAGGACCGTTCTTCCCTGGATACCGAACCGGCGTTGCGGTATGCGTTTCTCCATCTCGTCACGGTCTTGGGCGAGGCCGCCAACCGTCGAAAGATATCTTCTGCCCCTCTCCTCTTAGAGCGCCTCGGTAGACGGCGCCTAGTGCTTTACAGTACGCTGTTCTTGCATAGTCCATACCGACTGTCAAACAGACGATCAACGGGAGAATACGACCGTGAAATCCACCGGAATCACGTTGGAACGTGTTTTGAGCGACGCCGAATCCTTGCCCGCAGAAGAGCAAGCCATGCTCGAAGAATTGCTGCACAAACGCCGCATTGAAGGCTGGCGACGGGAGACCGCCGCCGCCGCCCGCAAGGCCGCCAAAGCCTTCCGGGCCGGCAAGCTCAAAGGCCAGTCGGCCGAGACCGTCATCCATCAGTTACGCGACGCGAGGTGATCCGTGCGCGAGCTGGTTCTGACCCCTCGCTTTGAACGCTCCTTTCGGCACCTGATCGGGAAAAATCCAGCCGTCCGCGACCAAGTCGAAACCACCTTGCACCGGATGGCGGCGGACATCGACGATCCGCGTTTGAGGACTCACCACTTAAGCGGTCAATTGGCCGGACTCCATGCCTGCACGGTAAATTACGATTGCCGCATCGTTTTCAGCAAACAGAAACATCCCAAGACGGGGGCCGAAGTCCTGATTTTGATCAACATCGGGACGCACGACGAAGTGTACTGAATAGGGTCCCCGCCTTTTTCTTCAAGAACGCAATAATCACCTATGACCCACCAGCTCTCGCCGACGGCTTCGGCCCGAGGGGACCGCTGGTATTTTTATTTTGAGCCGCTTCCTTATCTGCCAACGGGTAGTGCGCCTTCCGAGACTCCTGGCGTGGTCACCGAAGGCGCACGCTTCAAGGCTTCCGAGCTTCGCTCCGAAACGATCAACGGGTTAGGAAGGGAATTGCCGCTCTGGCGGGGCTTCGCATTTTTCACTCGGTCTGCCTTGGCCCAGGAGCCGCGATCGCCGGCCCGGCAAGGGTGCGGCACGCCCCCATCTTGACAGATTTATTCGGTGTGCTAAGGTGGGAACACCTATCAAATCTATGCCGTCCCGCCCTACCCCCGAACAACTCCTGCAGCGCGGATTCACCCTGGATATCGCGCGCTTCCCAGACGCGCCCCTGAACGAGGGCGACGTGCTTTTGTACACCGACCGCGCCAGCGGCCGGCTCCTGATAGCCCGCGGTCCGATTCTCCTCACGCCCCCGCCTTCGATGCGCGACCTCTGATCGACGGCCGCAATTCCCCCACCGCTCTTCGCGTGGCGTCTTGACTGCATGGACTGTCCGGGCAGCGAACACCGCCACACGAGGAGGAATTACGAATGGCTATTTGGGCAGGCGCGCACCAGCGCTACGAGCGAGTGCGGCAGGCGCGCGGATT
>JBCLBO010000056.1:0-21272 GCA_038916785.1 Candidatus Hydrogenedentales bacterium | reverse complement strand
CTGCGAAGATATGCTCGAGCAGCAAGGGAACCTGCGGACTCGTCTCGCCGTTGAGCAGGCGGCCGTTGAGGTACATGGTCGGTGTCTGGATGACTTTCAGTTTGATGCCGAGCTCGACATCACGCTGAATCTTCGCCTTTGCGGCGTCGGAGGCCATGTCGATTCCGAATTTCTCGAGGTCGAGTCCGACGCGGCGCGCCGCCTCACCGAGCGCTTCGGGGGTCGGCGCGTTCTTGAGCCGGTTGATGAGATCGTGGAAGGGCCAGTACTTGTCCTGATTGTGCGCGGCGACGGCGGCATACGCGGCGTTGCAGGCGAACTTGTGCGGATTGGTCGCAATCGCAGGATTGCACGCCGAACTGAGTGGATAATTTTTGGCGACGATCGAGATGCGATTGCCGTACATCTCGACGAGGCGTTCGAGCATTTTTGAGTTTGCTTTGCACGACGGGCACTCGAAGTCGCTGAAAACGACCAATTGCGCGGGGGCATTCGCGGGGCCCACTCGCGGGTCGTCCGCCGCGACGGGAATTTCCGCGACGTCCTGATCGAGATAGGCCTGGATGACTCTACGGATGATCTGCTCCGCGGCCGATTGCGAGCCCGGCGCGCCGTTCGTGGCGATGGAACCGGGCGCGGCCACGGCGGGCCGGCTGCGCAGGGCCAGCCCCTCGTACCCAACGGCGCCAAACAGGGCGACCGCGATGAACGCGACGACCTGCGTGGTTTTTTCGGGCGTTGACTGTTGCCCCGGCGCGAAAATGTAGGTGAGTCCTGCGCCGGTGTCCTTGAGAAAGCCGGTAGGCGACCCGCCGCGATAGAGCAGCAGCGCGCCGAAGAGCAGGACGTTTGCGCCCTGCGTCACGAGGCACAGCGGGCACACGGGGACTTTGCCGGACACGATGAGCCAGGCCAGATAGCCGCTGACGGCGAGACCGCCGAGATTGAACAGGAGTGCGCCGGCGAGCGCGGCTTGCAGAAACACGCTGCGCAGCGCGATGCCGCCGAGCACGAGCGCGGCCATCGTGGAGAAATAAACCACGCCCCAACCGGCGACCGGGAGTCCGAACATGTGGCTGTATTCAGAGAGGAGCGTGCCGTCGCAGGTCTGATCGAAAAGGGCGTTGCAGAAGTCCGAGGCGGCGGGGCCCTGCGCGAGCGTGTTGCCGCGCGCGAAGAGATACAGAGATATGCCAAGCCCGACGGCGATGAGAAGTACGGAGACTGCGCCTGCCCATTTCTTACTTTGCATGTCGCCTCGCTCCTCGCCCGGCCACGGGCGACACATAGTACCAGACACGGCGCGCGGGCCGTTGTATGTGACCTGGCAACGAGTCAGTTCGAGAAGCTGGCCTCGCCGAGAGGATCCTGGCGGATCCGCATGTTTGAGATCCGGAAATCCCGGTATTCCTCAGGCGGAACTTCGTTCAACGCTTCGAAGAATTTCACCATATTCGCCACGTCTTTGTCCGTGAGGCCCGTTATCTTGAGCAGTTCCGGGTCCGGGTTACGCAACTTGCCTTGTTGCGCCAGCTCTGCGGCCTTCAGGTGCATGCGAATCGCCTCTTCGACGGTCGCGTAGCGCCCGTTGTGCATGTAGGGATCGGTGCCCTTCGGATTGCGGAGTTTGGGCGTCTTGAACGCCCCGATGCTTTCCTCTATCGGATCGATATTCCAACGCCCGAGGTCGGCTTTCCCTAGGTCGTTGACATCGACACGCGCGCGGGTGTTCTCCGAGGGCGCAGCGGGTTTGTAGCTCATGAACGCGCCTTCCCCGTGGACAGCGTCGTACTCGAACTGCGTCGTTCCAATATTGTGAAACTTGCCGTCGCTGAACTGCGGCGGCACATGGCACGCCACGCAGTTTCCGATGTTGGCCTCGACACCGCTTGTGTCGTTGGTGCTGTAGGTTGGTTCGACGCGGAAGAAGGCCTTGAATCCTTGATAGGCCTCCTCGTCGAAATCCGCGACGAAACGCATTTGCACGCGACTCTCTTCGTTAGCGATGCGGCCGAACACGCGGCCGGAATACGCCTGCGGCGTGTCACCCTCGCCGGCGAGACCTTCCTGCATACGGTTCTGCTGCATCACGGCGTCGTAGGCCGAGGCATTGTTCGTCGTCACGGTGGAGAGGTAGTCCGTGATCGACGCGATGACCGCGTTGCGCGCATCGTCCGCACTGAGCGTGGCGACGTCGATGTTCTTTACTGTTTCGAATTGCGTAGTGTAGGCGCCTTCGGCGAGAACGTCTGAGCCGTCGTCGTTCACCAGCAGCGCCTGGATTTCTTTCTTTGCCTGCTCGGCCTCGCCCGGGCGCCAGCCCATGTGTTCCGAGCTCAGCTTGTGGGCCAGGTACGCCGGGAGCGAATCGAACTCGCCGTCGCTCGGGTAGGACTTCTCCGTGGCGCAATCGAGCAGCGTGGGTGTATTGCGCAGCGTCTCGAGCTTCGAGCCGCGATCGTTCGCAGGCATCACGCTGAGCGGGAGCTTGTCCGCCCAGCGGCGCTCGTTGCCGGTCGCCTCGCCCGGCACGTGGCAGGTGCGGCAACTCGTGGCCAGGTTCGCGCCGGGATTGCCGAGCCGGTTGTCGTAAAACAGCCGCGCGCCGAGGCGCGCCTCGGGAGAGGACTTGGCCAACTCGGCCTTCACAATCTCCGCTTCCATCACCGCAAGGGCCGGCGTAGCGGGTGCGGCCGCTTGCGCCGTCGCGGGTTCCGCGGGCGCTGCGGCCGGCTGCGCCGAAGCCGCGTCAGTCGCGGCTTCTTCTTTCGGTGCGCATCCGGAAATCGCCAGCGATGCGAATGCGGCGATCAGAGCCGAGGCGAGAATTGCAGGCCGCAACATTCGATTCAGATATTGGATTGTATCATCTCCCTTCCGGGCGAGACCGTATGGCCGCCCAATACCAAGACCGCGAAACCGAATCGCCGGACTCAGGCCGCCGGCTTGAAGGTGACTGAGGCGTCCGTGCCGGTTCCCGCCTTCACCGTCACCGGGACTTCCTGCGTGCCGTAGGCCTCGTGCCACACGACCAGCGTGTAGTCGCCCGCGGGCATACCGGCGATTGAGAAATTGCCGCCGCCGTCGGAGACGGCGAAGAAGGGGTGATCCATCGCGAAGATGAATCCGGTCATCCAGGAATGGATGTCGCACTTCACGCGGATCTCCATTTCCGCCTTGTCGAACACTCGCTCGCGTGCCGGCGAGGCTTCCGGCTGGCCGAAGTTGAAGGGCTTGTTGTTCCGCGTGATACCGCGAACGTTGTGCAGGGTCGGGTCGGTGTTCTTGATGCTCAGCGTCTGGCCGACGCGCACGCCGATCACATGCGGCGTGTACGCGCAGCCGATCTGATCGAGTTCGGCGGCGCCCTCCGGTATGGGGAACGTGCCCGCCGGCGCATTCTTAATGTAGGCGAAGGCCCATTGCACGGCGCCGTCCGCGCCGACGACCTCGCGGTCGGAGAGCAGCGGCGCGTCCGCATGCATCGCGTGGCACTTCGGGTCGCCTTCGGTCTCGAGCGCCGCGCGTTTCGGCGCGGGGCCGTCAAAGGAAACCTTGCCGACAACGCTACCGGGCGACGAGTCTGCGGCAGCGGCGGGCGCAGCGGCGGGCGCGGCCGCAGGCGCTGCGGCTGCATCCGGGGCCTGCGCGGGAGCGGCCGCGGGGGCCGGAGCATCGGTGGCTTCCTTCGCCGGACCGCCGCATCCGGTAAAGACCGCGGTGGCCAATGCGAGTGCCAAGAAATAAAGGGATGGTGCGAACTTCATGCGAGTGTTCCTTTCCTCAACGGGGTTGGTTCGCGCGTATCGCGGCCCCTGCCCAACGGTATTGAACCGTCAATGGCGCTCGAATCTCACCGGGACTCCACGCAGACGCAGCCGATCCGCACCTGCGCCGATTCCACCGGCACTCGCGCAGATCGGGCGAATACGAATTCTAGTCGCCAGACGCGCGCGGATCAAGACTTCTCCCGCAGCGCCCTCGCGCTCCTTGACTTAGGCGGACCCGGCCCTCATGCTCTTCACACACAGTACATGCAACCCGAATGATCGCCTAACACGGCGGAGATACACTGGGGCCCCCATTCAGGGGATATTCTCGACCAAAGGGTGTCTCAGCGAGATGGCAAAAGAAACTATCCTGGTTGTAGAGGATGAAAACGAGATCCGCGAGCTGATCCGATACAACTTGGCCAAGGAGGGCTACGACGTGGTCGAGGCGCGGACGGGGGAGGAGGCGCTGTTGAAGGCGCACGCCCAGCTTCCCGCGCTCGTGCTGCTGGATCTCATGCTCCCGGAATTGGACGGGCTCGAGGTCTGCCGGCGGCTCAAGCGCGACTACCTCGCGCAGCACGTGCCGATCGTGATGCTCACCGCCAAGGGCGAAGAATCGGACGTCGTCGCCGGGCTCGAGGTGGGCGCGGACGACTACATCACGAAACCCTTCAGCCCGCGCGTGCTCACGGCGCGCGTGCGGGCGGTGCTGCGCCGCGGTTCGCGCACCAACGTGGACAAGTCCGAACTCATCCGTGTACACAATTTCGCGATCCATTTGGGGCGCCACGAAGTCCTCGTGGACAACGCGCCGATCGCGTTGACGAACACCGAGTTTCGCGTGCTGGCCTACCTCGCGCGGCGGCCCGGCTGGGTGTTCACGCGTTACCAGATCGTGGACGCAGTGCATGGCGAAGACTATCCCGTCACGGATCGATCGGTAGACGTGCAGATCGTCGGCCTTCGCAAAAAACTGGGCGATGCCGGACAGTACATCGAGACCGTGCGCGGCGTCGGTTACCGGTTCAAGGAATAGCGGCGGCGATGCCCGGGCGCACACTCTTTTGGCGGTCCTCGGTGATTGCGCTGAGTGCGATAGCCGCGATGTCGGTCGTCGTGTCGGCGCTAGTCACCTCGCGCGCGCAGTCGCTTCGCGCCGCCCATGCGACCTCCGCGCTCGAACACCAGGTCACTGCGGTCCGCGCCGGACTCGAAGGATGGATCAAGGACCATCCCAAAGGCGACGTCAGCGCGTATTTCGCGGGCCTGGGCGATCACGCCCCCACGGCGCTGGCGCTCTACTCGCGCGACGGCGAAGAGCTCGCGCGGTCCGGCGGCGCCGCGCCCGCCGATGGGCCGCCGTCGGCGGAGATCGAGTCGGCCGTGTCGCGCCGGATCGGCGTGGCGATGCACGAAGACGCGCGGGGCGAGACGGTGGTAGGCGTCGCGATGCCGGCGACGGATCCCCGCGGCCGGCTGTATGTGATTTACGCCTCCGCTCCGCTGAAGGCGTTTGACATTCCACCCATCTTCGGCCCGAAATCGGTCTTACTTCTGCTCGTCACGGCGTTGGCGCTCTCGGCCGCCGGCATCAAATTGGCCTCCAAAGCGATCGCGCGGCCGGTCGAACAGCTCCGCGCCGGCGCAGGACGCATGAGCGCCGGAGGATCCATCGAGCGGCTGCCCGTGCCGGAGGCGCGCGAGCTCGGCCGGCTGGCGGAGTCGCTCAACGACATGATCGCGGACTGGGATTCGCGTTTGCAGACCGCGCTTCGCCAGCGCAATGAGCAAGAGGCCGTGCTCTCCAGCATGGTCGAGGGCGTGCTCGCGGTGGACAGCCGCCACAACGTGATCAGCATCAATCAGGCCGCCGCGAAAATCTGCGGCATCGATCCCGTCCAGGCGCAGGGCCAGGCGCTCGACGAGCTGATCCGCAATTCGGCCTTGCAGATTTTTGTGTCCCGCGCGCTCGGTGCCGCCGAGGCCGTCAAGGAAGAAATCACTCTGCACCAGTCTGGCCGCACGCAGATCATCGAGGCCCACGGCGCGCGCCTGCGCGGGCCGATCGATGCGGGCATCGGCGCGGTGGTCGTGCTCAACGACGTGACCGAGCTGCGCCGGCTCGAACAGGTGCGCCGCGATTTCGTGTCCAACGTATCGCACGAACTCAAGACGCCCGTGACTTCCATCAAAGGCTTCGTCGAGACCCTGCTCGACGGTGCGATGAACGACCCGGAGCAGGCCCGGCATTTCCTCGAGATCGTGCAGCGGCAGGCCGATCGGCTGAATTCAATCATCGAAGATCTCTTGATGCTTTCCCAGCTCGAGCAGGGTGAGCAGGCCGCCGATGAAATGCTCCAGGTCGCGCCCCTGGCCGGGCCGATGCGCGAAGCGGTCGAGTTGTGCGCGCCGGCGGCCTCGGCGCGCGGCATCACGATCGAGCTGACCTGCGACGCGGCGATCACGGCGCAGATCAACATGAACCTGATCCAACAGGGCGTCGCGAATTTGATTGACAACGCCGTGAAATACAGCGAAAACGGCACCAGCGTCAGCGTCGAGGCCGTCGAGACCGCTGACGAAGTGCAACTATTCGTGCGCGACCAAGGTTGCGGCATCGCGGCGCACCATCTGCCGCGGCTCTTCGAGCGTTTCTACCGCGTGGATCGCGCGCGCAGCCGGGACATGGGCGGCACTGGCCTGGGCCTCTCCATCGTGCGGCACATCGTGCAGAGCCACCACGGACGGGTCACGGTCGAGAGCACTCCCGGCATCGGCAGTTCGTTTTGCATCCACCTGCCCAAGCCGAAGCCGGCGTTCGCGGCGCTGCCCGCATGATTCCGAATTCTTGCAATCCTGGCCGGATTCTAACCTCGAACTAACATTCGCCCGCTACCCTATCTTTGGGACTGGTGCGGCTGCGCGCCAGAGGCGGAACGAAGCATTCAATGATCGATACGAGGAGAGGGCGCGTGGGTAGGTCTATTCGTTTTTGGGCGGCATTGGCGCTAAGTACCGCCGTGTTGATGTCTGCGGCCGGCGTGCATGCGCAAACCGGGGACTCCGTCGAATCGCTGAAAAAAATGATCGAGGACCTGACGAAGCGGCTCGAAGAAGTGACAAAGAAACTGGACGCAGTGGAGAAGAAGCAGACGGAACAAGCGGCGGCGCCTGTTGCGGCGGCGCCTGTTGCGGCAGCGCCCGCCCCGGCGGCGTCCGCTAAGCCTAAGGGTCTACTGGACGTGTATTGGAAAGAGGGGCTGCGCCTGGATTCGGCGGACGCCGAAAACGGAGTCAAGCCGTTCCAGTTGAAAATCACCGGGCGCGCGCAGTTAGACGCGTCCTGGATGGCCGAGAACGATGACCTCAAGAGCGTGGCGGAGTCGGAGGACGGCGTCAAATTCCGCCGGGCACGTATCGCCATCGGCGGCATCATCTACCGCGACTTCGATTTCATGGCCGAGTATGATTTCGCCGAAGGCTCGACCGCGTTCAAGGACGTGTACATGTCCGCGAACAACATCCCCGTCGTCGGCACTGTCCGCATCGGTCACTATAAGGAATTCGGTAGCCTGGACGAGCTGACGAGCGATAACGACATGGTGTTCATCGAGCGCGCGCTGCCCAACGTCTTCGTGCCGTCGCACAACGTGGGCGTTGGTCTGACGAACGCGTTCCTGGACAAGCGGATGACAGCGTCGTTGGGCGCGTTCCGCGAGACCAACGACTTTGCCCGAGGCGGCGGCGATTCGAATTGGGCGGTGACCGGCCGTGTGACCGGATTGCCCTACTACTACGCGGTCAAAAATGAACGGGTCGACAAGCTGCAGTTGGTGCACCTGGGCGCGTGGAGTAGCTACCGCGAACTGGACGTGAACAGCTACGCGATCTCGCAGCGTCCGGAAAACCACCTTGCGCCCAAGTACATCAACACCTTCCAACAGATCGGTCCCGTGGACAGCCACGTGCTGTTTGGCGCGGAAGCTGCCCTAATCTACGGGCCGTTCACGGCGCAGACCGAGTACATCCTGGACTCGCTCAATCGGTCCGGCGCGGATGACGTGATGATGCAGGGCGCGTACGGCCAGGTCGCCTACCTAGTCACCGGGGAACACCGCCTCTACAAAAACCAACAGGGCGTGCTCGACAAGGTCATCCCGAAAAAGAACTTCCAGATCAGCGGCGACGGCGGCGGCCCCGGCGCGTGGGAATTGGCGCTGCGCTACTCGTGGCTCGATCTGGAGGACAAGGACGTCGACGGAGGCCAACAGCAGGATCTCACCGCCGGCGTGAACTGGTACCTGAATCCGAATTTGCGCGTGTCGTTCAACTATGTCCATGGCTGGCTCGAACGCGATACCGCGGTGACCGTCGATGCGGGCACGGCAACCGAGCGGATCTTTCCTGCTATCGACGGCGCCTACGACGGATTCCTGATGCGGTTCCAGGTGACCTGGTAAGACTGGAATTCTTTCATGGCGGTTGTAAATAGTTGAGGCTAAAGCAGATACAGAAATTCTAGTTTTCCTAACACGTCGCTAACGTTGCGCGGGTACGATACCGGAGCGGTTCCTGTCATGCGGCGGCCCCGCGGGACGCTCCGGATTCAGAGAGTAGGGGAGCGGGCTGCTGCCGATTGAAACCGAGGAGTGTCGCAATGTTGTTGGAAACGAAACGCGTGTGGACGGCGATCGCGATCGCCGCCTGGTTTGGCGTGGGGGCGACAAGGATTGCCAATGCCGCGGACGCCGCGCCTGCGGATTACAAGGCGGTCGAAGGCGTGACCGGCACCATCAAGAGCATCGGGTCGGATTCGATGAACAACCTGATGACGCTGTGGGCCGAGGGCTTCAAAAAGATGTACCCGAACGTCCAGGTGGAAATAGAGGGCAAAGGCTCGGCGACGGCGCCGCCGGCGCTCATCAGCGGGGCCGCGCAATTCGGCCCGATGAGCCGCGCGATGAAGGCGGACGAAGAGGCCGCGTTTGAGGCGAAGTTTGGCTACAAGCCGACGGCCATCGCCACGTCGCTCGACATGATCGGGGTCTTCGTGCACAAGGACAACCCGATCAAGAAGCTCACGCTTCAACAGGTCGACGCGGTCTTCTCGAAGAACCGCCTCGGCGGCTACTCCGAAGACGTCACGACCTGGGGCCAACTGGGTCTTAAGGGCGAATGGGTCAACAAACGCATTAGTCTCTACGGCCGCAATTCCGCTTCAGGCACCTACGGGTACTTCAAGGAACTTGGGCTGTTCAAGGGCGACTACAAGGACAGCGTGAAAGAGCAGCCGGGCTCGTCGTCCGTGGTGCAGGGCGTAGCGAGCGACAAATACGCGATCGGCTACAGCGGCATCGGCTACAAGACGGTCGACGTTCGCGTGGTGCTGTTGGCCGCGCGCGAGACGGACGCGGCGATTGAGGCCACCGAAGAAAATGCGTACAGCGGCGAGTATCCGCTGGCCCGGTTCCTCTACCTCTACATTAATGCGAAGCCCGGCGAACGGCTGGATCCCTTGCGGCGCGAGTTCATCAAATACGTGCTGAGCAATCAGGGCCAGGCGGATGTCACCAAAGACGGCTACTATCCGCTGGTCGGGGAGATGGTTAGGGATGCTCTGGTCGCGGCCGGGGTCGAATCCGGCGGTGATAAGCCGGCGACATAAGCCGGTCCTTCACGCGCGCCGCGATCGCAGTGGGAGAGTAGAACGACAGGCGGCAGCCGCCGAGGCGGCCGCCTGGGCGTGTTAAGCGGGGCGGGGCCGGGCCGGCTCCGGGGTAGTGAAGGCTGGGCTGCACGCATGGCGAGCGCTGAGGATCGCGAAACGACGGGCCCCGCTTTTTCGGGCCGCGCGCGCCGCCGCACCACGAGCCGCAGCGTCCACGCTGCCAACCGGATCGCGGGTCTGGTCATCACGCTGGGTGGCATCACGACGATCGCCGCCGTCAGCTCGGTGTGCGTGTTCCTGGTGTGGGTGGCGGTGCCTTTATTTCTCACCCCCTCGACCACCTCTCGCGGCGATTTTCCCGCGCCGGCCGCGCGCGCGGCCGGCAGCCAGGTGCTGATCAACGAGTACGTCACTATGGCGTGGACGCTCGACCCGAGCGGGATCGTCGAGGTCATGCGGCTGGACACCGGCGAGCGGATCGGAGAATTGCGGCCGCTGGGCGACCGCGTGCCCACGGCGATCTCCGCCGTGGATTCCGCCGGATTGGTGGCTTTCGGGTTCAGCGATGGCACCATCCAGTATGGATACATCGCCTTCCAGACCCGCTTCTTGAACGATGCCGACGTGCCCGAGGCGGTCCGGTCGCTCGAGCCCGGCGCGTCCGCCGCCATGGACGCCGGGATGGTGGAGAGGACCTCGGAGGGCCAGTACCGGCTGCAAACGCTCACCGCCTCGCTCGAGGCGCCGGTCGAGATTGAGAAGGGCTCCGCGATCCGGTTGCTCGATATTTCGTCGCTCTCGCGCGGGCGGGTGGTCGGCGCGCTGACCGCGTCGAACACGCTTCACGTGGACGAAATCACGACCAAGACCAATCTGCTCACCAAGAAGACCACCGTCTCGGCGCGCGGCGGAAAGCTGAAGGTCGATCTTGCCTCCGACGAGGCGAAGCCGGCATGGCTCAAGATCAGCGGCCTGGGCGACAGCGTGCTGCTGTGCTGGCGCGACGGCCGCGTGCTGCGCTACGACACCCGGAATATCGACGGGCCGCAATTCGCCGAGACCATTCTCATCACGCCCGAGTCCAATACCGAGGTCACCGCGCTCGCGCTTCTCGCCGGCAAAAACTCGCTCGTGGCCGGGGACAGCCGCGGCCGCGTGCGCGTGTGGTTTAGCACGCGCGCCGATGGCGCGAAGACCCCGGACGGCCGCGTCTTGAGCATGGCCCACGAACTCGAGGCGGGACCTGCGGCGGTCACCGCGATTGCCTCCTCGGCGCGATCACGCGAGATTGCCGTGGGGTACGCCGACGGCACCGTGCGCCTCAACCACGTCACCAGCGAGCGAACGCTCGCGCAGACGCGCGTGGCCGATGCGGCAGAGCCGGTTTCGGCGGTGGCGCTCAGCGCGAAGGACGACGCGCTGGTCGCGCTCTCGTCCGCGCGGCTGCGGCTGTGGGACATCGACGCGCCGCACGCCGAGATCACGCCGCGCGCCATCCTCACGCCGGTGTGGTACGAAGGCGCGCCGGGCCCCGCCCAAGTATGGCAGTCCTCGAGCGGCACGGACGACTTCGAGCCGAAGTACGGCTTGTATCCGCTCATCTTCGGCACGCTGAAGGCCACCGTCTACTCAATGTTGTTCGGCGTGCCCGCGGCGCTGCTGGCCGCCATCTACACCAGCGAGATGTTGCCGCGCCGCGCGCGCTCGCGCGTGAAGCCCGCCATCGAGATGATGGCCAGCCTGCCCAGCGTCGTGCTCGGGTTCCTCGCGGCGCTCGTCGTCGCGCCGGTGATCGAGCGGGTCGTGCCGGCGGCCTTGCTGGCTTTCGCGGCCGTTCCCTTCTCCATCCTCTTCGGCGCGCATCTCTGGCAATTGCTCCCGCGCCGATTCGCCACACGCCACGAACGGTTCCGCATCGCCTTCGTCTTCGCGTCGATCGCTGCGGGTCTATGGATCGCCATCGCCGCCGGGCCGGCCCTGGAGCGCGCGCTGTTCGCCGGCGACATGAGGGCCTGGCTCGATGGCCAGGCCGGCGGCGGCACGGGAGGCTGGATGATCCTGCTGTTCCCGCTCGCGAGCCTCGTGGCCGTGCTCGTATCGGGGCGGGTGGTGTCGCCGTGGATGCTGCGGTCCACGGGCGGCTGGGGCGAGTTCCGGATCGCGCTTGCGCGCATGGTGAACTTTCTGGGCTGGACCGCCTGCGCCGCCGCCGGCGCGCTCGCGGTCTCCTACCTGCTGGCGCACGGCCCCTTGGGCCTGTGGAGCCTGGATCCGCGCGGCAGCTTCGTGGACACCTACGTCCAGCGCAACGCCTTCATCGTCGGATTCATCATGGGCTTCGCCATCATCCCCATCATCTACACGATCTCCGAGGACGCGCTCTCCGCCGTGCCCGATCATCTGCGCACGGCCTCGCTCGCCGCCGGCGCCACGCCCTGGCAGACCGCCATCCGCATCATCATCCCCACGGCGGCCAGCGGCCTCTTCTCGGCCGTGATGATCGGCTTTGGCCGGTCGGTCGGCGAGACCATGATCGTCCTGATGGCCGCGGGGAACACGCCGGTGATGGACTGGAACATTTTCAATGGTTTCCGCACCCTTTCGGCGAACATCGCGGTCGAATTGCCCGAAGCGGTGAAGGATTCGACCCACTACCGGATGCTGTTCCTCGCCGCGTTCTCGCTTTTCGCGATCACCTTCGTGCTCAATACGGCCGCGGAAACCGTGCGCCAGCGCTTCCGCAAGCGGGCGTTCCAGATATGAGCGCGCTGCGGACACCCGAGCGCCCCCCGCCGGCCGGGACCGCGCCGAATCGCGCGCCCAGCGCCAGCGATCGGCGGCGGCGCGGCGGCGCGGCTTCGAGCCTGCTCGCGCGCGGCGAGCCGATGGTGTGGATCACGGGCGCGGGCCTTGCGATCTGTCTCGCCATGATCGCCGGTCTGCTCTTGTTTGTGTTCTACCAGGGCACCGCCACGTTCTGGCCCGGCGGTATTACGCAAGTCAAGACGATCGACGGCCGCACGCTGATGGGCGAGGTGAACCGCGTCGAATCCTATCGCCCCGGCCCGGAGGTCTTCGAGGCGCTGCCGGAGGCCGAGCGCGGACCGGCGCAGGCCTTCGTCGATGCGGCGGGGGGACGCTCCGGGCGGCGCATGCTGCGCACGGGAAACTACGAGCTGACCAGCGAACATTTCACCTGGGTGAGCGACTTCGAGTTGGCCGCCGGCAGCGAGACCAAGCCCGAATGGGCGTTGCTCTTCGAGCGCCGCGCCTGGGGCCGGTTCTACGGCATGCCCAAGGCGTTGCTGATCGGCGGCCAGCCGGTGGCCACTGAGCCCGAGGCCATCTGGCAAGCGTTCAACACGCTGCACGCGGAAGTGAGTCAGCGCTGGCGGCAGCGGCGCGACCTCGAGCGGGACGACACCGGCCAGATCAACCACGCGCTCGAGGAAGAGCGGCTGCGCCTGCGCCGCGTCGAGATGAAATACGGCAAGGGTTCCGCGCAATGGACCGCCGCGAGCGGGCGATACGCCGCGCGCGAGCAGACGGCCCGGACCGAATTCGACGCCCTCCGCCGGGAGATCGACGCGCTGAACACCGAGAATGCAAAATACGTGATCGCCGTGACCACGGCCGGCGGCCAGGAGAAAAACCTCGCCCTCGAAGAGATCGTCCGCGCGTTCCCGGCCAATCGCCTGGGCCCCGGCGGAAAACTTGGCGTGTACTTCTCGCGCTGGCGCGAGTTTCTTTTCGACGAGCCGCGCGAGGCGAACAGCGAAGGGGGAGTGTTCCCCGCGATCTTCGGCACCGTGGTGATGACGCTGCTGATGTCGCTCGCCGTCGTGCCCTTCGGCGTGCTCGCCGCGCTCTACATCCGCGAATACGCGCGCGCCGGCGCGCTCGTGAGCGCCGTGCGCATCGCCATCAACAACCTCGCCGGCGTCCCCAGCATCGTCTTCGGCGTCTTCGGACTCGGGTTCTTCTCCTATATCGTCGGCGCGAACATCGACCAGTTGCTCTTCGCGGAGAAGCTGCCCAATCCGACGCTCGGTACCGGCGGCATCCTGTGGGCCTCGCTCACGCTTGCGCTGCTCACGCTGCCGGTCGTCATCGTGGCGACGGAGGAGGCGCTGTCCGCCGTGCCCAATTCCATGCGCGAAGGCTCCTACGCCTGCGGCGCGAGCAAGTGGCAAACCATCCGCCGCATCGTCCTGCCGCGCGCGATGCCCGGCGTGATGACCGGCCTCATCCTGGCGATGGCGCGTGGCGCGGGCGAGGTCGCGCCGCTCATGCTGGTCGGCGCGGTCAAGCTCGCGCCCGGGCTACCCATCGACGGCCATTTCCCCTATGTCCACCTGGAGCGCAGTTTCATGCACCTCGGGTTCCACATCTACGACCTAGGGTTCCAAAGTCAGAACAGCGAAGCCTCCAAACCCATGGTCTTCACCACCACCATGTTGCTCATCACCATCATTTTCATGTTGAATTTCCTCGGTGTGCTCCTCCGGTCGCGGCTGC
The DNA here is from genome assembly GCA_038916785.1 of Candidatus Hydrogenedentales bacterium. GTDB lineage: Bacteria > Hydrogenedentota > Hydrogenedentia > Hydrogenedentales > VFKU01. The sequence goes on along the minus strand of JBCLBO010000056.1, from coordinate 7,313 downwards.
ACCGGAGATACTCGACGTCGGTCTTCTAGGGGGAATCGAATGGGCACGATACGAAATCCCGTCACCCGGCAGAAGGGCCATCGCCTCGCGGCGATCGCCGCCGGCGAGACTTTCGCCGCAGAGACCCATAAGGAACTCGCGGAGGTCCGGCCGCTGCTCTCGGTCGAGAAGTTCTCGCTGTTCTACGGCGAGGCCCAGGCGATCTTCGACATCTCGATGACGATCCCCGAAGGCCGCGTCACGGCGATCATCGGGCCTTCCGGCTGCGGCAAGTCCACGCTGATCCGCTCGGTGAACCGCATCAACGATCTGCTCGGCATCGTGCGCACCGAAGGCGACATGAAACTGCACGGCGTTTCCATTTACCACCCCAGCGTGGACGTGATCGAATTGCGCAAGCGCATGGGCATGGTGTTCCAAAAACCCAATCCCTTTCCGATGAGTATTTACGAAAATGTGGTCTACTCGCTGCGCATTGACGGCGAGAGAAACAAGGAAGTGCTCGATCAGGTCTGCGAGAAAAGCCTGCGCGACGCCGCGCTGTGGGAGGAGGCCAAGGACCGGCTGCACGAGAGCGCGCTGGGCCTCTCCGGCGGCCAGCAGCAGCGCCTGTGCATCGCGCGCGCGATCGCCGCCGAGCCCGAAGTGCTGCTGATGGACGAGCCCTGCTCCGCGCTCGACCCGATAGCGACCGGCAAGATCGAGGACCTCATCGCGGAACTCCGGGGCGCGTACACGATCCTCATGGTGACGCACAACATGCAGCAGGCCGCGCGATCGAGCGACTACACGGCGTTTATGTACATGGGCCGCCTGCTCGAATACGGCCCGACCGACGTGCTGTTCCAGAACCCACACCTGCAAGAGACGCAGGACTACGTGACGGGACGCTTCGGATGATCGCGCAAAAACAGGTGGTATACTTTAACTGGAGAGAACGGGTCGCGTTCGACCCACGAAGAGAGGCGACGTACATGTCCATCCACTCAGTGCGCGCGATCGAGCAACTCAAACGGCACCTGCTCCAGGTGAGCACGCGCGTCGAGGAGGCGCTGCGGGACGCGGTCGAGGCGCTCGAAAAACGCGACTTCGACCTCGCCATCCGCGTCACCGAAGGCGATCGCCACATCGACCAGCTCGAGGTGGACGTCGAAGAAGAGTGCCTCAAGCTGCTCGCGCTGTTTCAGCCCGTCGCGGCGGACCTGCGCTTCATCGTCGCCGTGCTTAAAATCAACAACGACCTCGAGCGCGTCGGCGATCTCGCGGTGAACATCGCCGAGCGCGCGGCATTCCTCGCCAAGCAGAAACCCGTCAATCTGCCCTTCAAGTTCAAGGTCATGACGGAGAAGGCGCAATGGATGCTCAAGAGCGCCATTGACGCGCTGGTGAACGGCGACCCCGAGCGCGCCTGGGCCGTGATCGCGGCGGACGACGAAGTCGACGCGATGAACCGCGAGATGTACACGCTCGTGCAGGACGGGATTCGCGCAAACATCGAGCAGATGAACTCGCTCATCCACATGCTGAGCATCTCGCGCAATCTTGAACGAATCGCCGACCAGGCCACCAACATCGCCGAAGACGTGATCTACATGGTGGAGGGAGAAATCGTGCGCCACCGCGTCGAGAAGTATCTACCCGAACGCGACCCCGCCGCTGCGCATTCACAGCTCAATCGCTAGCCCGCTGAGCGATCGCCCTGTTCGGTAGATGGCCTTGGAGCTTCTAAGAATTCCCGACGCCGGCTGCGATGGACCCGCATGGGCGAGCCGCCCATGCTACGAGTATTGGGTCATGTTAGATGCTCTTAGAGTGGAAGCGGCGTCCCGCTGCTTCAGAAGAGCCGAGACGGCTCTTCCACGTGAGGGCTCAGTTCCCGCGGGCCTGCGCGAAGCGGCCGGCGATTTTCTCGTAGGCGTCCTGCGCCCTCACTTCGGCCACCTCGAGGCGCACCGCGAGCAACACGGCGGTCAACGCGCGCGCGAATTCTATCTCCGCGCGTATAGGGTCTTCCGGTACGGCGCCGTCCATGATTCAAACCCCGTTGGCCCCTGAGACGGAAACTCCATTCAAGTGCTAGAATACGGCACGATCGGAAGATTGTCAAGAGATTACCTAGGCCATGGAGCCACTTATGTACGAGGCCATGTCCGTCACTGCCGCCATTCTGTTCTTTTACATCCTGTTGCAGTGGCTGGCGAGCCTACTCGTGGACGACGCGAGCATCGTCGATCGCTTTTGGGGCGGCGGTTTCGCGCTGGTGGCGCTGGTGTCTTTTGCCTATCTGGACAAGGGCACGCCGCGCGCATCGCTCCTGCTGGCGATGGCCACGGTCTGGGGGCTGCGCCTGTGTGCCTACCTGACCTGGCGCAATTGGGGCCAGGGCGAAGACTATCGCTACCGCGCGATGCGTACCTACCACGGCGATCGGTTTTCGTTCATCAGCCTGATTACGGTGTTCCTGTTTCAGGGCGTGCTCACATGGTTCATTTCCCTGCCGCTGCAGATCGGAATTTCAGGCCGGCTCGCGGAGCCCCTGAATCCTCTCGACTACCTCGGCGCGGGGCTCTGGCTTGTAGGCCTCGTGTTTGAAACGGCCGGAGATTTCCAGCTTGCGCGGTTCAAGGCCAACCCGGCGAATGCCGGCAAGGTGATGGACCGCGGCCTCTGGCGATTCACGCGGCATCCGAACTACTTCGGCGACGCGTTGGTCTGGTGGGGGATCTATCTGGTCGCGGCGTCCGCTCCGAACGGCGTCTATACCGTGCTGAGCCCCGCGCTGATGACTTTCCTGCTGCTGCGGGTGTCCGGCGTGCGGCTGCTCGAGAAGAGACTCGTAAAGACCCGGCCGGCCTACGCGGACTACGTCGCGCGAACGAACGCCTTCGTCCCCGGCCCACCCAAGCGGATCGCGCGCTGACTACGCGCGGAACACGTCCCACTCGGATTCGTTGTTCAGCCGGACAATTGTCTTCTCGACCAGCTCGCCCGGATTCACCTTGAAGATTTTACCCAATTGCGCGATTTCAAAGACGCGGTGGATTTCTTTCGAGAGCCCGCAGAGCTGGATCGCGCCGCCGGACTGTTTGGCCGCCTCGTTGATGCGCAGGAGTTCGGTGAGCGCCGCGCTGCTGAGGTAGGTGATGTTCTGGAAATTGATGAGCAGGCGGACCTTCGGATGGGACTTGATGTAGCTCACCACCTTGTCGCCGAACGCTCGCGACCCGTCCGCATCGAGCGTGGCATCGGCCCCGAGCGTGGCGACAATTACGACACTCTCCGTATCGTGGAAGGTAATGGGTACGGCGTCTTTTGAACTCATCGTATACCGCTGAATCCCTGTGGTCGCGCCTGGGTCGCGCCTGAATCGTTCCGGGTATTTTATGGACTGGCGCGGGCGCAATCAACTGCCGGGGCGCCCGGGCCGATTGGGTATCCGCCGCCGCGGCCCGGTATGATTCCCGGCACGATGGCCGATGCTGCGGAACAATCGCCCCTGCTTAGCCTGCGCGGCCTCACTCGGCGGCTGCGCTCGGGAGACCGCGAGCTTACGGTGCTCGATAATGTCTCGCTCGATGTGCGCCGTGGCGAGTTTCTCGCCGTGCTTGGCCGCTCGGGCAGCGGTAAATCGACCATGCTCGCGCTCATGGCCGGGCTCGACCGGCCCAGCTCCGGCGAGGTGCTCTTCGAGGACCGGCCCATCCACAATCTGTCCGAAGACGCGCTGGCGATCCTGCGCCGCGAAAAAATCGGCTTCGTCTTTCAGACTTTTCAATTGCTCGGGCATCTGACCGCGCGCGAGAACGTGCTGCTCCCCATGGAGCTGCGCAAGACCCGCGGCGCGCGCGCACGCGTCGGCGAACTGCTGGAGTCCGTCGGGCTCGGCGATCGCGGGCACCATTATCCGACGCAGCTCTCGGGCGGCGAGCAGCAGCGCGTGGCGCTGGCGCGGGCCTTCGCGGCTGACCCCATACTGCTCCTGGCCGACGAACCCACCGGTAACCTCGACAGCGTGACGGGGAGCACCGTGCTCGGTCTATTGACGCAACTCCAGCGCGAGCGCGGCGTGACACTCGTGCTCGTGACGCACGACGAGGCCATCGCCAAGAACGCCGACCGGCTCATCTTTCTGCGCGACGGCCGCATCGAGCGTGAGGAGACGCCGCAACGCCGCGCCGCGGAGGCCCGCGCGTGACGCCGGGACTCTTGATCCGGCAGGCGTTTCGCGAGGGCCGTGGCGGACTTGGCCGGCTCGCGTTCTCGATCGCCTGCCTCGCGATCGGCGTCGCGGCGGTGGTCGCGATCGCGGCCCTGTCGAACAGCTTCGAGACGGGGATCCGCTTCAACGCGAAGGAGATGCTCGGCGCGGACCTCGCCGTGCGCGCGGACCAGGCGTTGCCCGAGGGCTGGGACGCGCCGCTCAAAGACATCCCCGGCGCCCAGTGGTTCCTCGCGCGCGAACAGCCGCAAGTGATCCAGGCGGGCGACGGCGCGCAGGCGCGGAGCCTGCTCGCCGAGCTGATGGTGGTGCCCGGCGAGTACCCGTACTACGGCGACCTGGCCCTCAGCGCCGGCGGCCGCCTCGCGGATTACCTGCGTGAAGACGCCGTCGCCGTCGTGCCGGACCTCGCCACGCGGCTGGGCGTGAACGTGGGGGACACGATCCGCATCGGCGAGCAGTCCCTGCGCATCACCGGGCTGGTGAATAACGAGCCGGACCGCATCACGGGATTCATGTACATCGGTCCGCGCGTGTATCTCTCGCCCGAAGCTTTCGCGAAGACGAACCTGGCGGACATCGCCGCCGGCGTGAGGCACCGCGCGCTGGTGAAGCTGCCGAATGCGACGCCCGAGCAACTGGACGCCGCGAAGGCGGCGCTCGAAAATGCCATTAAAGAAGCCGGCCGCGCACGCGTCGAGACCTATCTCGACGGACGCCCGACGCTTCAGCGCGGACTCGACGGGCTCACGCGCTTCCTGGGCCTCATCGCGCTTCTCTCGCTCTTGCTCGGCGGTGTCGGCGTGGCGCAGGCCGTGCGCGCGTGGATCGCCGGGCGCATGGACGCCATCGCCGTGCTCAAATGCGTCGGCATGCGCCCGCGCGAAATCTTCGCGCTCTATGCCTTCCAAGCCATGCTGCTCGGATTGGTTGGCAGCGCCGCCGGTGCGGCATGTGGTCTCGCCCTCACCGCCGCCGTTCCGATCCTCTTCCGCGAATACGTCCCCGCCGAGCTCATCACCGCCTGGCAGCCGCGCGCGGCGCTCTCCGGAATGGCGCTTGGCGTCGCGGTCGCCCTGGTGTTCAGCCTGCCTCCGCTGATCACCGTGCTGCGCGTCCCGCCGGTGCGCGTGTTCCGGCGAAACGCCGAGCCGCTCCCCGGCGCGCTCTGGGCACGCATCGCTACCGCGCTGGTCGTCGGCGCCGGCATCGCGGGATTGGCCGGGTTGCAGGCGCGCGACGCGATCGTCGGGACGATCTTTACCGGCGGCGTGCTCGTCACCGCGCTGGTACTCGCGGGCGCCGCGTGGGTGGCCGTAAAGTTCGTCGGCCGAATTCCGCGCGACTGGGGGCGCAGGGTGTGGTTGCGCCACGGCCTTGCCTCGCTCGCGCGTCCCGGCGCGAACACCATCCCCTCGATCGTCTCGCTCGGCCTCGGCCTGCAAGTGCTCTTCTCCGCCGGCGTCGTGCAGGAATTCCTCCACCAGCAACTGACCGGCGCGCTGCCAGAAAAACTACCCTCCGCCTTCGTGTTGAACGCGCGTCCCGACCAGGTCGATGGATTGGTGAGCTTACTCGAGGCCGAAGGCGCGGACAGTATCGAAGTGATCCCGCTCGTGATGACGAAGCTGACCGCCATCGACGGCAGGCCCTCCGCCGAGGACGGGCCCGCGCGGGCGCGGCGCGGCGAGGACGACCGCCGCCGCCGCACGCCCGAGTCGCGGCGCGGCCGCGCCGCGCGCAACGAGCGCCCCATCACGTACATGAAAGAGTTGCCTCCGGCGAACACCATCGTCGAAGGCCAGTGGTGGGGCCAGCCGGAGGTCGCCGAGGTCAGCCTCGAGAAAGACTGGGCCGAGCGCCTCGGCCTGCGCATGGGCTCCACGCTGACCTTCGCGCTCCCCGGGCGAACGATAGATTTCGTCGTCACCAGTATGCGCGAGGTGAAGTGGGAGGAGATGGGCATGAACTTCGAGATCATCGCGGAGCCGGGCTACCTGGATGACGCGCCCCAGTTCCGCCTCGCCACCGCGCGCTTGCCGCCCGGCACCGGCAGCGCCGTGCAAACCAAGGTCACGGCCGCGTTTCCAAACATGACGCTCGTCCCCGTGAGCGACGTGGTCGAGCGCATCGCCGCGCAGCTCAGGCGAATCGGTTGGGGCGTGCGCATGCTCGGCCTGTTCATTGTCGGCGCGGCGGTGGCCGTGCTCGCCGGCACCATCGGCATCGAGTCCAACCGCCGCGGCCGCGAAGTCGCGCTGCTCAAGACCATCGGCATGACCCGGCTCGAAGTCGTCGGCGTGTTCGCCGCGGAGTACGCGCTCATCGGGCTCATCGCCGGCCTCATTGGCGTCACCGGCGGCGGCGTGGTCGCGTGGCTCACCGTCGTGCACGCGCTCGACGCGCCGTTCCACTGGCCCTTCGGTCTCTTCGCGCTCGCGGTACTGTCCGGCATGGCCGTGGCTGTGACGGCCGGCATCGCGGCCAGCACGGGCGCGCTACGAAAACGCCCGATCGAAATGCTGCGGCTGCAGGAATAGCAGGTCCCATCGCTAACATCTGTGCCCATCTGTGTACTCTATGGGCCGCTATTTTACCGAAGCGCGTATCCGCTTGCAGGCCTTCCCGCGTTATACTGCCAGCCACGACAGACCGGAGCCACGCCAGAATGATCTCCCGGATTCTCCCCGCGCTGCTTCTCGGCCTCGCCGCGCCCGCCGTCGCCGACTCGACCCCGCCGCCGGGGATGGTGTCGATCCCCGCCGGCGAATTCTCCATGGGTACCGATGAGCAAGACGCCTACCCCGCGGAGCGCCCCGCGCACCGCGTCAAGGTCGATGCGTTCTGGATGGACGCCACCGAAGTCACCAACCGGCAGTTTCTGGAATTCGCCCGCGCGACGGGTTACGTGACGGTCGCCGAACGTCCCATCGACTGGGAGCAATTGAAGACGCAACTTCCGCCCGACACTCCCAAACCGCCGGAGGAAAATCTGCAACCCGGCTCGATCGTGTTTACTCCGCCCACGCGGCCCATCCCGCTCACCATCGCGGAGGTGTGGTGGACGTGGACCGGCGGCGCGAATTGGCGGCAT
>JBCLBO010000055.1:0-21534 GCA_038916785.1 Candidatus Hydrogenedentales bacterium | reverse complement strand
ATTGTGAATCGAGATAGGAGTAATCCTCATTTGCTGATTCGAATGCGGACCGAACCGACGCCTCGGTAGTCGAGGCTCTACCCGCAAATCGAAGTTCAATAATCGCCTCAACGGCTGGCGCGCGTTCTAGATGTGGGAATTGTTCTTTTGTATTGATAACAATCATGGTTGGTGTCGCTCCGAGGGTCGCGAGTATAAACTCTTGGAAATCCTCATTTCGGATTGATCAGTTTCTGCACGTCCGGGGTGTTCAGGTTTTCTTTGGTGATGATGGTCACGCCGGTGTCGATGCGCTTTTCGACTGGGCGGCCTTCGATGGCGTCGATGGCGGCTTTCACGCCGTCGTAGCCCATTTTGAAGGGGCTTTGGACTACGAGCGCCTGGATCGTGCCGCGTTGGAGCGCGGCGATTTCTTCGCCGGAGGCGTCGAAGCCGACGATTTTAATCTGGCCGGCCTTGTTCGCGGCCTCGATGGCCTGGGCCGCGCCGACGGCGCCGGGCTCGCTCTCGGCGAAAATCCCCGCGAGATTCGGGTGCGCGGTCATCATGTCCTCCGTGACGGACATCGCCTTGGCTGCGTCACTATCGCAGGGCAACACAGAGACGATCTTCATGCCGGGATACTTCGCGGCGCCGTCCTTGAATCCCTGCTCGCGCATCTCGCTGGTGGCCGCGCCGGGCACGATGGTGATGATGCCGACTTCGCCCTTGCCGCCGATGAGCCCGGCGAGCGCGTCGGCGGCGAGTTTGGCGGCGGCGATGTTGTCGGTGGCGACGAAGGACAGCGGCCGGTCGGACTTCACGCCGGAGTCGATCGTGATCACGGGAATCCCCGCGTCCATCGCCTGGTTGAGGACGTCGATCAGCGCGTTCTCGTCGCAGGCGGCCATGACGATGGCGTCGACCTTGCGGCTGATCATGTCCTGGACGATGTTGATCTGCTTGGCGATTTCGGTTTCCTTGTCGGGGCCGTTCCAGATGATTTGGGCGTTCAGGTCTTTTCCTGCGGCATCGGCCCCGGCGCGCACCGTGAGCCAGAACTGGTGCCCCACGCCCTTGGGCAGCACGGCGATGGTGTACTTCTTCTTCCCGCCGCCGGCATCCGCCGCGCCGGGCGCGTTCTTGCTGCTGCACCCGGCCAGCGCCGCGCCGGCCATCGCCATCACCAGAAAAAGTCTGCGCGTCATCATGTCGTCATCCGTCCTTGAGCAGGCCCGCCCGCCGTTTGCGAAAGTTGTCGTAATATACAAGCGCGACGATGAGCGATCCAACGAGCACGCGCTGCCAGTGGACGCTGATGTCGTTCAGATTGCAGAAATTTACGAGCACGTTCATGATCAGCGCGCCGGCGACCACGCCGAGCGCGCCGCCCACGCCGCCGGCCAGGCTCGCACCGCCGATGACGCAGGCGGCGATCGCGTCGAACTCGTAGCCGCTGGCGCCGGCGGGATCGGCGATGCTCGTGCGCGCGGCGAGCATGATGCCGCTGACCGCCGCGAGCAGTCCGCAGACGGTGTAGGCCAGCACGCGGACGCGGTCCACCGGAATGCCGGAGAGGCGCGCGCCGGTGAGGTTGCCGCCGGTGGCGTAGAGCGCGCGGCCGAAGCGCGTATGGCTCAGGACGACCGCGCAGGCGAGTGCAATAACCAGCGCTATGGATATGGGAATCCACGCGGTGCCGTAGCCGCCGATCTTCTGGCTGCCGCCGAGGTAGCGGAAACTCTGCGGCAGGCCGAAGACCGAGACGGAGTCCGCCAGCAGCATGGCGGCGCCGCGCGCGACCATGAGCATGCCGAAGGTGACGATGAAGGGCTGGATGCGCCCGCGGGTGATCAGGAGGCCGTTGATCGCGCCGCAGGCCATGCCCGTCGCGCAGCCCGCTGCGACGGCGAGGGGCACGGGCCAGCCTTGCTCCGTCATCAGCAGGCCGGTGACGACTCCGGAGAGCGCGGCGACGCTGCCTACGGAAAGGTCGATGCCGGCGGTGAGAATGACGAGGATCTGTCCGACGGCCATGATCGCGACGACGCAGGTACGCAGCGCGACCTGTTGGATGTTTCCGCCGCTGCGAAAATCCGGCGAGACGGCGGCGAGAACGACGCAGAGCGCCGCGAAGATGAACAGCTGCGAATGGCGGGCGAAGAGCCGCCTCAGGTCGTTTCGCTGTGTCGCCTCGCTCATCGGCTGCGCCCCGCGCCCGTTTCTGACTCTCGGAGGTGTCGGGCCATCCGCCGGTCCCGAAGCGGCAGACTACCCAATGAGATAGCCCGCGGCCAACTCGCGGAATGCGGCCACCTGCGCCACCTCCCAATTCGCGTCGCGGCCGAGCTCGCGCGCGAGCAGCGCCGCGGCCGCCGGCGCCATCGCGGCGGCCTCGCGCGCGTCGAGCAGCAAGCAGCGCGTGCGCCGCGCGAGCGCATCTTCCACGCTTCGCGCCATCTCGGCGCGCGCGGCGTGCACGATCTGCGCGCCGGTCACGCGCAGGCTCTCGCTGAGGGGACGCGCGAGATCGGGGTCCGCCGATTCGAGATCGCGAATCGCGCGCGCGTCGCTGCCATAGACGCGCAGGCGATCATCGGCCGCGCCGCCGACGGAGCCGCGCAGGCGCAGGTCCGCGGTGTTGCAGGGCCGGGCGTCGAGCCCACCGGCCTGCGCGGCGCGCGTCACGACGTCCTCCGCCATGTGGCGGTAGGTCGTCCATTTGCCGCCGGCGATCGTGACCATGCCGGACGGGGATACGTGAATCGTGTGGTCGCGCGAGATTGCGGAGGTCTTCGACTTGCCGGCCGGCCTGACCAATGGCCGCAGCCCGGCGAACACGGCCTTCACGTGCTCCCGGCGCGGCGCGGGGTCGAGATACTTAGCGGCGTGTTCGAGGAGGAAATCGATCTCCTCCGGCGAGGCGCGCGGTTCGAGTGAGGCCTCCGGGACTTCACGGTCGGTCGTGCCAACGATGAGCCGGCCATGCCACGGAATCGCGAACATCACGCGGCCGTCGTCGGTCTTGGGCACCATGAGCGCCGTCGATCCGGGCAGAAACTTCTTGTCGAAGACCAGGTGCGTGCCCTGCGACGCAACAACCATCGGCGGGGACCCCGGCTCGTCGAAGCGGCGTACGGCGTCGGTGAAGACGCCCGTAGCGTTGATCACCACGCGCGCGCGCACCTCGAACTCCGCGCCGGACTCTTCGTCGCACACGGTCGCGCCGAGGACCTTTCCGTTCTCCTTGATCACTCCGGCGACGCGCGCATAGTTGGCCAGGGCCGCGCCGTGGTCGGCGGCGGTCTGCGCGAGCGTGAGCGCGAGTCGAGCGTCGTCGAATTGCCCGTCGTGATAGACGACGCCGCCGCGCAAGCCCTCGCGGCGGATGGTCGGGATTCTGTCGGCGGCCTCGGCAGGGCCGACCTGGTACGCCGGGGCAATGCCGTAGCGTCCGGCGAGCAGTCCGTACGCGCGCATGCCGATCCCATAATAGGGCCGGTGCCAGGCCTTGTACGCGGGGATCAGAAACTCGAGGTCGTGCGCGAGGTGCGGCGCGTTCCTCAGTACGCGGCCTCGCTCGCGCAGCGCGTCAACGACGAGGCCGATGTTGCCCTGCTCGAGATAGCGCACTCCACCGTGCATGAGCTTCGTGGCGCGGCTCGAGGTGGCCTTGGCGAAGTCGTGCTGCTCGACGAGCGCCGTGCGGTAGCCGCGGCTCGACGCATCCACCGCCGCGCCCAGTCCTGTGGCGCCGCCGCCGATGATCAACACGTCCCACGGCCCGCGTTCGTCCTGTAGCCGCGAAATCATCTCATCCCGATTCACACCCGATCTCCCTGGCCCCTGCGGCTATCGTAATCGGAATTGTCCCCCTATTCGTAGTCAGCCGCGCGCGGTTCGCCGGCCCCCGCGCCGAAGGGCTATGATCCGGGCTGCGACGAGAGGACCGCGATGCTCTATCTGCTCGAAGCCCACCTGACGACGATGCTCGTCGCGCTGCTCATGCTCACGCTGGTGGTGCGCGTGCTCGGCAAGGAGCATCGTCGTCCCTCGGCGTCGTTCGCGTGGATTCTCGCGATTGTCCTGGTGCCCTACGTCGGCATTCCGAGCTATCTCGTCTTCGGCGGACGCAAACTGCGCGCGGTCGCCCAGCGCAAGCAGACGCTGCACAGGCGCCCGGCCGCGGCTCCTACGCGGCTGCTTAATTTCGACAACCCCGCGGAAGACGTCCTCACGAGCACCGGTGTGAAGCCGCCGTCCACGGGAAACGCTATGCGCTTTATCTCTACGGGAGAAGAAGCCTACCATCGGCTTTGCGAGATGATCACGTCGGCGACCTCCTCCGTTTACATCGAGACGTACATCCTCAAGCGAGACTCCGTAGGGCGACGCGTGATTTCGCTGCTCGCGCAGAAGGCCGCGGAGGGGCTCGACGTGCGCCTCCTGCTCGACAGCTACGGCTGTGTAACCATCACGCACGGATTTGTCGCGCCCATCACGCGCGCCGGGGGGCGCGTGGCGTGGTTTCTGCCGCTGTTGCCGGTCCGGCGCGACTGGTCGCTTAATCTTCGCAATCACCGCAAGATGGTGATCGTCGACGGCCGGCGCGCGATCCTCGGCGGGATGAACTTCGGCGAGGAGTACATGGGCCCGGCGCCGGATTCCAAGCGATGGATCGATTCGACGATGGAAGTCGAGGGGCCGGCGCTGCGGGACATCACGGAGGTGTTTTGTAGCGACTGGAATTTCGCCGCGGGCGATACCTTGGACTGCACCTGCGCGGACGCGGGCGCCGGCCCCGTTCCCGGCGGCTCGGACATCGCACAAATCGCCGCGAGCGGTCCGGACGTCGCCGGCGACCCGCTCTTCGAAGCGATCCTGGCGTCCATTCACGCGGCGCGGCGCCGGATTTGGATGGTCACGCCGTACTTCGCGCCGGGCGAGGAGCTGTTTCGCGCGTTGCTGATCCAGGCGCGCATCGGGCGCGACGTGCGGCTGATCATGCCGCTGAAGTCGAATCATCCCGTCGCGGACCTCGTGCGCGGGCCGTACCTGCGCGAGCTCGCGGCGGCCGGCGCCAAGATACTGCTGCGCGACGGCCGGATGATTCACGCCAAATGCATGATTTTCGACGACGCCACCGCGATCACCGGCTCCACCAACTTCGATTTGCGCAGCCTCTATCTCAATTTCGAGGTGGCGCTTTTCGCCTACAGCCCCGATCGGGTCGTCGAGATCGCGGCGTGGGTCGCGGATCTCGCGGGAGGTGCGCAAGCGTATTCGCCGGCGCCGCCCCGGCGGGCGCGCCGTATTGCGGAGCAACTCGCCCTGCTCGTCTCGCCGCTGCTGTAGCGCCAGCCACCGCGAGCGAGACGACGACGCTTACTTCGACTTCAGAGACTTCCGGATGCGCGTCATCCCGTCCTTGACGGTGTCGAACAGCAGCCGCGTCGCGTCCGAGATTTCTTCCGCGGACTTTTCGGCCGCCCGCTTCACGGGATTCGCATTGGCGTCGCGCTTCAACTTCTGAAACTTGTTTTCGAGTCCGGTCAATTCCTTTTTCATGTCGGCCTTGAGTAGATGCGCCTGGACGCGCAACTCGTCGCGCATTTGTTCCAGCTTCTCCCATTCACTTTCGATAAAGCCTTTGCCGCTCTTCTTGGCCGCCATGAAATGTCCTCGTCGTCGCTGGGTGTGGTCCGCGAGTATAACAATCATCTTCCCGCATTAGGACGGGGGCTCTTCGCGCCGCGGGTCCGGCCCGCCTTCGGCCGGCGGGCGCGCGTATTCGTAGCGCATGTGGGCGTGCTCGGATTCGCGCTCGGCGATCAGGTCGTCCGAGACGAGCAGACGTTCCGCGAAGACCTTGAGCAGCGTGGCCAGGTAACGCCGGCCCATCTGCGTGAGCCGCAGGTTTGAGTTGCCCCACGTGCGTCCGTTCCATGCGATCGGTATTTCCGCGATCTTGTATTTACGGACGAGCGCGCTGAGCGACATCTCGATCGTGATGTTGAAATGGCTCGCGCGATAGGGCCCGCAATCAAGAATCACCTCCGCGCGGTACGCCTTGAAGGCGTTGGTCAGGTCGTTGAAAGGGCACAGGAACATCGCCTGAATGCAGCGGTTCACCACGCGGTTCCAGAACAACTTCACGCGCGGATAATTTTCGACGCGCGCGCCCGGCCGGAACCGCGAACCGAAGACGCAATCGTAGCCTTCCTCAATCTTGCGGTAATAGCGGACCGCGTCCGCGGGGTCGTCGGACTTGTCCGCCATATACGGAATGACGACGTCGCCCTCGACGAGCGCGAGCCCGGCGCGAATGGCCCGGCCGAAGCCTCCGGGCGGCGTGCGGTCCACGGTGCGCACGCAGGGATCGGCGGCCATCATGCTGGCGATTAGCGCGGCCGTGCCGTCGGAACTGCAATCGTTCACCACAATGATCTCGTAGGGAACGCATTCTTGCCGGAGCGTCTCTTGCAGTTCGGAGACGGCTGCGGGCAGGTTCTTCTCTTCGTTGTGCGCCGGGATGATGATAGACAGTTTGAGTTCGTTCACAGCCTAGTCATCCCAGGATCGGTTCCAGCCGCGCGCGCTCGGCGAGGATCCAGCGATGGACGTCCTCGACGATGTCGCGGACACTGCGCGTGGGTTTCCACCCGTACTCCCGCATGACGCGCCGCGCATCGGAAATGTAAATCCGGATGTCCATGGGCGAGGTCTGCGCGGCCGAGCCAATTGCTATTTTTTTGCCAGTGACTTCCTCGCACACGGCCGTGAGCTCGAGCAACGACGTCGATACCGCGTTTCCGCCGCCGGCGTTGTATATGCGCCCGTCCCAAGTCTTGAGCGAGCCGCATTGCTTGAGCACGAGCGCGGCCACGTCGTCGATATGCACGATATCGCGCACCTGCTTACCCGAGCCGCCGTAACCGTTGTACGACAGGGGCTTGCCGAACACGTGCCGCGCGACCCAGAGCGTGACGACGCCCTGATCGACTTTGCCCATTTGCCACGGCCCGGCGATGACGCCGCAGCGGTTGATGAGCGCCTTCATGCCGTATGCGTTCGCGTATTCTTGCAGCAGCATCTCGCTGGAGAGTTTCGAGGCGCCGTAAAACGAGCGTACGCCGGCGAGCGGGAAGTCCTCGGCGATGCCCTCGGCGGAAAGCCCGGCGACGCTGTTGTCCGCCCACGAGAAGCGGGTCGCGCCCTCCGTGAAATTCAGCGCGTTGAGCTTGTCCATGGGATACACGCGGCTCGTGCTGAGAAACATCACCGCTGCGCTGCGCGTGCGCGCGGCTTCGAGGCAATGGATCGTTCCGGTCAGGTTGGTGTGCAGCACGTAGGCCGGCGATCCCGACGCGCCCGCTTGCACGCTGGGCTCGGCGGAGCAGTCCAGCAGCAGATCGAAGGCCGGCAATTCGGCGAGGTCTTCCGGGCTGCGGATGTCGCCGTGGATGAATCGCGCGCCGTGCTCGCGCAGGCGGCCGAGCGTGAGTTCGCTGCCGCGGCGCTTGAGCGAATCGACGCAGAGCACTTCGAGCGCCGGATGCGCGAGCTTGAACGCGACGGCGAGGTTGGACCCGACGAACCCCGCGCCGCCGGTGATGCAGACTGTCTTGAAGTCCATGCGCCGCCATGCCCTCGAATCGGTTTCGTTACAGCCGCGCGCTCAATCCGGCGGCCACCTGCTGATAGATGTCCTCCAGCGAATACTTGTACTTCCACTCCGGGTAGTCCCGCTGGAACGCGCGCACATCGCTGATATACCAGATATGATCGCCGATTCGGTTGTCGTCGATCAGGCGGAAGTTCATTTTCTTGCCCGTAATCCGCTCCGCGGCGCGAATGGCCTCGATCATCGAGCAGTTGCTGTGCCGGCCGCCCCCGGCGTTATACACTGCCGCGGGCCGGGGCCGTTGGTAGTAATTCCAGAACATGTTGACGAGGTCGTAGGCGTGGATATTGTCGCGGACCTGCTTGCCCTTGTATCCGAAGACGGTATACGGCGTGCCGGTGATGCAGCACTTGAAGAGGTAGGACAAAAAACCATGCAACTCGGCGCCCGAATGCCCGGGCCCGGTGAGGCAGCCACCCCGGAAACACACTGTGTTCATGCCGAAGTAGCGCCCGTACTCCTGCACGAGGACGTCGGCGGCGACCTTCGACGCGCCGAAGAGCGAATGTTTGGTCTGGTCGATGCGCATGGTCTCGTCGATGCCGTGCGCCGCGAAGGCATGCGACGCATCGACCTCCCACCGCGTCTCGCGCTCGACCAGCGGCAGTTCGTTGGGCGCGTCGCCGTAGACCTTGTTGGTCGACGTGAAGATGAAGGCCGCCTTCGGGCAATGCTTGCGCGCGGCCTCGAGCATGGAGAGCGTGCCATTCGCGTTCACGGTGAAATCGGTGAAGGGTTCGCGCGCGGCCCAGTCGTGCGAGGGCTGGGCGGCGGTGTGCACCACCAGCTTGATGTCGCCGCCGTACTCCGCAAAGATCCGATCGATCGCGGCGGCGTCGCGGATGTCGGTGTCGAAGTGTTTGTACTTGGGAATCGTCTCTTCCAATTCGCGCCGGCTCCACTCGGTGGAGGCGTCCGCGCCGAAAAAGACCTGGCGCATGTTGTTGTCGATGCCGACGACCCGAAAACCCTTCGCCGCGAAGAAGCGTACCGTCTCCGCGCCGATCAGCCCGGCGGAACCCGTGACCACCGCTACGTCCATAGACATCCTTTGTCCCGGCCGCAGGGAGTTTTGCGCCGCGCGTCCTCGTCCTCGTCAGCGCGTTACAATAATCCCAGGACCCTGTCCATTGCGAGGTCGCGGCGCGGCAGGCTCCGGCGCGCCTTGAGCGCGCGCGGCCATTACCTGTACGATCCGGCGTGACGACCGCGGTACAACCGGAAGTGATCCTGCCTTTCCCATGCCTTTCGCCATTCGCCCCACGGAACTGCCGGGAATCCTGGAAGTCGAGTCGCCTGTCCACGGCGACAGCCGGGGTTTTTTCACGGAAATCCATAACGCTGAGCGCTGGGCGGCGGCGGGACTCACCGAGACCTTCCAGCAGGACAACCTGAGCTGCTCGGCGCGCGGCACGATGCGCGGCCTGCATTACCAGATTCATCCGCACGCGCAGGGCAAACTCGTTCGCTGCCTGCGCGGGAGCGTGTTTGACGTGGCGGTCGATATCCGGCGCGGCTCGCCGACCTTCGGCCGGTGGGTCGGGCGCACGCTCACGGCCGCGAACGGCCTGGCGCTGTGGGTGCCGGCGGGTTTTGCGCACGGCTTCCTCGTGCTCGAGGACGAAACGCTGGCCCTGTACAAGTGCACCGCCTGCTACGCGCCGGCGGCGGAGCGCTCGATCCTGTGGAACGACCCGGCGATTGGGATCGCCTGGCCAATCTCTGCCGAGCATTTCTCGGCGAAAGACCTCGCCGCGCCGGCGTTGGCCGACGCGGACTACACTTTCGTGTACACACCGGATCGGAACTGACCGCGCATGCGTATTCTCATCTTCGGAAACGCGGGGCAACTGGGCCGAGACCTAACGAAAGTGTTCTCCGCCGACGCGCATGTCACCGGCTACGATCTGCCCGCCGTCTCGATCGCCGATGCGAAGGCGGTCCACGAGTGCCTCGTGCGCGACAAGCCCGACCTCGTGATCAACGCCGCCGCGTACACCAACGTCGAAGGCGCGGAGGACAACGCGGCCGAGGCCTTCCGCATCAACGAAGGCGGCGCGCGCATCGTCGCTGAGGCGACCCGCGCCGCGGGCCTGCCGGTCGTGCACATCAGCACCGATTTCGTGTACGACGGGCGGAAAACAACGCCCTATGAGCCGGACGACGCGCCGAACCCGCTCGGCGTGTATGGCAAGTCCAAGCTGGCGGGCGACGTGGCGGTGCGTGCGGCGAACCCGAAGCATTTCATCCTGCGCACGGCGTGGCTCTACGGCCCCGGCGGCAACAACTTCGCCGAGAAAATCATCGGCGCGGCAAAGAAGAATCCGTCGCTGAAGGTCGTGTCCGACGAGATCGGCTCGCCGACGCACACCTGGGACCTCGCGGAAGCCTGCCGATCCGTCGCCTCCACGCATGCCTACGGACTTTATCATGCGGTGAACGCCGGGCAGACCTCGCGGGACGAGTTCGCGAGGAAAATTCTCGAACTCGCGGGTATTGCGACTCCCGTTACGCCGTGCCTCTCCGGCGAATACCCGGTGAAGGCCGCGCGTCCGGCGTACTCGGTGCTCTCGACCGCCACGCTTGAAGCCGCCTGCGGCTACCGCTTCCGTCCCTGGGAGGACGCATTGCGGCACTACATCGAACGGCGGCAGTAGGTCGTGTCCGAGCATTCCGAGGGCACTCCGCAAGTCAGATCGGGGGCCGTTCCAGAGGGCATCGAGTCTGCGATCCGCATCCGCGACTTTCGGTTCTACCTCGCGTTCCGGTTCTTGCTTACCTTTGCGTTGCAGATGCAGGGGGTTGTGGTTGGGTGGCAGGTCTACGAGATCACTAAGTCGCCGTTGAGCCTTGGACTGGTCGGTCTTGCCGAGGCCGTGTCCTACATCGGCACCTCGCTTTTTGGCGGGCATGTGGCAGACGTCGTCGTTCGGCGGCGCATCCTGCTCGTGTGCGCGGCGATCTATACGGCGTGCAGTGTGTCGCTGCTCGCGGTGACGCTCTTCGTCCCGGTGAGTTGGGCGCAGCTCCCGGTCGTATTCTATTTCGTCATTTTTCTCACCGGCATCGCGCGCGGCTTCATCGCGCCGGCCATCTACGGCGTCTTCGCGCAAGTCGTCCCGCGGCGGCTCTACCTCAACGCCGGCGCGTGGAGCGCGAATATTTGGTACGGCGCCGCCGTCGCCGGGCCGGCCATCGGCGGACTGATCTACGGCTACTTCGGCGTGATTGTGGCCTATGTTGTGCTCATCTGCTTCCTCTTCGGATCGATCTTTTCCATGTGGCTGCTGCCTTCGTATCCGCTCGAACATACGGTGCAAGCGGAGAACATCTTCCAGTCCATCGCGCAAGGGATCACGTTCGTTTTCTCGAACCAGATCCTTTTGGGCGCGCTTGCGTTGGACCTCGTCGCGGTGCTGTTTGGCGGCGCGGTCGCCATGCTGCCGGTGTTCGCTTCCGATGTGCTGCACACGGGGCCACAGGGCCTGGGCTGGCTGCGCGCCGCGACCTTTCTCGGCTCGATTTCGATGGGGCTCTACATGGCCCGTAGCGGGCCGATGCGCCGCGCGGGCGTCGCGCTCTTCGTGTCCGTCGCGGGCTTCGGCGCATCGATGATCGTGTTCGCGCTCTCGAAGAGTTTCATCCTCAGCTTCGCGATGCTCTTCATCAGCGGCGTGTTCGACAGCGTCAGCGTCATCATTCGCTCCACCACCTTACAGCTCACCATGCCCGATCACATGCGCGGGCGCGTGGCCGCCGTGAACAACATCTTCATCGGCACCTCGAACGAACTCGGCGCGTTTGAGTCCGGATTGGCCGCCAAACTGCTCGGCCTGGTGCCCTCGGTGGTCATCGGCGGCTGCATCTCGATCGCGGCCGTGGCGGTGGCGGCGTTCGCCGCGCCCAAACTGCGCACCCTGGATCTCCAGGCGCTCTCCAAGTCGGAATCCCTAGCCGAATAACGCGGGCGGGTTGGCTCAGCCGGTTGTCCGCTCCGCGCTGGCGATCGCATTAACGGACAAGAGCAGGCTCGGAAACAACTCGTCGGCCGCAACGGTTTGACCATTTCGCGAGAGTTCGCGCCACTCGCGCACGAGGCGGATCTGGTGCGCGTGGAGCCGGTCGAGCCCTTGCGCGCGCATGGCGAGCGTCTTCATCAGGCGCGGGCGGCGCGATTCGCGGCTGCCGCCGAAGAAATCACCCAGCATGCGCCCGGTGCGCAGGTATTCATCGCGAATAATCCCGAATACGCGCTCGCGGACTTCGGCGTCTTCCACCAACTCGGCGTACTCGCGCATCACGTCCAAGTCGGAGGACGACAGGCTCGTCTCCGCGTTTTGCAGGACGTAGGGCAAGAACGGAAAATTCGCCGCGTTCGCCTTGAGGAACGCATAGTCTGCGGGTGTTTCGGACGCGAGCCGTTCGAGCGCGGTCCCCAAGCCGTACCAACCGGTGATGTAGAACCGCGCCTGGGCCCAACTGAACACCCAGGGGATCGCACGCAGACCGATAAAGGTCCGCGCACCCGAACGCCGCGCCGGGCGCGATCCGATGAAACTGTGTTCGAGCACGTCGATCGGGGTCGCGCCCGCCCAGAATTCAAAGAATTCCGGCGTGCCGAGCAGGGCCGCATAGGCGTTGCGGCTCAGGCCGCTGAGGCGTTCGCACAGCTCGACCAGCCGGGGATCGTCGCCACGCGCGCGCTCGTACTGCGCGGTCGCCAGCGTCACGCCGGCCACGCTCAGCTCCAAATTGAAAACGGCCGTCGGGAGATTGCCGTATTTCTGCGCGATGACCTCGCCCTGTTCGGTCACGCGGATGCTCCCTTCGAGTGTGCCGGATGGAAGCGCGCCCAGAAAACGGTGCGTCGGGCCGGCCCCGCGGCTAAACGTGCCGCCTCGGCCGTGAAAGAACACGAGGTTGAACCCACACGATTTGCCCACGGACGAGAGCGCCCGCTGCGCGCGGCTGAGCGCCCATTGGCTGGCGAAGATGCCCCCGTCCTTGTTGCTGTCGCTGTAACCCACCATCACCTGCTGCTCAGGCCGCGCACCGCCCGCGTCGGCGACGCGCGCCGCCGTGATGGGATGCTGGAGAAACGATCGCAGGATGTCCGTCGCGTGTTCGAGGTCGTCTAAGGTCTCAAATAGGGGCACGACCGAAATCCCGCAGCGCAGGCGAGGTCCATCCTGTTCGAGCAGCCCCGCCTCGCGGCAAAACACGTATACGAGTAATAGGTCGCTCACGTCCCGCGTCATGCTCACGATGAACGATCCCACTCCGCTGGCGCCGTGCCGGTGGAGATGTTCCGCCATCGCCTCGAAGCACGCGATCGTCTCCCGCGCCTCCTCTCCCAGCACCGCGCCACGCGGCGCGAGCGGGCGTAGCGACTTGAGTTCGTCCGTCAGGAAGCGGCGGCGCTTGCCGAGATCCCACGACGGATAGTCCCAGTCCGCCACCCCGGCGGCGCGCAGAAGCTGGGCGAGCGCGCGGGCGTAGTACTCGCTGTTCTGCCGCACGTCGAGCGCGGCCATGTGAAATCCGAAGGTATCGAGATGAATGATCACCGGGAGAATCTCGGAGTCGGCCAGCCGGCCCGCACCGGCCTCGCGCAGCATCGAGTCGAGCAATTCGAGGTCGCGCCGCGCCTCGCCGGGGCCTGCATAGGCGCCCGCCACGCCAGTGACTGTCGCCAGCAAGCGCGCGCTCATGATCGCCACAAAGTCGCGCCAAGGCTCGTGCAAATGCGCGTGTGGCGCGGATATCCCCGCCGCGTCGAGCAGCGCCAGTCCCTCGGCGATTGCCGCCATCAATCCCGCCGGAGGCGGCTGGAACAGGTCCGACAGAGTCAAATTCCGCAGCAGATGATCCAAGCGCCCTTTTAGTGACTCGAGCGCGATCGTCCGCAAGTGCACCAGGGTCCGCCGCGTTACCTCCGCCGTGACCAGCGGGTGTCCGTCGCGATCTCCGCCCACCCAATTGCCGAAGGTGACCACCGGGACGTGCCACTCGCCGCGCAGGTCGTGCACGTCGAGTCCCGCCTCGCGCCACGCGTCTTCGAGACGCCGGTGCATGAGCAATACCGCCTGCGGGAAAATCTCGCTCAGATGGTCCGTGATGTGTTCGAGCTCCGACGAGACGTCCGGCTTCTGCAGGAAAATCTCACCGGTCCGCCACAACCGTTCGAGAATGGTTTTGATTCGTTCGCGGCGCGCGGCGCGCTCCTGCCGGGCGCACCCATCCGGCCCGAGCGCGGCGAATTCGTCGAACAATTCCCGATGCTGCCGCAACACCACCGGCCGCTTTGCTTCGGTCGGGTGCGCGGTCAGCACGATCTCGACGCGCACCCGCTTCAGCGTCTCGACGATGTCCCGCGCGGACAAACCCGACGCGAGCAATTGCCGCAGGCAATTCCCCCACATGCCCGGCTCGGTCAGCAGGCCGAGGCGATCCTCGCGTTCGCATCGCGCCTGGGCCGCGGCATTTTCCTCGACGATATTGAGCAAATGAAACGCGATGGCAAGCATCTGCAATTCGGCGCGGACGGCCTCGGCGGCGATGGGCGTGTCCTTCGCCCCGCCGGTCCGCAGCGTCTCGAGCGTCCGGGCGAGATCGCCCTGGCCGATGTCGCGGAGCACTTCGCCGAAGCACTCATATAAAAAAGCGAGGTCGCGCTCGATCTTGTCGAACCAACCCCGCAAAATTTCCGGATCCGCCATTCCGCTCCCCTTCAAGCACGCCGCATCCTGACCCCTGTATACCGGAGCTGTTGAAAAAGGTCGAATCGGCGTGCCGCGTCGCTATTCGTGACAACTCGTTTCTGAATTCATTGACGTTTTGGGTGGTCGAAAGCACGATTCCACCGGGTTCGCATCCCGCCGCCGGCTTTTTCAACAGCTCCTACCGGGGTATGCATAAACCGAGCGCCTACAGTCAGCCGCTTGCGCGCCCCCGCCGCGACAACTGACACGCCATACACTACCTGACAGCCCGCCTTCTGGCGAGACTTGGAGGGCATCTGGCATAATCCGCGCGTCGCGGCCTTCAGACCAACCACGGAATCCATCCCACCCAGATGAAGGGCATCATTCTGTCCGGCGGAGCGGGTACTCGCTTGCACCCGCTCACGCGGGTCATCAGCAAGCAGCTCCTGCCCGTGTACGACAAGCCGATGATCTACTACCCGCTGAGCACGCTGATGCTTGCGGGAATCCGCGACGTGCTCATCCTCTCGACCCCGCACGACCTGCCGATGTTTGAACAACTCCTCGGCGATGGCGCGCGCCTGGGGATGCGGTTCTCCTACGTCGCCCAGCCGAAACCCGAAGGCCTCGCGCAGGCGTTCATCCTGGGCGAGAAATTCGTCGGGGGCGAACCATCCTGCCTGGTCCTCGGCGACAATATTTTTTACGGCCACGGCATCACCGGCACGCTTCGCCACGGGGCCGCGATCACCGACGGCGCGCTGGTTTTCGGCTATTACGTGCGCGACCCCGAGCGCTACGGCGTGGTCGAGTTCGACGCGGCGGGCAAGGCGATCAGCATCGAGGAGAAACCCGCGAAGCCCAAGAGCCATTACGCGGTGCCCGGCTTGTATTTCTACGGGCCGGACGTGTGCACGCATGCGCGCGCGCTCAAACCCAGCGCCCGCGGCGAACTCGAGATCACGGATCTCAACCGGGTCTATCTCGCGCAGGGCCGGCTGCAAGTCGAAGTGCTCGGCCGCGGCATCGCCTGGCTCGACACGGGGACGAACCAGAGCCTGATCGAAGCGGGGCAATTCGTCCATGCGATCGAAGAGCGCCAGGGTTTGAAGATAGCGTGCATCGAGGAGATCGCCTTCGAGCAGGGCTGGATCGACGCCCAGGCCGTCGAGCGCGAGGCCGATAGTATGGGCAAGAGCGCGTATGCGGCCTACCTGCGCGAAGTATTGCGCCGAAGCGGACAGCGCTAAATGACAATGACTTCTTTCAGAGCTTCTAACAATACCCGGTTCGATCGCCGTGCACCCGCATGGGTGAGCCGCCCATGCTACGGACGTGGGGATTTGTTGCAGGTCCTAAGTCAACCGGCACCCCGGCGCGCATGCGCCTCGCACACGCCGGCGTCCCTTAGGTCCCTTTCGTCCCTTAGGTCGCTGTCCCCCCGAGGGCCAGCATGAAACGCATCTGCGTGACTGGGGCCGCGGGGTTCATCGGGTCGAACTACGTCCGCTACAAGCTCGCGCAGGACTCGGGCGTACACGTCGTCGTCTTCGACAAACTCACTTACGCGGGCAACCTCGACAACCTCAAGGACCTGCCGAAGGACCGATACCGTTTCATCCAGGGGGACATCGCGGACAAGGCCGCTATCCGTGCGGCGATGGAGGGCTGCGACGCGGTGGTCAATTTCGCCGCGGACACCCACGTCGATCGCAGCATCATGGGCGCGACGGACTTTATCGCCACCAACGTCACCGGCGTGTACAACATTCTGGAGTCCGCGCGCGAGCTCAAGACCCAGCGCGTGCTGCTGGTCTCGACGGACGAGGTCTACGGCAGCATCCGCGAGGGCTCGTTCAAGGAGACGGACCCGCCGCGGCCGCGCAACCCCTACTCCGCGAGCAAGGCCGGCGGCGACCTGATGGGCATCGCGCACTTCGAGACCTTCCGCACGCCGGTGATGATCACGCGCGGCTCGAACACCTACGGCCCGTACCAGTACCCCGAAAAAGTGATGCCGCTGTTCATCACCAATCTCATCGACGGCCAGCAGGCGCCACTCTACAAAGGCGGCGAGAACAATGTGCGCGATTGGCTCTACGCGGAGGACCACGCGAGCGGCGTCGACACGGCGCTGCTCAAGGGCGAACCGGGCAACATCTACAACGTGGCGGGAGGCAACGAGCGCGAGAACATCGTGCTCACGCGACGGTTGCTTCAGCTCACGGGCCGCGGCGAGGAATTCATCCAACTCGTGCCCGATCGGCCCGGCCACGATTTCCGCTATTCGATCGACGCGAGCAAGCTGCGCGCGCTCGGGTGGCGGCCGAAGATGGATTGGGACACGGGCGTGGCCAAGACGGTGGAGTGGTACCAGAAAAACGAATGGTGGTGGCGCAAAATAAAATCCGGCGACTTCCTCGCATATTACAAAAAGCAATACGAGGATCGGAAGTAGGGCGGGTCAAGACCGCCCTACCCTGCTCAATCTTAAGTAGGGCGGGTCAAGACCCGCCCGGCCCTGCTCCATCTTCGGCAAGGCCGCGGAACACCGTCAACCGGTGTCTTATCAGCAGGCCTCGCAGCTCTCCCAGCGACTCCGGCTGCGGATGTAGAAATTTCATCTCATCACTCTGCGGCGCGTCGATCAAGGCCCGCCGGCCAAGTAGAAACGCATCGTGCCGCTCGTCGGCCCTATACGAACCCAGCGCGGAACCGGCAAGCACGGCGGCCAACGCCGCGGCCACGGCAAATCGCACACGGCGCGGCGCGAGGCCCAGCACGGGAAACTCCGCGTACGCCGCTATCACCAACCCGCACCAAGCCAGCGTCCCCCAGGGAAGGAATCTTGAACTGATCGCATTCGCGACGCCCTCGTGGCTGTGTTTCGTCGCGGTCAACACACCCACCACGAGCGCCGCACACGCCAGTCCAATCACCACGGGCCGCGCCGCAGCAGCCGCTTTGGAATCGCGATGGGACGATCGCGCGCTCCACGAAGCGAGCGCCGCAATGAGGACCATTCCGAGTACGACCGCCACGCCACCCTGGCCGACCGCGAGTGGTCCTCCTAGAAACGCCAGGACGTAGAGGACAAATACGACGGGATCGGCGACTCGATGTCCCATGTCCGCAGGAAGGGGGCTTCCCGCGCGCAGGTACACGCCCGCCGCGGCCGTTCCAATCACCAGCCAGACCGCCAGACTTTTCCACGCGCGTGTCGGCTCGGCTCTCGCGCGAATCAAGAGCGCCACTGCGCCGGCCGGCCACACGCTGAGTCCGCCGCCAATCGAAAAAGTTGCCGCCCATCCGCATGCGCCGGCGATGGCCAGCCGCCGCCGATCGAGAGGTCCAGACCCCAGCAGGCCGATCGCCGACACGGTGAAGAAAACCGCCGTCGCCAGGCTCGCGTGTAGGCCCCAATTCCACAGGGCGTATTGGCTGCAGGAGAACAAGAGAGACGAGACGGCGGGCGCGGCCCACATCGATCCCATGCGGCCGCTCACCCGCTCCACCCGCCTGAGCGCGCGGAAAAACTGTGCGAAGGTCCCTGCGTACAGAGCGAGGATTAGGCCGATCTCCCATCGCAGGTCCCAGTGCGTCGCCCTCGCAAGCGGAATCACAATCAAGCTTGAGACGACATAGATGTGTTCGTTCAGGCGCACGACAAAGTCAGAGAGCGAGAGCTCGCCTTGGAACGCCCGCGCTATCGGCACGACATAGACCCACTCGTCCCAATACGGCGCGTCGTAGGCGAAGGCAAAGGCGAGCACCGCGCACATGAGGAACGGCAACGTCGCCGCCGCGAGCCAAACGCGGCGGCGCGCCTCGCCCACAGCGCCGGTTTCGTGTCCTGCCAACAGTGCCGCCCCCAACCGTGATCGCGCCACCAGCATACCCGGTTTTCGCCGCCGATCACGCGCTGCGTTGACCGTTTCCCGATCCCCGTGATACCGTTACCCCGCCATGCGGCGCGCGACTTCATCCAGACTCGTTCTCGTCATCACCCTCGGCCTGTGCTTCATCGCCGCCGTGCCGGCCACGCCGCACCAGCTTATCGTCCCTTTCTTCCGGGACGACGGCGGCAATATGGTCAACAGCGTGCCGACGCTAGGCGGTGTGGCGGGCTTCGTCGCCGTCAAAAACACGCTGGGCGATCCGGTCACGATGTATCTTGTCTATACCCAGTCCGATCCGAGCGGCGGCGTGGTCATGCAGCAGGCGGTGTCATTCACGCTGGCGGCCTACACCGTCGTCAACTTCCGTCCGGCCAAAGACGATCCCGTCGAAGGTGACAGCCGGGCCGTGCCCAACGTGTTACCGGGCCTCGGCGGTTCGGGCAGCCTGACGATCATCTGGATCGGCGGCCCCGAGATGGTCTCGGCACTCGTCGGGCGCTACCAACAGGTGAGTTCGGGCAGCGACATGTGCCATGTCCTGCTCCCGATGTAGACTGCCGGTGCGTAGCGCTGACTTCACGCGCGAATGCTTGAAGTTAGCGATGATGCTCACGCTCGCGGCGGGCGGCGCCCGGGGCGCGGACGCGCACAACAGCGACGAAGAGCCTGCCCTAGCCTGGCTGCGCGATTTTCTAGCCGACTCCTCCGTGCTCACGGTCACCGCTTCGGACGATCATCCCCGCGAAGTGGTCACGACCCGCACCAGCGGAGTCGTTTCCAACGGCGCCTTCATCCTCGAGTACGAACGCAGCACCTATGCACAAGAAGGCCCGTCGACGCTGAACCACCACCAACTCATCATGTACAGCGTGCGGCCTGACGATCTCGACGCCGCAACACTTTCGATCTCGCGCTTCGCCGATTCAGATGGCGAGGGCGCTGCGTGGATTGTGTCGATCAGAATTGTCGATGGCGCGGACTTTGTCTCGTACGACAACTTGGTTGAATCGCGGAAGGACGACGGCGCCCTCGATTTGACCCGCTCACGCGGGCGTGTCCGCCAGGTAGCGCTTGGATATTTCAGCGATCGGGCGCGGGCGTCGGAACTGGGCGAAAAATTCCGGGCCTATCTGCGAACGCTCGACTCGCAGACACCGGAGCCGCTCAAACGTCCAACCCAATCTGGCGCATAAGCGCCACCGCATTGCTCCGCTGGACGACGCCTGGGCGCATCGTGTAGTCGAAGGCCAGCTTGCCTCCTTCGAGGTGGTCCTCGAAATGAACGTTTGCCGCGTGCGCGCCGAGCCGCTCCGCGATAGACGTGAGCGCGAGGTCGTGCGTCGTCACCAATCCGACTGCGCCGGCGGCCGCCAGCCCGCGCAGTACGGCCTCCGCGCCGATACTGCGGTCGTGCGAATTTGTCCCGTGCAGAATTTCGTCGATCAGAAACAGCACCGGGCGTTCGCCGCGCGTGAGGTCCTGAATCGCCTTGAGCCGCAGGATTTCCGCGTAGAAATGCGATGTCCCCTGTTGGATCGAATCCACGATGTGCATCGACGCGCCCACGTGCAGCGGCGACATCCGCAGCGACGCCGCGCGCACGGGAGCGCCGGCCATCGCGAGCACCGCATTCACGCCCACGGTGCGCAGCAGCGTGCTCTTGCCCGACATGTTCGACCCGCTCACGATGAGCACACCCGGCGCGTCCGCCAGATGCACGGTGTTGCGCACGCACGCCGCGCGCGGCAGCAGCGGATGCCCGAGCGCTTCGCCGTCAAATCGCGCGGGGCCCGGCGCGATTTCTGGAAATACGTCCTCAGGATGCTCGTAGGCGTAGGCCGATAGCGCGCAGAGCGCCTCGAATTCCCCCACCGCGCGGAACCACGCGCCCACGCGTACGCCGAATCGCGCGCGCCACCACTCGAGCGCGTAAGCAAAGTGCACTTCCCAGAGCAGCGCGATCGCCAGCGGCGCGAACAGCGCATTGCCCTGCGCTTCTTTCCACTCGACGAGGCGCGCGAGAAGCCGGATTGCGCTCGACGCCGTCCGGCCGCCGGTCTTCAGTTCATCCTGAAGCCGGCGCGGCAGCGCGCTGCGGTAGGCGCCCTCTTCGATGCGGCGCGCCACGGTCGCGAACTCAGACAATTCACGCAGTGCGGCCTCGTTCACGTGCAGCGCCTGCGCGACGCGCGCGCGGAACCACCGTTGCACGCCCAATCCCGGCAACGCGCCCAGGATCAGGAAGCCCCAACCGGCCCCGCCCAAACGCCATCCGGCGTAGGCCGCCGCGAAGGGCAGCACGCTCAAGGCGCGAAATATCCACGGCCACGCGCGTGCGGGCATGTTCGCGGGCGCGGCGGCCCAGGCCTCGATCACGCCCTGCGGCTGGCCCGATCGCGACAGTCCCCCGGCGACCGCGAGGTCCTCGCGCGCGTCCAGCATCCCGCGCAGTTCGCCGATCGCTTCGTGCCGTTCGGAGATGTCATTCAGCGCGGCCGGGGCGCAGAGCCATCGGGCGAGGGCCTGCTGGCCGGCGCGCGTGCGCGCGGTGCATAGCAATTCGAAGAGCGACGCCTCTCCGAAAAGATCGAGGTCCTCGGCATAGACGTGGCTGGCGGGTTTGAGGTCCTCTCCGCGCGCGCCTTTGCCCGCCCAGCGATCGTCGATGCGATCGATCCCGCGCTGGTACCAATCCACCGAGGCCGCCGCGCGAGCCGCCGATCGCGCGTTCATTTCGTGCGCTACGACCAAAACTCCAAAGGCCGCGATCGGCAGCGAGAGGATCGCGGGCGGCCAATGCGGCGCGGCGATCACGGCCCACGCGATCGCGACGCCCAGGACGAACACGGCCAGCCGGAAGTTCGCCAGCAGACCATCCCGCCGCTGCAACGCGCGCAGCCGCTGCGTCCGCGCGCGAAGGCGCATCTCGTACTCGATTCGCGGAGCGTTCAACGGCGGAGGGCTCCTGGGTCCAGGTGAATCTTACGGGATTGTGGCAGCGGGGAGGAAAACGCGGTCAGGGCGGATAGAGAAGCGCTTAGCGGATGTCGACCCCGACCAACTGAAGCGCCTTGCGCAGGTCATCCGTCGTGAACGGTTTGTTCAGGCACGTCGCCGCGCCCAGGCCGACGATTCGCTCGTTCACGTCCGAATCCAAGAGCCCGGTCATCGCGATGATTTTTGTGGCGGCGGTTTCGGGGGAGGCCTTTATCCGGCGGCACACCTCGAAGCCGTCGATGCCCGGAAGCCGCAAATCCAGAAAAACTAC
>JBCLBO010000054.1:0-21665 GCA_038916785.1 Candidatus Hydrogenedentales bacterium | reverse complement strand
AGATATTTCGGATCATACGCGACGCCGTTTCGATCCAACATTCGTTTCAGTTCCTCAACGAAATCGATCTCCCGATGATGTTCCTCTTGTTTGGCTATGTATCCCTTCACGAGCGCCCGATGCGTCGCGCTCACGGTAAATGCGGCATACCCATCTTGCCATGCGAATCGTTCACCGGACTGCTCCGACGCCCATACCGAGGATGCCTTCTTTAGTTCTCGCAGAAAATCGGAGACCTGATGAGTCGCGCGAAGACCAACGAGTAGGTGAACATGATCGTCAACGCCACCGACAGCCTCGGGGATGCCGCCGAGTCCGCGCACAGTTCCGCCGAGATATTCGTGCAGGCGTTCCCGCCAATCCGCGCGAATGAGCGGGCGGCGATCCTTGGTGCTGAAGACGAGATGGTAGTGCAGGCTGAGGAAGGTTGAACTCATTTTCACCTCCGGACGTTCTGCCACCCTTCCAGGGTGGTGGTTTAGTTTATCCCGGATCCGGGGGTCTGCGCTGCGCTCCGACCCCCGGCTAATGTCTGCGACCCCTTCGGGGTCAAATGTCGTGTTTCTGTTGTCTTTCGGCCGCGCGGCGCGGTTGTCAGGATGCGCGGCGCAGTCGTGCGGTTGCGCGGCGCGGTTGTCAGGATGCGCGGCGCAGTCGTGAGGTTGCGCCGCGTAGTCGTTGGGCGCCGCTGTGCAGTCGTCAGCTCGGACCGTGCGTTTTTTCTGTTGCGCCGTGGGGTCTTTCGGTTGCACTTCGTTCTCGCCAGGTCTTTGCGCGTGTTTCCGTGTGTTTAGTAGACTACGGCCTCAATTCTCGCGCCGCCATCGCGTGTTTACTTTCAGATCGAAAGCACGGATTCATGCCTGATCCCAAACAACTCGTCGAGCCGCGCACGCTGAAAGGCTTTGCGGATTATTTGCCCGAGGATGCGATCGTGCGTCGGCGGGTGGTGCGGGCTATTGAGGATGTG
The DNA here is from genome assembly GCA_038916785.1 of Candidatus Hydrogenedentales bacterium. Lineage (GTDB taxonomy): Bacteria > Hydrogenedentota > Hydrogenedentia > Hydrogenedentales > VFKU01. The sequence goes on along the minus strand of JBCLBO010000054.1, from coordinate 20,695 downwards.
TTCGAGCGCTATGGTTTTGTGCCGCTGGACACGCCGGCGCTGGAATATCTCGACGTGCTGCTGGGGACCGGCGGCGAGGAAGTGAACAAGGAATTGTTCCGGCTCGAGAGTCCGGAGGGCGAGGCGATCGCGCTGCGCTTCGATTTGACGGTGCCGTTTGCGCGGCTGTTGGCGCAGTATCCCGAAAAGCTGAAGACCCCCTTCCGGCGCTACGCGATTGGCCCGGTGTGGCGCGCGGACAAGCCGGGCCCGGGGCGTTTCCGGCAGTTCACGCAAATTGATATTGACGCCGCTGGCGCGGACTCGGTCGCGGTGGACGGCGAGATCATCTCGGTGATGTGCGAGGTGATGCGGTCGCTGCGCGCGCCGAGTTTCCGCGTGCTCGTCAACAACCGCAAGCTCATCGACGCGCTGCTCGGCAGTTGCGGCATCCACGAGATCGCGCGGCAGAAGCACGTGCTGCGTGTGATCGACAAGATGGCGAAGGCGGGCGTGCAGAACGTGCGCCTCGAACTCGGGCCCGGCCGCATCGACGACTCCGGCGATCCGATTCCCGGCGTGAAGCTTGATCCGCCGACGATCGACAAGATTCTTGCGTTTGTCGATATCAAGGGCGCGAGTCGCGGGGACGTGGTCGATCACCTGGAAAAACTACTCGCCGAATCGCCCGAATCCGCCGCCGCGCTGGCCGAGATGCGCGAGCTGGCCGAGGTGCTCACGGCGCTTGGCGTGGATGAAGACTACGCGAAATTCGACCCAAGCCTCGCGCGCGGGCTCGATTACTACACGGGCCCGGTGTTCGAGTGCGTGATTCCCGATGCGCCGCAGTTCGGCTCCGTGATGGGGGGAGGGCGCTACAACGGACTCGTCGGGCGCTTCCTCGATCGCGAAATCCCCGCGACCGGCATGTCGGTCGGGCTCGATCGTCTGATGGCCGCACTCGCGCACATGAAAGTCATCGATCCGATAACGACGACCGTGCAGGCGCTGGTGGTGTCGCTGGGAAAAATTCCCGCGCGCGAGACGCTCGCGGTCGCGAACGAGCTGCGCCGCGCCGGTATCCGCACGGAGGCCTACTTCGGTCAGAAGATGCGCATGAAGGACCAGCTTTCGCACGCCGACCACAATCAGATTCCCGTCGCGGTGATCCTCGGCGAGGACGAACTCGCGCGCGGCGAGGTGGCCGTAAAGGATTTGCGCGCGGGCAAGGTGCAGCGCGAAGGCATCAGCGATCACGACGGTTATCGCAAGGCCGGCACCGCGGCGCAAGTCACCGTGCCGCGCGCGCAGTTGATCGCGGCTGTGAAGGCGGCGCTCGGCGAGGGCGCGGCATGATGAGGCGGCCCGTGTCACCCGCGTCGGGCCTGCGGCGCATGGTGCTGATGGCGCTGCGCGAGGACGTGGGCGGCGACGACATCACCACGCGGCTGACGGTGGACCCCGAGGCGCAGTGCCGCGCGGAGGTCCACGCGAAGGGCGACGGCGTGCTCAGCGGCGTGGCGCCGTTCTGGATGGTGTTCAACCTGCTCGACGCCGAGATCGAAGTGACGCAGCGGATGAATGACGGCCAGCCCTTTACCAAGGGCGAAGTCCTCGCGTCGTTCACTGGGCGCGCGCAGCCGATCCTCACCGGCGAGCGCACGGCGCTTAATTTTTTGCAACACCTCTCCGGCGTGGCAACGCTCACGAGCAAATTCGTCAAGGCCGTCGAGGGTCTTCCCGTGCGTGTCACGGATACGCGCAAGACGACGCCGCTGTTTCGCCGCCTCGAGAAAGAGGCCGTGCGCCACGGGGGCGGGCACAACCACCGCGCGGCGCTGTACGACGGCATTCTGATCAAGGACAACCACATTCGCGCGGCGGGCGGCATCACCGCGGCGACCGAGCGCGCACGGGCTGGTGCGCACCACTTGATGAAGATCGAAGTCGAAGTTACTTCGCTGGGCGAGTGCGACGAGGCGCTTGCGGCCCGCGCCGACGTCATCCTGCTCGATAACATGGACCACGCGTCGATGCGCGAAGCAGTCGCGCGCGGCCGCGGCCGGGGCGTGCTCTTTGAGGCGAGCGGAAACGTGACGCTCGATACCGTTCGTGCGGTCGCCGAGACTGGGGTGGATCTCGTTTCGTCGGGCGCGATCACGCACTCGGCGCCTGCGGCCGATCTTTCGCTTGAGATTGAGCTGCTGGACTGAACAGTGCGTACGGTTCCCGAGTTGCCGCGATTGCTAAAATGAATTCGCGTGTAAACCGACGGGGAGATTCTTCGCCATCGCTGCTAAGAAAGCATTGGGTCGTCGTAGGGGCGGCCCCCCGTGGCCGCCCTGGGACACCGGCGTGCGCCGGGCGGGGACGGGGCCCCGCCCCTACCGTTGCGGGGTATGCTTTCTTGCCACAAACTCCGGCCGCGGCCGGAGCGGAACTCAGAATGACAAGAAAGAAAGAGCGATCTCGAGCGCAATGTGGGCCCGCAAGATGATGATAGGTTGTCGATGTCTCCTTTGAACAGTGTTTCCGCTTACAACTCGCTGCTGGCTGCGCCGCTGGATACTATGCTCGTGGGGCGCAAGATACTCGCGTTCGACGAGATCGACTCGACCAACACCTACGCGCTCGAGCACGGCGAGGACGGGATGGTCGTCGTGGCCGATCGGCAGACGGCTGGCCGCGGCCGGCTGGGGCGGAGTTGGCACAGCGCACGGGGCCTGGGTCTCTGGTTCACGGTCGCGTTGGAGGGGAATCCCGAGGGGCTGTCGTTCGCCGCGGCACTGGCCGTGCGCGACGCGATCGCTGATCGCGCGCTGCTCAAAATAAAGTGGCCGAACGATCTGCTCTGCAACGGCAAGAAAGTATGCGGTATTCTGGTCGAGCATCGTGCGGGGCGCACGGCGCTCGGCATTGGGCTGAATGTGCACCACCGGGCTGAGGACTTTCCGCCGCAATTGCGCACGAAGGCCGGGTCGCTCGAGGCGGAACTGGGCGGGGCGTGGGATCGCGCGGAGGTGTTGCGCGCGGTTTTGACGCAACTCGACCGAAACATTATCCTGCTTCGTGGGGGCGGACTGGCCGAGATCCATCGCGCGTGGGCGCAGGCCTGCGCGTTGGCGGGCCGGGTGGTTCGCTGCAACGGCGTCGAGGGCCGTGTGCGGGAGATTGACGGCCGCGGCGCCCTCGCCGTTGACGCGGCGGACGGTCTGCACACGATTTACAGCGGCGACCTCGAATATCTGGACGGGATATAGACCGTGCTTGTCGTGATTGATGCGGGAAACTCGAATGTCGTCATCGGCCTATACGAGGGCGATGCGCTGCTCACGCATTGGCGCATCATGACGGCGGGCTACCGCACGGCCGACGAGCTTCGCATTCAATTCGGGATGCTCATGCGCGAAGACGGTCACGACCCCAACTCCGTCACGGGCTGTTGTATCAGCAGCGTCGTGCCGCAGCTCAACAGTGCATTGCTGCAGGTCGCGCGTGAGGGCTTCAAGGTCGAGCCGATTCTGGTCGAGCCTGGCGTGCGCACGGGGATCAAGCTGCACAACGAGAACCCCAAGGAACTCGGCGCGGACCGCCTGGTGAACGCCGTCGGCGCGGCGGACGAATACCCCGGCGAGAAGATCATCCTCGATTTCGGCACCGCGACGACCTTCGACTACATCACGGCGGCGAACGAATACAAAGGCGGCATCATCCTCGCCGGCATCCAGCTCTCGGCGAACGCGCTCTTCGAGAATTGCGCCAAGCTGCCTCGCGTGGACGTGTCCACGCCGGAAAAAGTCATCGGCCGGAACACGGTGGACGCGATCAATTCAGGGTTGACCTATGGCTACGCGGAGATGGTGGATGGTCTCGTGCGCCGCATGGCCCGCGAGATGAACAGCAAGCCGCGCGTGATCGCGACGGGCGGCCTGGCGACGACGATCGCCGCCGTGGCCCAATCGATAGACGTGGTGGACTCTCTGCTGACCTTGAAAGGGCTCAAGGCGATTTACCTTAAGAACGCAAAGGGGGCAGCATGAAGCGAATCGCGGCGTTGTTAATGGGTTTCGCGGCGTTCCCGGCGGTCGCTACCGCGCAAGCGGCGGGCCCGGCCGCGGACAAGACGGTCGAGATGAAAGGCGTGGATCTCTACCTGCACTCCGCGGGGCCGAGCTTCGGGCAACTCCAGGACCCGACGTTTTGGGTGCATGCCGATCGCGGCGAGTCGCTCGACGATACGCTCTGGTCGATCGAAGGGGTCCAGGCCGTGATTTATCGCGCGCCGGAAGACGACCTGGTGCTCGCCGCGGCGACAGGCACCTTCGATAAAGGCCGCAAGGCCGCGCAACTGACCGGCGGGGTCCGGGTCACGTCGGGCACGCTCGTTGTGGACATCGACGAGATTGCCTGGGACGATACGCTGCGCGTGGCGCGATCGGAGTCGGTCGCCACGTTGAACGACGGATCGAACCGGATAGTCGGAGACGCGATCGCGATTTTTCCTGACGACGATCGGGTCGAGCTCGGCGGCGGCACGGCCACGATCCAGTTGGCCGCAGCCGCCGAACTCGAAAAGAAGCCGGAGGATTCCACCGCGGACAAGTACCAGCGGCTGGACATCGAGGAACACCACGGCACATCGGGAAGTCTCAAGGGAGCTCCGGTGCAAAAGATACAGGGTCCGGTGAGCATGGTGCTGGTCGGAAAGGATCCAGCGGACACGCTGACGATTAAGGCCGACCTGGTCACGATGGAGTACGGTTCGGAGCCGGAGTCCCGCAGTCCAAGCCGCGTCGCGCTCCAGGGCCGCGTCAACATCAAGCAGGCAAAGAGCGAGATTCAGGCGAACGAAGGGACTCTCGATCTGGCCGAGGGCACGGCGAAATTCAGGGGCAACGTCGTGTTCAGCGGAGAAGGGATCGCCAATGCCAGCGGGCCTTCCCTCGATTTAAACCTGGACACCGGCGAATGGGAGTTGGGAGGTCCGGGCGGCGTCATTTCGTACGACTTTTCCGCGCCCAAGCCCGCCAAGGACAAGACCCCGTGACCTTCTTCTGGGACCGGCCGTGAGCAAGGAATCCGCACCCAAGAAATCACGGGAGGCCGCTGCGCCCGCTGCAGCCGGCCCAGTGCCGCGCGAGCCGGTGCTGCGCGCCGAAGGTCTTGTCAAGCGTTACGGCCGCCATACCGTCGTGGACCACGTCTCTCTCGAACTCGCACCCGGCGAGATCGTGGGGTTGCTCGGCGCGAACGGCGCGGGCAAGACGACGATCTTCGGCATCTTGGCGGGCCTGGTGCAGCCGAGCGAGGGCCGCATCACAATCGCCGGCCGCGACGTGACGCGCGATCCGATGCACCGCCGCGCGCGATCGGGTCTGGCGTATCTTGCGCAGGAACCCTCCGTGTTTCGCGATCTAACGGCGCGCGACAACATCTTGGCCGTGCTGGAATTCCGGCGCATGAGCAAGAAGGACCGGCTCGCGCGGGCGGACCAGCTCCTCGAAGAATTGAACATCGCGCGGATCGCCGATTCACGGGCCGATGTGCTGTCGGGCGGCGAGCGCCGGCGGGTCGAGATCGCGCGCGCGCTGGCGACCGACCCCAAAGTCTTTCTTCTGGATGAGCCCTTCGCGGGGATCGATCCGATCGCGCTGGCGGACCTGCAGCGCGGGGTGATGGCATTGAAGAATAGAGGAATAGGTGTATTAATAACCGATCACAACGTCCGAGAGACCCTGCGAATCACTGACCGCGCGTACATCCTGAGCGAGGGCAAGGTGCTCGTCTCCGGCACACCGTCCGAGATTGCGGCCAGCCCCGCGGCGCGCGAGGCGTATCTGGGCGAGAGTTTCCGCATGGATTTCAGCGACGCGAGTATTTGAATGGCCCCACGGAACTATTGACGGCGATCCCGCAAAAGTAATTAATCCTTTCTGCCCGCTAGGCCCCACCGGACCTAGTCCCAAATCTAGCACGTGTTTCGGCTACCTCCCCCATCCGTAGAGATCGCAAGGGCTTACAATCAACATATGGTTGCGTTTCCGGGCACGTTCTGTTACAGTGGCCCCGCCTAAGCACCACCATTTGCGGGTAATCAATTACCCCATCGTCCGCGGCCGGGGGGCCGGGGACAGCGGGTCTGAGGCGGGGGAATACGAGCGCTATGGGGGTTCTTCCCAGATTTTCTTCCGACCGCCGGTGTGAGATTGCCGGGGTCGCCGCGATCGCGATCACTCTTTTTCTGTTTGGCGCGCTCGCCATGGACCGCTACCAAGGACAAAGCGTGCGCTCGCTCACGGACCTGGGCGCGGGCGGCAGTTGGGTGGCCGGCGCGCTCTACTTACTCTTGGGACACGCGGCGCACCTCCTATATATCGTCACCGGGGCGTGGGCCATCATGCTCTTTCGGCACCAGCCGCTCGATCGTTTCTGGAGCCGGGCGCTCGGCGTGTTTCTCATGACTGCGTCCTCGGCCGGTTTCATCCAGAACGTCTTCGAGGACGGGACCGAACCCGGCGGCATGGTCGGCGGCTTCGTCGTGTATCTATTCCGCGGCATGTTCGGCACCGGCGGCACCGCGGTGATCACGATCACCTTCGCCCTCATCGGCACCCTACTCGCCACGGAATTCCTCTTCGTTCGACTCTTGCAGGGCGCGTGGTCCACGCTGAATCTCGTCATCCGCTCGATCGAGGACCTGCGCAGGGAGTTTTCCGCCTCGCGCGCAGGCCGCCGTGAACAAAAGTCCAAGCGCGCAAGAGTCATCAACATAAAACCGGAATCCGCCGAAAACGAAGGCGAGTCGATGTTCCAATCGCTGTCGTCACTGTCGTCACTGTTTGCGAAGCAGAAGCCCAAGGCCCGCACGCCTGCGAAGGCACGTGAACCACAGCGCCCAGATCCCAACGCGGAGAACACTTCGCCGCTCGCGATGGCGGTGCTGAGCGAGAAGGTTTCGACCGCAACTGACTCCGGCGCGGACCACGTGTCCGCCGCCGAGCAGCTTGAACTGGAGAGCGCGACGAAAGGCCCGGCGATCTATATTTCCACGCGGGCCGAGGGCGCCGCCCAAAAATCGCCCGAAAAACGCGGTCTTCGGCGCAAGGACTACGAGGAAGACCTGCCCGCGGACTACAAGTATCCGAAGAAATACACGAAGCCCCCGATGTCGATTTTCGACGCGCCCGAGCGCGAGGCCGGACCGGACGTGTCGGCGCAGCTCCGCGAGACCGCGCTGCAGCTCGAGGAGACGCTCAAGACCTTCGGCATCGAGGCGGACGTGACCGACATCGTGCGCGGGCCGACGATCACGCGCTACGAGCTCGAGCCGGCGTCCGGAGTGAAGGTGAGCCGCTTCGTCGCGCTGGCGGACGATATCGCGCTCGCGCTCAAGGCGCACGGCGTACGTGTCGAGGCGCCGATTCCTGGCAAGGGCCGCGTGGGGATCGAGATCCCGAACGAGCGCAGCGAAGCGGTCGCCATCCGCGAACTGCTCGAGTCGGAGGTCTTCCGCGCCGACAAGGGCCGGCTGCCGCTGGCGATGGGCAAAGACATCGCCGGCGACGTGCTGTTTGCCGATCTCGCGTCGATGCCGCACCTGCTGGTGGCGGGCGCGACGGGCAGCGGCAAGACGGTATTCGTGAAGACGATTCTCGCCAGCCTGCTCGCGACGAAGACGCCCGACGAACTCCAACTGATTCTGATCGATCCGAAGATGGTCGAGTTGTCCATCTTCAACAACATTCCGCATTTGACCACGCCGGTCGTGATCGACCCGAAGAAAGCCGCCGCCGCGCTCGGCTGGCTCATCCACGAGATGGAGCAGCGTTACGAACTGTTCACGCACCTGCGCGTGCGCAACATCGAGATTTACAACGAGAGCGTGGAGAACGGTCAGATCGAGGTCGACGCCGGCAGCGAGGAGCAAAGCGAAAGTGTCGCCTCGATCCGCAAGCTGCCGTATATCGTCTGCGTCATCGACGAGTTGGCCGACCTGATGATGCTGGCGAGGGCCGAGGTGGAAGACGCGATCTTCCGCTTGGCCCAGCTCGCGCGCGCGGTGGGTATCCACCTGATTATCGCAACGCAGCGGCCCTCGGTCGACGTGCTCACGGGCGTCATCAAGGCGAACCTGCCGGCGCGCGTGTCCTTCCAAGTGTCCTCCCGCGTGGATTCGCGCTGCATCCTCGAGGTGACCGGCGCGGAGCGCCTGCTCGGGCGCGGCGACATGTTGTATCTGCCGGCCGGCCGCGGCAAGCCGATGCGCTTGCAGAGCGCGTTCGTCAGCGATCAGGAGATGAACGACCTGATCGCCTACCTCAAGACGCAAGCGCCGCCGCAATACCGCGACGAGATCGCGAACTACGGCAAGGCCAAGGACGCCCTCCTCGATCTCGCGGACGAAGACGACGATCTGTTCGACGCCGCCGTGCGCGTGGTCACCGAGACGGGCCAGGCCTCGATTTCGATGATTCAGCGGCGCCTGCGCGTGGGGTATACGCGCGCGGCGCGCTTGATCGACATGATGGAGTTGCGCGGCATCGTGGGCCCGCACCTGGGCAGCAAGGCGCGCGATATTTTGGTGTCTACGGCCAGCCGTGAACACGAGGTGGCGTGATCGTGATGAAGCAATGGGGTGACGAGATGAAGGCGCGCCGGCTGGTGATCGGCCTGAGCCGTCAGGAAGCGTACAAGAGGTTTCGCGTACCGCCCGCGTTTATTGCCGCGATCGAGGACGGCCGCGCAGACGATCTGCCGCCGCCTATCTACACGCGCGGATTTATTAAGACCTACTGCGAGGCGCTCTGCGTCGCGCCCGATGCCGTCGTGCTCGCCTACGAAGATGCGCTTCGCAAGCCGATACGCGGGTTCTCGCTGCGGCGCATTTCCCGGCGGGCCGATCGGCCCGCATGGTTCGACGACGCAGTGACGTGGGCGGCGATCGTGGCCGTCGTCATCGCCGCTTGGATTTCTTACACGGTCATTGTGCGTCCGGGCGCGCCAATCGACGCGTTCCGCGTGCAGGCAGAAACCGTCGAGCTTCCCATCACCGATCCCTTCGCCGCGCCCTGACGCGACGGGCCGGCGCGCAGCATGATTCCCCCCGCGTCATCTGATACCATAGGGGCGTGTGGAGCGGACGTGCCGCTCCCGGAAAGCGCGCACGCGCGTCTCCGATCCTCCCCGGGCCGATGAACCTGCCGAACCGACTCACCGTCATCCGGTTGATCCTCGTGCCGGTCTTCGTGCTCGCGCTCTCCGTCGAGAGCATCACGACCTACGTCATCGGCTATCTCGTGTTCATGGCCGCCTCGATCACCGACTACTGGGACGGCCGCATCGCGCGCGAGCGCAACCTTATCACCAACTTCGGCAAGCTCATGGATCCCCTCGCGGACAAGGTCCTGGTCGCCAGCGCGTTCGTGATGTTCATGAAGATTCCCTCGCTCAGCGTCCCCGCCTGGACGATCGTGGCCATTCTCGCGCGGGAATTCCTCGTCACCGGCGCGCGATCCATGGCGGCCGCCGGCCCGAGCGGCGAGGTCATCGCCGCGAACATCTGGGGCAAGTACAAAACGGTGATCCAAATGACGTATGTCTACACGTTCCTGTTTTTCGCGATCGTCGCGCTCGCGCTCACGCGTTGGGCGCCGGACTATCTGGAGCCCTTCGGCACGATCCTGGCCTGGGCGTCGTGGGGCGGCATCGTGTTCGTCGCGGGGTTCACGCTCTACACGGGGATCCAGTTCGCGCAGGCGAACTGGCGACTGTTCCGCATGGAGAGCGGTTCGTGAACGGAGGGACGCCGCCGCTCTCGAAACTTACCGTCAATCTGGGGCACTACGCCGAAAATCTGCGCACGCTTCGCGCCCGGCTGCCGGAATCCTGCGCGATAATGCCGGTCGTGAAGTCGGACGGCTACGGACTCGGCGCGATTCCGATCGCGCGGCGCGCGGCGGCCGAGGGCGTGGCCATGCTCGCGGCCGGGTCGGTGGCCGAGGGCGTGGCGCTGCGCGAGGCCGGTATCGAGTTGCCAATCCTGGTCCTCGTGCACACGCGCGACGACGATCTACCGCTCGCGGTGCAGCACCACCTTCGCCTGTCGATCTCCGATTTCGCTACGGCCGAGCGCCTGGGCGACATCGCGCGCAAGGCGCACACGGTCACGCATGTGCATTGCGAGATCGACACCGGCATGGGCCGGCAGGGCTTCGCGATTGAACAGGCGGCCGCGGAACTGCGCAACCTGACCCGGATTTCCCACGTCGACATCGAGGCCATCTACACACACTTCGCCACGGCCGACACGCCGGAGGACGGGTTCGCGGAGGCGCAATTGCGCGCGTTCAAGCTGCTGATTCGCGAACTGGACGACGAAGGCGTGCCCTACGAAATGGTACACGCGGCAAACAGCGCGGCCGCGCTCTTTGTGCCCGCGAGCACGCTGGATCTCGTGCGCCCGGGTCTGCTGACCTACGGGGTCTGGCCCGGCAAGTCGCGCCCGGCGGATTGTCCGTTTCGCCCGGTCGCCAGTTGGACCACGAACATCGTGCTCGTGCGCCAAGTGGCCGGCGGCACGAGCATCGGTTACGGGCGCACATACTTTGCGCCCGCGCCGCAACGCGTCGCCGCGATCCCGGTGGGCTACGCGGACGGATATTCGGTGGCGCTCTCGAACAAGGCCGAGGTGCTCGTGCGCGGCAAGCGCTGCCCGATCCGCGGGCGGGTGACGATGAACGAGATCGTCATCGACGTCACGCATGTGCCCGAGGCCGTCCCCGGCGACAAGGTGACGCTGATCGGTTCGGAGGCGGGGCAGACGATCACGGTCGAAGAGCTCGCCGCGAAGGGCAATCTGGTGCCGCACCGGATTCTCGCCGCCATTGGGCCGCGCGTCGCGCGCGACTACATCGTCTGACCGGCCCGTGTCCGAGATTTACTACATCGACGGGTACAACCTGCTTCATGCCGACGCCGCGTGGAGCGATCTGGCCGACCGCAACCTCGAGGCCGCGCGCGATACCGTCGTCGAGGCGGTGAACCGGTGGACGATCCATCGCGACTGCCGCGCGTGCGTGTTCTTCGACGGCCAGGGCCGGCGCCACGAGCGCTTCCCGGGTGACGCGGGCCGCCCGAAGGTCGAGGTCGTCTACACCTCCAGCCGGCTGAGCGCGGACGCACTCATCGAGCGCGGCGTGTACACGGCCGAGCGCCGCCACTCGGTCATCGTCGTGACGGCGGATCGGGGCATTCGGGATTTTTGCCTCGCGCTGGGCGCGCTCACCATGACGCCCGATCACTTTCTGACCGAGCTGGGCATGGCGGTAACGCCGCGCCCCCGCGCGCGGCCGGGCGATTCAGCGGGGCGCGTGGAGGACCTGATCGACGAGGAATCGGCCCGCCATTTGCGCGAAATTCGCGCGCGCCTGGGTGAGAATGAATGAAACGCGCGCGCGGCCTCAGCAAAGGCTGAGGCAAACCACGCGCACGGGAAGCCCTTCGACCACGCACGCCGCGGAGAGGCCGGGGCCGGCATCGAGCGCGACGATGGACCAGCGGCGGCATTCCTCCGGGCCGCCCTTGGCGCGAATGAGCGCGGGCGCCTCGTCCGCCAGAAAGCTCACTTCGAAACCTTGCAGGCCCCCGGCGATGCCGTCCCCGAGTGCCTTGAGATACGCTTCCTTGCGCGTCCAGCACCGGTAAAAAGCCGCGGCGCGCTGGTCGCGCGGCAGTGACACGAGCCTATCCTGTTCGCCCGGCGCGAACTGCCGCCGCGCGATCAGTTCCATGTCGACGTCGTCCCGGTGTTGCTCGACGTCGACGCCGAGCGTGCGGCCGAGGGCGAGCGCGACCAGCGCGGTGTCGGCGGTGTGCGAGTAATTGAATTGCAAATCGAGCGGGTTCTGCGAGGGAACGACGAACGGTTTGCCGCGCGAGTGCCGGCCGAACTCGATGGCCTCGGGCGCGAGGCGCAGATAGCCCGCCAGCACGCTGCGCAGGCGGCCGTGCCCCACCGTGTACCGGCGGCGATGCGTTTCGATGCGGATACCGTCCGCGCGCTCGCGCTCCGCGGGGCTCAGCAATGCTTCGAGCGGGGCGCGCTCCGATTCGGGCGCGTCGAGCGAGAATCGCCAGACCTGCACCTCGCCCGTCTCGAGCGGCAGGGGCGGTGATTTCGATGACCAAACGGGACTCTGCACCAGCATACGATCCGATAGGGGGCCGGGCGCGTGCCGCACGCGCTACTTGGCCACAATCGTGCAGTTGGGGAGCGCCGCGATCAACTTCTCGATCACGCTCTGGGGGAGTCCCGTTTCGCCGAGGTCCAGTTTTTCCAGCCCGGCGATCGACTCCAGGGCCGCGCCTGCGCTCGGCGCGAGCGCCGTGCGCCGCAGGCTGAGCGTGCGCAGCCCCGTCATGCCGCTGAGCATTTTGATGCCTTGCGCGCTGACCGCCGTCCCTTCGAGCGAGAGCTCGCGGAGGCCGGTGAGGCCGGCGACGCTGCTCAGTTGCGCGTCAGTGATCGCAGGGCCGTTCATCTCCAGCGTGTACAACGCGCCGGCCTCGATCGAGGCCAGCGGGGCCAGATCGGGCGCCGCGCCTTCGGGAATGGTGAGCTTGAGCACGTGATCGCCGCCCAGCGAAATCGGCCCGCGCGCGTCGCCGTGCACGCGCCACGGCGCGCCCGCGTCGTCCCACGGCCGGATGCTCAGCGTGCCCAGCGCGCGATCGGCCGGGAAGCGCACGACGCGCGGAGCGGGCGTGACGCGGGCTTGCGGATTGTCGGCCGGCTCGACGGGATCGAGCGCAGCCGGTCTCACGACGCGCGTCGGCGTGCTGGCCCGCGCGGGATCCTCGTTGCTGAAATAGCCGAGCCGGTAGAACTGCAGGCCGACGATTGCCAGCGCGAGTAGGGAGACGATGATCAGTAGGACGAGGCGTTTCGGCGTGTGCCGGAATTGCCGATTCGACGCCAGCTTGACGCGATCTTCAAGTTTGCGCAGGCGCTCCATGCGCTCCGAGATCAGTTCGCGCAGCGATTCAGCCTGTTGCCGCGCTTCGCGCAGCGCGTGCTCGCTCGAATCCTGCTCGCCGCGCAGCATCCGAATTTCCGTGATGACATCGTCGAGATTGGCTTCCGGCGCGCCACCGGCTTTGAGTTCATCCAGCCGGCCTTGCAGGCGATTGAGTGTTTCCTCGCGGCATACGCCTTGTTCAGCCGAGGCCCGCATGAGCGACTCTTTTTGTTCGAGTTCACTCGCAAGCGTGTTGAGCTCGGCCTGTGCGCGCTCGATGTCGCGGGCCATGGCGGCCCCGTCTCCGAGGCTGGGCAGCGCGGCGCCGGCCGGCGCGGGCAACGCGATCGCTGGCTGCGCCACCGCGACGCGACTCGGTACGAAGGGCGGGCGCGGAGGCTGGCCCTCGATGATCTCAAGACTCTGACGCAGCGAATGGAGCAGCTCTTCGCGCTCGGCGGCGGCCTGCTCCACGACCTGCACTTTTCGGCCCTTGTCCTCCAGTTCGCGCTGGAGCTGGTTGACCAGGTTTTTCGATTGCCGGAGTTCTTCTTCCTTGTCGGACCGGACGCGATCCAGTTCTTGTGTCAGGCGGCGCTCGGTGTCGTTGTGTTCGGCCGCCGCCGCCTGGAGCGCGTCGAGTGTTTCCTGAAGTCCGCGGATTTCGCCGTCGCGCCGCCGGGTCTCGTCCTCGGTCTTACGCACTGCGGCCGCGCGCTGGTCGAGTTCGCGCTCGAGTTCCTCCACTTCGCGGCGCGCCTGGTCCATCGCCTCGGCGCTGGCGCTCTTGAAGCGTTCGAGTTCCGCGCGCAGCGCCTGCTCGGACCGCGCCTTCTGCGTCGCCTCGGACTTGATCCGTTCGAGGTCCGACTGGAGCTTGTCGATCGCCGTTTCGCGCAGCGAGGTGCGCGCTTCTTCGGTCTCGACCACGCGCGCCCGCGCGGTCAGTTGCCGCCGCAGATCCGTCACTTCCCGGCGGGCTTCCTCGAGCGCCTCGGCGCTGAGCGTCCGCATCTTCTCCAGTTCCTGTTCCAGGGCCTCCTTGGATCGCGCCTTGTCGGCCGCTTCGCGCTCACGCCGGTCGAGATCCGCCTGCAATTTCGCGATCCCGCGGGTCTGGTCCGTGTTCCCCGATTCCGCCGCGCGCATCAACTCTTCGCGCTCGGTCAGTTGGCCGCGAAGACTCTCGAGTTCACGGCGCGCGTCTTCGAGCGCCTGCGCGCTCGCTTCGCGGATCCGCGTGAGTTCGCCGGCGAGCGCCGCTTCGGAGGCCGCCTTGTGCTCGGCGCGCGAATGCGCCTGGCCCAGCTCGGTCTGAAGGCTGGAGATGGCGTGCTCGTGATCGCCCCGGCGCGATTCGACGCCGCGGATCTCCGTCTCCCGCCGGACGAGTTCGGCCTGAAGTTGCGCCATCTCGGCGCGCGCTTTTTCGAGCGCCTCGGCGCTAGCGCTCTTGAAGCGGCCGAGCTCGGCCGCCAGCGACGCTTCGGATTTCGCCTTCTGCTCGGCGCGCGCCTCCATGTCTTCCAGGCGGCGCTGCGATTCGAGAATGGCCTTCTCGCGATCGCCGGTGCCTCGCTCGCCGTCGGAGATGAGCCGCTCGCGCGCCGCGAGGTCGCGCGTGAGGGCGGTCACTTCGCTGCGCGCCTGGTCGAGCGCCTCCGCGCTCGCGCTCTTGATGCGGGTGAGTTCGACGGCCAGCGCGGCCTCGGAGGCGGCCTTGTCCTGCGCGTGCCGCCGCATCTCCGCGAGCTGACTTTGCAACTCTCCGATGGCCTTCTCGCGATCGGCGCCGCCCGTCTCGACCTCGCGGAAGGCGCGCTCCCGGGCGGCCAGACGCTCGTGCAACTCCAGCATTTCGGATCGCGCCTTCGCCAGCGCCGAGGCGCTCGCCGTGCGGAAGCGTTCCAACTCGCCTGCGAGCGCGGCCTCCGAGGCGGCGCGCTCCGAGGCGACGCCGCGGAGCGATTCGAGGTCTGCGCGCATCTTGTCCATCGCGGCCTCGCGCGCGGACGTGCTCGCTTCGGCGTCCGCGACGGATCGCTCGCGGGCCTCGAGCGCGGCGTGCAGCGATTCCATGTCGCGCTTGGCTTCAACGAGTGTGCTCTCGCCCGAGTGCTGCGCCGCCCGCAGTTGGTCGAGTTCCTTGCGGAGCCCGCGGCCTTCGGCGGAGCTTTCCCGCGCTTCGGCCGCAAGCCGGTCGAAGTGGACCTGGAGCGCCTGAATCTGGTGCGCACGTTCCTGGTTGCGCGATTCCGCATCGCGGATCACGCCTTCGCGCGCTTCGAGATTGCGCTGGAGGTCCTGGATGGACCGCTTTGCCGTTTCGACCTCGAGCGACTTCTGCAAATCGAGTTCGCGCAGACGCTGCAATTCTTCGCTGAGGACTTTCTCGGAGGAGGCCGCGCGCTCGGCGTCCCCCTGCACACGGCCGAGTTCCTCCTGCAACTGCCGGACCGTCGCGGCGCGCTCGGCCTCGCTTTGTTCGGAGGCGCGTATCGTGCGCTCGCGATCCGACAGCGACTGGCGCAGGCCGTCGATCTCGCCGCGCGAAGCGTCGAGTTGTGCGGCCTTCTCGCGTTCGATCGCGCGCAGGCGATCGAGCTCGGTGGCAAGCGCTTTCTCGGAGGCGGCGGACGCCGCCGACCCGCGGCGCAACAGGTCGAGCTCGGCTTGCAGGCGCTCGGTTTCGGCGCGGCGCTCGGCGTCGCTCTTCTGGGCGACCGCGATGAGTTTCTCGCGATCCTGCACCGCGGCGCGCAGCGTGTCCGACTCCGTACGTGCGCGGGCGAGTTCGGCGGATTTTGCGCTTTCCATCGTCCGCAGCCGCTCGAGTTCCGCGGCCAGGTCGCGTTTGGATTTCGCCGTTTCGTGCGCGTCCCGGCGCAACGTGTCGAGTTCGACCTGCAAATGGGCGATCGTGCGCTGCCGCTCCGACTCGCTCTTTTCCGAGGCGGCAATGACACGCTCGCGAGCGCGCAGCGACTCGTTGAGCGTGCCGACCTCGCCCCGCGCGCGGTCCAGGTCCTTCTTCGTCTCGGTATCGAGCGAGCGCAGCCGGCCCAGTTCGAGCGTGAGACTCTTTTCGGAGTCGGCGGCTTCGCGCGCTTCCGTGCGCAGCCCGCTCAATTCCCCGTTCAGCCGGTCGATAGTCCGCGCGCGCTCCGCGTCGGTCTGCTGGGCCGCCGAGATGGCGCGTTCGCGCACTTCGAGTTCGCGGCGCAGCGCCTCCATTTCCTGACGCGACTTTTCCATCGCGGCCATGCGCTCGGCCTCGGCGACGCGCAGGAGGCCGAGTTCCTCGGCCAATTTTCGCTCCGAGGCGGAGGCGTCGGCGGCCTCGCGCCGGATGGTATCCAGCTCCGCGTTGAGGCGGCCCATCTGCTGCTCGCGCTCGGCTTCGCTCTGTTCGGCCGTGGCGATGATTTTCTCGCGAAGGGTCAGCTCGAACGTGAGCCGATCCATCTCGCCGCGCGCCTGCGAGAGCGCCGCGGCCTGCTCCTGCTCGATGGATTTCAGCCGGCCCAGTTCCGTCGAGAGGACCTTCTCCGACTCCGCCGAGTGTTCCGCGTCTGTGCGCAGGCGTTCGAGTTCGGTGTTGAGTTGCTTGAGCGCCTGATCGCGCTCCGCCTCGGACACCGCCGATTGGGACAGCGCGTCCTCGCGCGTCTTGAGATCGTCGGCGAGACCGCGCATTCGGTCGCGGGCGAGCGACAACTCGCGGCTCTTTTCGTCTTCAATCGAGCGCAGTTTTTGGATCTCGCCGGAGAGTCCCTTCTCCGTCTCCGAGGACATGTCCGCATCGCGCCGCGCGCGGTTCAGTTCGGAGAGCAGACCGGCCATCGCCTCTTCGCGCGCCGTGTTGCTCTGCTGTTCGCGGCGGATGGCGCCTTCGCGCTGCTCGAGCGAACGCTGCAACGCATCGACCTCAACGCGCGCGCGCTCGAGTTCAGCCGCGTTCGCCGCATCGGCCTGGCGCAGGCGCTGTAATTCCTGCAGGAGCGCCTGGCTCGTGTCACTGCCGGCGCGCTCATCGCCGCGAATCTCTTGGAGGTTGCGGCCGATTTCCGCAACCTGATCGCCGCGGTTTCGCGCCGGCGCTGTGCGCGCCGGCGGAGGCGCCAGGACGGCGTCGCGGATCGCGGCGTCGAGCGCGATCGAGGATGCGGTGGACGCATCCGCTCGCCGGAGCGACTCGAGCAACGCCAGGATTTTGGTCTCCTGATCGGCGAGGTGTTTGTTCAAGTCCCGGCGCTGCGCATCGTTGAGCAGATCGTTGAGCGCGTCCCCGTTGTGGCGGATGGCTTGAAGACGATCACGGGCCCGTCCGCAGGCGGCCGCCGCTTGATCGGCCTGGCCGAGCATGAACAGGTTGAGGGCCTCGAGCATGGCCACGCCGGAGCTTTCCGGCATCGATTGATCGAGTTCCGCAGCGAGTTCGAACGAGGCGCGGTACTGCTCCTGACGCAGCAAGTCACCGGCCTTCTTGTACTTATGTTCGGCGTCGGCCGTGTACATGGTCCCCCGAGACGCCATCATGACCGGCAGCCCTAGCAATGGATATTCCCCCATACGAACTATACCGTATTTTGCACTCGAATTCGCGGCCGCCGGGCCTTCCCACGGCCCTTTCCGCGTATTTTCACGTGGAGTAAATTGACGTCCCAACCCCTTTCCGGGCGCGGATTTGGTATACTTGGTGGGCGACTACCGGGGGCGTTTTTCCAAGGAAACACCGTGTTTTAAGGGGGCGGTTCGTGGCTCAGGACAACGCCATGCTCGTGGTTGCCTGCAGTTGCGGGCAAAAAATGAAGGTGCCCGCCGAGGCGCTGGGCAAAACTGTCACGTGCGTCAAATGCGGGGAACGGCTGCGCATCGCGCTAGACACCGCCGACCCCACAGACGAGCCCGCCGCCGCGCCGCGCGCCGCCAAAACCAATGTCAAAGGTGACGCCCCGGCCGCCGCGTCACCCGCCGCGCCGGAATCGGAATCGCTCAAGCTACTGCGTCAACACGGGCTGCTCTCCGATCGCGCCCTGCAAGAGGCGGCGCTCCTTCAGCGCGATTTCCCGCGCACCGTGTGGGACTTGCTGATCGACATCGGCCACCTCTCCGCCACGGATTTCCATACGGTGATGGCAAAGCAGAAGGGCATCGCCAGCATCGATCTACTGAATTACAACATTCCGCGCGAAGTGCTGGACATCGTCCCCGCGGACATGGCGTACCACGGGATGTTCGTCCCGGTGGATCGGCTCGGCAAACTGCTCACGCTCGCCATGGCCTGCCCGCTCGACACCGACGTCATCCAGTCCGTCGAAAAACACACCGGACTCAAAGTGAAGCGCATGCTGAGCACGGTGGAAGACGTGCGCCGTATGCTCGGCACGTGCTACTCGCAATACAGCAAGCTCATGTTGCTCGATGAATCCGGAGCGCCGGGCGTGCTGCGGGAATTCGAGGCCATGCTCGCGTGCAATCCGGTAGCGCGGCGCGTGATCGAGATCGATCACCTCCCGCCCTTCTCGCAGACGGCGAAGGAGGTCCTCGCGGTGATCGGCGCCGGTGACAACGGCACGACCCTGCGCGCGATCGCCGATTTGGTCTCGCTCGATCCGGTCTCGACCGCCATGGTGCTGCGCGTGTCCAACTCGGAGGCCTACGGATTCACCCAGCGCGTCGATGGCCTCGGGCTCGCGTGCGCCCTGCTGGGCGCCGGGGGCATCGGCCGCGTGCTCACGTCGTGCGAGGCGAAGAACTACCTCACGGCGAAGGACGGTCTTGACTACGAGGCGCTGTGGCTGCGCGCGCGATTCTGCGCGGAGGCGGCGCAGGCCATCGCCATGCGGATCAACGCGCAGACCGCCATCACGGCCTACACCGCCGCGCTGATTCATGATCTTGGCCGGCTCGCGCTGCGCCAGGCCGCGCCCAACAGCTATCCCGTGCTCACGCAGGGGCTCTCGGGCGCCGCGCGCAACGAAGCGGAGGATCGCTTCTACCACATTACCGCGCCCGAGGCCGGGTATATGCTCGCGCGGATATGGAGCCTGCCGGCGAACGTCGCCGAGGCGATCCGCTATCAGCGCGCGCCCGAGCGCGCGAAGAACGCCCGCGAATTGAGCACCACCGTCGCGCTCGCTGTGCTCATGGCCGACGCCTTCGAAACCGCTACGAGCCTCAACCTCGATCGCGCCGAACTCTTCTACGCACCGCTGAAGCTGACCCGCGCCGACACCGTCGAAGCCTACCAAGAGGCGCGCGCCGCGCTCACGCCAGCCAGCGCGACGGTCTGAGACCTAGCGACAGGGAAAAGCAGGCCTGAGCTAGTGTCGCGTCACAAGAGTAACCAACATAAGTCTATTATTCTCTTTGGAAACGACTCGCTCGGTGGCGGTGGGCGTCCTCGCCCGCCTTCGCGAGGCAACCCGAACCGGCCAGGGGAAGGCGGGCGAGGACGCCCGCCGCCACCGAACGAGCGCTTGTCCCGCAAACTCCGGAGGATAAGGGGTGCGAAACCAAAAGCTTATGTTCACTATATCCCGGGACACGACGCTAGACACGATCGACGGGATTTGCACGATCGGCGGCAGATTGCCTCGAAATCCCGTCCATCGTGCAAATCCTGTCCGTCCTGTCTATGATCTCTTTCTTTGGGGGTGACCACGCCGATGCGCCGCGCGAAAATTTCAGGTACCGGGATGTATGTCCCCGAACGGGTGGTGACGAACGCAGATATGCGGGCCTTCTGCGACACCAGCGACGAGTGGATCCGCAAACGCACCGGCATCGAGCAACGCCACATGGCCCGCGCGGGAGAACAGGGGCCCGCTGATCTCGCGGTCCCCGCGGCACGCGCAGCGCTCGAAGACGCCGGGCTGGCCCCGGCCGATCTCGACGCGATCATTTGCTGCACGCTGACGCCCGATCAGTTGATCCCCGCCAGCGCGAACCTGATCCAGGGCCAGCTCGGCGCGAACCGAGCCGCCGCCTACGATCTAAACGCCGCCTGCTCCGGGTTCGTATACGGCGTGGCAACGGCGAACGCATATATATCGTCGGGCTTCTGCGAGAACGTTCTCGTGATCGGCTCGGAAGTGACCACGAGCCTGCTCACCTGGAAGTACCGCGACACCGCGGTCCTCTTCGGAGACGGCGCCGGGGCCGTGGTCATGACGCCCTCTGACAACGACAAAGGCGTGCTCTCCGCGTACCTGCGGTCCGATGGTGCGAATGCGGAAGTCCTGCACGTGCCCAAAGGCGGATCGAAAAACCGGATCACGCCGGAGAACGCGGCGGACGACCCCTACCGCATCTTCATGGACGGCCCGGGACTCTACAAGCACGCGATCACGCGATTCATCGAAGCGACCAACGCCGCCCTCGAGCGCGCGGGCATGACCCTCGCCGACGTCGACCTCTTCATCCCGCACCAGGCCAACGCGCGGATCATCGAGGCCGTCGCCGAACGGCTCGGTTTGCCTCCCGAAAAAATCGTGCTCAACATAAACAAATACGGCAACACAGTCGCCGCGTCGATCCCGATCGCGCTCCACGAAGCACGGGTCGAGGGCCGGCTCTTCGACGGCGCCAAGGTACTCCTCGTCTCCTTCGGCGCCGGCCTCACTTGGGCCTCCGCGATGCTGCGCTGGTGATTGCGGAAGTTTTGCGAAATCCGATCAAGCGAGTTCCCCGGTTTC
>JBCLBO010000053.1:0-21860 GCA_038916785.1 Candidatus Hydrogenedentales bacterium | reverse complement strand
GCGAGGACATGCTCCTCGCCGATCATCTCCGCGGCCGCGAGCGCGCGCAGCATCGCGCGCGACTGCGCCGGCGCGAGTTTTTCGAGCGCGGTCCAGCGCGGGTCCTGCGCGGCGCCGGGGAGCTTTAGTTTCGCTGCGGCGATGCGGCTAAGGCGCGGCGCGTTTGTAGAGAGATCGCTCGAGCGCGACTCCTCGCCGCTCAACGTTGCGAATAAGGTCTCCCAGAAACTCGCGTATTCCGGGAGTATGTGCAGCGAGTATTGGCCGTCCTGGAGTTTCGCCAGATCAGCCGCCTTTGCCACCGCTTCGCGCAGGCCGCCGATTTCGTCGATCAGCCCCAGCTCGAGCGCTTGTGCGCCGGTGTACACGCGGCCGCCGGCCATGTCTTCGAGCGGCTTCGTCAGCTTCGCGCCGCGCCCGTCCTGCACGTGCGCCTTGAACGCGTCATAGGTATTGCCCATCCACGACTGCATGCTGGCGCGCTGCTCCGGCGTGAAGGGTTTGACGAAGTCGAGCAGGTCGGCGTTCGCGCCGCGTTTCCAGGAATGCCAGTTCACGCCCAGCGTCTTCCACAGGTCCTCGGTGGCGATTTTTCCGCCCACGACGCCGATCGACGCCGTGATGGTCGAGGCATTCGCCAGGATAGCGTCTGCCTTGCACGCGATGTAGTAGCCGCCACTCGCCGCCGTGCTGCCCATCGACACGACCACGGGGATGCCCGCGTCCTGCACTTCGCTCACCGCGCGCAGGATTTCCTCGCTCGCCACGGCCGAGCCGCCGGGCGAGTCGACGCGCAGCACCAGCGCCGCGATATCGTCGTCGCCGGCCACGCCCTCCAGCGTCTTTACGAGGTCGCCGCTGTAGACCATGCCGCCGCCCATGCCGAAGGGCGACACCTGCTCGTAGCCGCGGACGATCATGCCTTCGGCATAGACCAGGGCGACTGCCTTGCGGTGGCGCGACTGCGCGAGTGTGCCAAACGACCCCCCGCGCGCGCCGAGATAGTCGTTGTCGAAGTAGATATCGTCGCCGTGCGTCTTGCGGATTTCGTCGAGGAACTGGTCCAGATGCGTTACCGAATCGACGAGACCGGCCTGTTTCGCCGCCTCCGCCTCGTAGGGCCCCGCATCGATCAGCGCGCGGACGTTTTCCTGCGTGAGCCCGCGGCCTTTCGCGATCAGGTCTACGACCGTGCCGTACAGTCCGTCGAGCAGCCATTCCATGTTTTGCGAGGCGGCTTCGCTCGGCCCCGTGCGCGTGAACATCTCGTTCGCGGCCTTGAAGTCGCCCATCTGCAACATCTCGGCCTCGACGCCGATCGCGTCGAAGAGATCGGCCAGGTAGAAGCCTTGCAATTGAATGCCGGTCAGCCACACGGTGTCCGTCGGCACGACGTTGATGCGCGACGCGCCGGAGAGGAGCGCGTAGGATACGGTCTGCACGTCGCCCGCGTGCGCGTACACGGGTTTGCCGGCGTCCTTCAGCGCGTGCAAGGCCATCCACAATTCCTCGACCTGGCCCAGGCTGATCGCGGGCGCCTGTACAGTGAGCATGACGGCTTTGACCGAGTCGTCCGTGCGCGCGTAGTCGAGCTTGTCCAAGAGGCCCTTGAGCGAATGCCCCGGCGCGCCGAAGAATGAAGGGGCGTCGTCGTGCGGTTGCTCGCTCACGGAGTCGCCGAGGTGCAGGTGCACGATGCGCGCCACGGACGCCCCCGGGATGAATCCGGCGGCGCCCTGTCCTTCGAGCGCGCGTAAGGCCATCGAGAACCACAAGAAGGGGACGAAGCACCCCGCGATTCCGAGGAGCACTCCCGTCCACGCGAGGCCGCTGCCACGGAACCGATGCGGATTCCGGCGGACTTCGGACTGCGCGATCAGCCCGAGCACGATCGCGGGCAAGGCCGCGAACACCCAGAACACGAGGCTGAATATACCCAAGACGAAAGCCCCGACGGCCTTCCCCGAAGTCATCCGTGGTCCCGGCCGCGTCAGACGATCGTCCCCCGGTAATCGAGGAGGCGTCTCAAAAGGATTTGGGTAACTCGTATGGGAATCGGACATGGGTTGTCCCCTCGAATCAAGGTTTTGATACGTCTAATCGCGAAGCGAAATTCGGAGCCAGAAACGTAGCCATCGCCCCCTCGGCTCAGCGCGAGCCTATAATATCGACCTAACCCAAGGCGAATTTGAGGTTTGAAAGGACTTGACCATATTTCCATACCTATGGTATGGTTTTCCATATGAAGACAACACTCAATATAGACGATGCCGTCATGATCCAGCTCAAGATGGAGGCGGCTCGCCAGCAGCGGACCATGTCTGAGATTGTCGAGACTGCGCTGCGTGAATTTCTCGAGTCCTCGAATCGACCCGCCAAGATTGGACCACTGCCCACGTTTGATAGCGAAATTCTGGTGGATGTAGCCGATCGCGAAGCGCTGTATAAAGTCCTGGACGATTTCTCTCTCTACAAATGATCCTGGTTGACACGAACATCCTCGTATATTCGGTCGATCGGAGATCGCCACATCATGACGCGTGTAAGCGGTGGATCGAGGCACCTCGCGCGATCACGGAAGCGCTCTGCACTACCTGGCCCATCCTCTACGAGTTTCTTCGCGTAGTTACCCACCCAGGCGTGCTTCGCCCGCCGCTCAGCGCAACGGCGGCCATGGACGTCGTCGATTTGATAGTTCGTTCGCCGGGTTTCAAGACGCTGGTCGCTACTCCCGCTCACGCGCAGGTTGCCAGACGCGTAATCAATGAGGCATCGAATGTCTCGGGCAACATCATGCACGACCTCCACACTGTCGTGCTCATGCGCGAGCACGGCATCCGCCGGATATGCACGCGCGATGCGGACTTCCGTCGCTTTCCTCACATCGAAGTGGTTGACCCGGCTCAGATATAATTGCCGCTATTTCGCGCTGCCGGCGAGTTTGTTGAACGGCAGTTCCTTGTCCACGCGGATGTCGCTCGGCAACGAAAGCACGCGCTCGGCGATGATGTTGCGCAGGATTTCGTCCGTGCCGCCGGCGATGCGCGCGCCCGGCGCTGCCATGTATGCGAGCAGGAACTGTGCGTCCTCCTCGTCCACGTCCGTTAGGATCCCGGCCATGCCGAGCAAGTCCATGCCGAAGGCGCCGACATCTTGCAGTTTCGAGGCGTTGATGAGCTTGAGGATCGACGCTTCCGCGCCGGGGGTCTGTCCGCGCGAGAGCGCGGTGAGCGTGCGGAATTTGGTGAACTTCGCGCCGGCGGACTGGATGTGCCACTCCGCGATGCGCTCGCGGATGGCCGCGTTCTGAATCGCGGGCTTGCCGTCGATCTTGAGCCGCTTGGCCAGCGTCACCAGTTCGTTCGCGTCGGGGCGGTAGGCGTCGCCCGCGTTGAATCGCTCGTTCATCAGCGTCGTGAGGCACACGCTCCAGCCGTCGCCCACGCGGCCGAGCCGCTGCGAATCGGGAATGCGCACGTCGTTCAAGAACACTTCGCAGAAGTCCGACCCGCCGGAGACCTGCTTGATACGCGTCACTTCGACGCCCGGCGATCGCATGTCGAAATAAAAGTACGTCAGCCCCATGTGCTTGGGGAGCGTCGGGTCGTGCCGCGTGACGAGGATGGCCCACTCGGCCATGTACGCGAAGGAGGTCCACACTTTCTGGCCGTTCACGACCCAGGTGTCGCCCTCGAGCTCGGCGCGCGTGCGGATGCCGGCGAGATCGCTGCCCGCGCCCGGCTCCGAGAAGAGCTGGCACCAGACTTCCTCGCCGCGCAGCATGGGCGGGATGAAGCGCGACTTCTGCTCGTCGGTGGCGTAGCTCATCAGCGTTGGGCCCGCGAAGGCGCCGATGATGAAGTAGTTTCGCGGCAGGGAATACTTCGCCTCCTCCTGCGCGTAGACTACGGACTGCATCGCGCTGCCTCGGCCGCCGTATTCCTTGGGCCACTGGATAAAGGCGTAGCCGGCATCGGCCTTGAGCGCCTGCCATTCCTTGGCCGCGGCGACGTCTTCCTCGCCCTCGCCTTCGCGGCGGACGTTTGAGCCCTTCTGCGCAAACTTCGGCGCGTGCTTCGCCAGCCAACTCTTCACCTCGGCGCGAAACGCCGCCTCTTGGGGATTATCATTGAAGTCCATTGTCAGTCCCTCGTCTTTTGCATCGTTACCATCATCGTTGAATTCAGCACGAATTCGCGTGCCCCGCCTAAGCTCCGCTTAGGCGTGCCTTCGCCCTGCCTCGTTCTTTTACACCCCTACGCGGAGCTTAGCGGTGGCACCCGTCGAAGCAATTGCGATTATGCCGCCGCGCCTTTTTCCAGCGCCGTCACCAGCCGATCTTTCCACTCTGGCGCACCGCCGAGATTCAACCCGAGCAGGCGCGAACGCCGGTAATGGAACTGACAGTCCGCCTCCCAGGTGAAACCCATGCCGCCGTGAATCTGGATGTTCTCCTTCGACGCGAAGTGATACGCGTCCGACGCGGCCACACGCGCGCTGGCCGCGGCCAGCGGCAGCTCCGGCGCGTTGGTCGAGAGCGCCCACGCCGCGAAGTAGCAGTTCGACCGGGCCAGCTCGTTCTTGACGAACATGTCCGCGAGCCGGTGCTTGATCGCCTGGAAGGAGCCGATCGCCCGGCCGAAGGCGTAGCGCTCGATCGCGTAATTCCGCGCCATCTCCATCGCCGAGGTCGCCCCGCCGAGTTGTTCAAAGGCAAAGAGCACCGCTGCGCGATCGAACAAGCACTGCGTGAGTTCCCAGCCTTTGCCCGGTCCGCCCAGCGGCTCGGCCTGCGCGCCATCGAAGGTGAGCTTTGCATGTGAGCGCGTTGGGTCCACGGTCTTCACGGCCTCGCGCGTGACGCCGCCCTTCGTGAGGTCCACGAGCACCCACGACGGCCCGCGCGAACTCTGCGCCAACACAACGGCAAAGGTCGCCGTGTCGCCATCCGGCACGGCGATCTTCGTCCCCGTCAGCCGGTTATTGGCGAACTGCGTCTGGATATTGTCCATCGTCAGAGCGCCTGCGCCCTCCGCCAAGGCGAAGGTGCCGATGATCTCACCGGCGGCGATCTTGGGAAGGTAGTCGGACTGGTTCGCCTCGTCGCCGGACAACAGCAGCGCTTCCGCCGCCAGGTATACCGTTGACGAAAATGGAATCGGCGCCGTCACGCGGCCGAGCTCCTCCGCGATCACGCAGAGATCCACGTAACCGAGGCCGATGCCGCCATAGGCCTCCGGCAGCGCCGTCGCCGTCCATCCGTTCTCCGCAACGCCCGCCCACAAGTCGCCCGAATACGGCGCCGCGCCCTCGAGCACGCCACGCACCACGGTCCACGGGCAGCGGTCCTTCAAGTACCGCCGCGCGTGATCCCGCAGTTCCTTTTGTTCCTCAGAAAAATCGAAGTTCATATCCGCACTCCTCTTCGCACCTGGGCCGGATACTAACAAACCCTGGGTCCGATGTCTCCATCGCCAATCTACTTCGCGCCGCCATTGATCCATAGCTTAATCGTCGCGATCTGCATCGGCGCCAGTCGATCGCCCTTCGGCGGCATGATTTTCTTGCTCTTGTCCTTGTCCGCCACCAGCAGGTACATGCGGCTCTTGTCCGCGTCGCCGGGGATTACGTCCACGCCGGATTTTCCGCCGGCCATCGTGCTCTCGAGATCCGCCAGCGAAAACTTGCTTCGGGACTTGTTGACGTGGCATTTCTGACACCGCTCGACGATGATCGGCTGGATGTCCGCTGCGAAGGTCAATTCTTTTCCCGCGAGCGCCTTTTCCGCCTCGGCAATCTTCGCCGCCTGGTCTTCGCCACCCGCCGCCAACACCGTCACGCCAATCAGTGCTCCCACCATAGCCAATTTGATCATCGCCGTTCTCCTCGGTTGCGGTCGCCAGCCGCCGCATCCCCCTAGTTTGCACGGTCACCGGCTCGAAAACCAGCCCTCTGGCCGTGCGCGGCGGCCTGTGTTACATTAGCGCAGCGAACGGAGGTCCATCCCATGCGCCCGACCGCCTCGATCTTGGTTGCATTTGTCGCCGTCCCCGCGTTGGCCGGCGCCGAGCCGCCGACCTTCACGCGCGACGTGCTGCCGATCCTGCAGAAGAATTGCCAGACCTGCCATCGCGCCGCCGGCACGAACATGGCCGGGATGATAGCGCCGATGTCGCTGGGCAGCTACGAAGAGGTGCGGCCGTGGACCAAAGCGATCGCGAATGTCGTGCGGGCGAAATTGATGCCGCCGTGGCACGCGAGCGAAGCCACCCACGGCCAGTTCCGCAACGAGCGCACGCTCGCGCAGCCGGACATCGAGACCATCGTGAAATGGACCGAGTCCGGCGCGCCGCGCGGCAATCCGTCCGATGCGCCCGCGGCGCCGCCGGTGTCGAACGCGGAATGGTCAATCGGCGAGCCGGACCTGATCGTCACGTGGAAAGACCCTTATTTCATTCCCGACGACGTCGCCGACGTGCAGCCGTTTATCCAGGTGACGTTGACGCCGGAGCAGCTCCCCGAGACGAAATGGGTCAAGGCGATCGAGTTCAAGCCGGGCAGCGAAGTCGTGCACCACATCGTCACGTTCTTGGTGAAGCCGGGCGAGACTCTGAACCCGCAGACCCAGCAACTCTTCGGCATCATCGCGCCGGGCACCGACGCGCAGAAGTTCGACGACGGTTACGGTATCGAGGTCCAGCCCGGATCGACGGTCGGCTTCGCGATGCACTACCACAAGGAGGCCGGCCCCGGCACAGCGGCGTATGACCAGTCGCTGATGGCGCTGAAGTTTCACGACAAGCCGGTCGAGCACCCGCTTGAGATATCGCCGCTGACCTACGGCGTCTTCGAGGTCCCGCCGGGCCACCAGAATTGGAAAGTCGGCGCGGCCTACATTTTCCCCGAGGACGTGCTGCTCCTGCAATTCATGCCGCACACGCACCTGCGCGGCAGCGCGGCGCGCTACACGGCGTTTTACCCCGACGGCACCGAGGAGGTCCTGCTCGACATTCCGCGCTACGACTACAACTGGCAGACCGGCTACGACTACAAGACCTACAAGGAAATCCCCGCCGGCACCCGCGTCGAGTGGGAGCTGTGGTACGACAACTCCGCCGAGAAGGGCGCCGAAGCCGGTTTCGATTCGACGGTACCCGTGGTGTTCGGCGGCCCGACGACCGACGAGATGGACCTCGGCTGGATCACCTACACCTCGCAGCGCAAAGGAATAAAGCCCGACAAATTTCCGCCCGCGCCGATCCCGACGCAGGATGTGACTACGGAAGTGGTGGCGCCGCGCTAGTCACGGAGGATTGAGCCGCATTTGAAGTTGTGAAGTAGAGTGCTTGAATTTGTGGGGCGGGCATCCTTGCCCGCCGATCTTCGGGATTGTTCGTTGCTTTTTTTTCATTCTGATCATTAGACCCATTGGAGCCTATTGATTTCCGGCCAGCGTGCCAGTTCCGCGAGAAAGCATTAGATATGCGATCGCCCCCGAGGCCAATTTTACCAAGAAACGTATAGGTCTATGAGATGCTAATTTCATCTGGACGCGGTATTACGATCGGTGTGAGTGCCGCCCAGAGAATGCGACCGGATTAGAAGTGATATGTTGGCTCGGATAAGAATCGCCACTACTCGCTGGAGGTACAGCATGCGTAAAGCGAATAGGATTGTCGTCATCGCAAATCGACTCCCGGTACGTCGCGCCACCGGAGGCCGCGAACTGAAGTGGGAATCCTCGACCGGTGGATTGGTCACCGCCCTGAAATCTGTACTGCAGAATACAAAAGGTATCTGGATCGGCTCGACCGGCACTGCCGGCGTAACGCCGCGTCCCTTTATCCATGATCGAGTTCGTATCCAATCCGTGCCCGTGAAAAAGAAGGAAGTCGAATTCTATTACAACGGCCTCTCAAACAAAACGCTATGGCCCTTATACCATGATGCAATTTGCACGCCGCAATTCAATCGGCGATGGTGGAAGCCCTACTGCACCGTGAATCAACGGTTCGCAGAGTACGCCTCCCGTGTCGTTCGAAAGGGTGACACAGTATGGATTCATGATTATCACCTTCAACTCGTTCCTCAGATGTTGCGGACGTTAAGACCCGACTTGCGCATCGGCTACTTTCTGCATATCCCTTTCCCGCCCGACGAACTCTTCGAGTGGCTGCCGTGGCGAACCGACATTCTCAACGGCATGCTCGGTGCCGACTTGGTTGGTTTCCAAACATTGAGTGGGGCGCAGAATTTTTCTCGTGCGGCGCGCAAGTACACCGTGGCCAAGGGAGCTGGCCGGAATTTACGCCTCTT
Source organism: Candidatus Hydrogenedentales bacterium (assembly GCA_038916785.1). Lineage (GTDB taxonomy): Bacteria > Hydrogenedentota > Hydrogenedentia > Hydrogenedentales > VFKU01. The sequence continues at coordinate 13,544 of JBCLBO010000053.1, read as the reverse complement.
GACTCGATCTGTTCGCGTGGACTCCTTCCCGGTCTCGATTGATGCCGCTTGGTGGAGTCAGCGATCCGATCGGCCGGAGACCAGGCGAAGAGCCCTTGAAATCAAAGAAAGGGTCGGAGGTAACCGAAAAATCTTACTCGCTGTGGATAGGCTTGATTACACCAAAGGCATTGTCGAGCGACTTCATGCCTTCGAGGAACTACTGGGTTCAGGCAAAGCTACTGTTCACGATTGCGTCCTAATACAGTTGGCGGTTCCTACGCGCGAAACTGTGGGCGACTACGCCCAGTTGCGTTCGACAGTTGAGCAAATGGTCGGACGAATCAATGGTCAGTTCAGCGTGCCCGGCATGGTGGCCGTGCATTACTTTAGGCGCAACCACACGCGGGAAGAATTGGCGGCTTTCTACCGTGCGGCTGACGTCATGCTGGTGACGCCACTACGAGACGGAATGAATTTAGTGGCCAAAGAATATGTCGCGTGCCGCACTGAGGACCGGGGGGTGTTGGTTCTTAGTCAGTTCGCGGGTGCGGCCAAGGAACTTACGGAAGCCATCCTTGTCAATCCGCGTGATACCGACCAGATGGTTGCTACGTTTCGCAAGGCATTGACCATGAATGAGACTGAAGTTCTCGGGCGTATGAGGGTATTACGCAGACAAGTCAACCGCCACGATGTCTATGCGTGGGCCGATCGCTTTTTGGAGGTGCTTCGCGGATGACAGCGTTCGACCTTCAGCTTGAGCGCATTGCGCAAGCGCCCCGCCTGTTGATCGCATGTGACTACGACGGCGTCATCGCTCCTATTGCCGCAGACCCCTCACGCGCGATCCCGTTGCCAGAAATGGTCGAATGTCTTGATCGGCTGGCGGCACTTAGACAAACAGACGTCGCTGTAGTCTCGGGTCGCTCGATCGAATCGTTGCGACTACTTCTCAATCAGACCACCAATTGGCACTTAATTGGTTGTCATGGCGCCGAGTGGGCCGATCGACGATGGACAATCGAGAACCAGATTTCCCACGACGCGTTTCAACCTCTTTTGGTACGCCTCCGTGAGTTGAGTCTGGAAGTACCAGGTTGCATGATTGAGGAAAAGCCGTACGGCATCGCGTTCCACTACCGAAACGTTGAGCCCCGTTTGGTTGAAGGCTTGATGCCCCGTTTGTTGGCACTGGCAAACGATAGGCCCAGCGTGATGCTTCGGCGCGGCAAAATGGTCGTAGAGTTTTCAATCACGTCGACCAATAAGGGCGATGCATTCAAGCGTCTCCGATACCTGACCGGGGCAACGGCTGCAGTTTTTGTAGGCGATGACGTAACTGACGAAGACGCGTTTCAAACACTCGGCGAACCTGATCTCGGTATTTCCGTCGGCGGTCGTCGCCAAGGTGCCACTTTCGACTTGGCGGATTCTCGCGAGGTCCTCGTACAATTTCAGCGGCTACTTTCTCTCCGACTTACGTGGGATAAAGTTACTCAGCCACGCCCTATCGAAAATCACTCCGTGCTTTCGGATCAACGGTGTCTCGCGCTCATCGACGACCGCGGGACACTGGACTGGTTCTGCGTGCCGCGACTCGACGTCCAGTCCATTTTTGCCAGCTTGTTGGGCCATCGGATCGGCTTGGCCGGCGGCGAACCGATGACTGCGGGAGAGTTTTCCGTCCGTCCGTCTGACGCCGCAGCGAGTTGCCGCCAGAGCTATGTAGGTGATTCATGGATACTGCGCACGGAGTGGCCCGATTTCGTCGTGACGGATTACCTAGACTGCGCGGGCGGGCGGCCGTTCCAACGTGCAGGCAATAGCGAGCTCGTCCGGCTGATTGAAGGCACTGGCCGAGTGCGCATCTCGTTTGCCCCGCGACTTAATTTCGGCCACACCGTTACGACGCTGTCGATCAGGCCCAAGGGCCTTGTCATAGAAGGACAACCCGACCCGGTCGTTCTATATTCGCCGGGGGTCGCCTGGGAAATCATGAAGGATGGTCCGCACCATACGGCTGTTGCCGAGTTTGATTTGAGCGGATCGCCAGTCCTGTTGGAGTTGCGCTATGGCACGGGGAGTTTCCGCGATGCTGTCGTCCCAGAACCGCGACGACGTGAACAGACGGAGAAGTTCTGGAGTACGTGGGCGGGTTCACTAAAACTACCCTCGATAGCGTCTGATCACGTTCGACGGAGCGCCTTGGTGCTCAAGGGACTGACGTACGGGCCGACTGGCGCGATCAGCGCGGCTGCTACGACGAGCTTACCCGAGTGCCGCGGCGGGCAGCGCAACTGGGACTATCGTTATTGCTGGCCGCGGGACGCAGCGCTCGCCGCCGCCGCCCTCGTGAGATTGGGTAACACGGGCCAAGCAATGCGCCTGCTGGATTGGTTGCTCGCCATGGTTGACCGAACAGGATCGCCAGAACGCCTCCGTCCTGTCTACTCCGTGACGGGACACGACCTCGGTCCCGAAGGCGAGATTTCGGAGCTTTCGGGATACGCACAAAGCCGCCCCGTTCGCGTCGGCAATGCTGCAAGCCAACAAGTCCAACTGGACATCTTCGGCCCCATCGTCGATCTTGCGTGGTTACTGATTGAGCGTGGCGCACCGTTGACCCCGGAGCACTGGCGCCTAGTGGAGGCGATGGTGACCGCAGTCGAGCAGCGCTGGCAGGAACCGGATAACGGAATCTGGGAAGTCCGTGGCCCACGGCGGCACTATGTGCACTCAAAAGTAATGTGTTGGCTCGCAGTCGATCGAGCCGTCAAGACCGCCGATGCATACCTTGGCCAACACAAGTCACAGTGGGACTCGCTTCGAGACCGCATCGCAGACGAAGTTTTGATGAAAGGTTGGGACGAGCCCCTCGGCGCCTTCAGGATGGCATACGAAGTCCCAGAACTTGACGCCGCTTCACTGTTGATCGGGATTACCGGCCTCATCCCGCCCAGAGATCCTCGATTCATCCGTACAGTCGAAAATGTCGACCGCTGCCTACGTAAAGACGGAGCGGTATTCCGGTATCGTTTTGACGATGGATTGCCTGGCCAAGAAGCCGGTTTTTTGCTATGTCTCGGCTGGCTGATAGAGGCTTATGTGTTAATCGGTGATAAACGAAAGGCCACCGAACTTTTTGAGCGATTGCTGGCTTGCGCCGGCCCGACGGGACTTCTGGCCGAGCAATACGATCCGCAAAGTGCTGCAGGTCTCGGTAATTTTCCTCAAGCTTATTCACATTTGGCTCTCATTAACGCGGCAGTCGCCCTTGATGGTGCTGGACCGAAGTAGTCCCTGTTTGTGCACCGAGCGCAGACAGTTCGATTGCCAATGCGCTAGCCGAATATCGCGCCTATGATCTGTGTGGGTACGACCTTACGCATCCACGAGTTGAACGAGCATGCGCTGAAAGCGCCCAAGCCGAAGTACACGCCGTCGGCGATGAGGTGCCGAAGACCCGGCCGCAAGAACGCCATCACTTCCGAATGCGGCGGCGATTCCGGCGCGGCAGGCGACGGCGCGACTGGTGCTTCCATGGTCCCCCGGGAAAGAAAAGCGGCGCGCCCCACCCGCCGAGATACTCTGGGCTGGGTGCCACGCCTAAGCTCCGCTTAGGCGTGCCCCGAGGCGCGCATCCGCAATTATACACGCGCCGCGCCCGCCCCGAGGCTTAGAGGCCGCTCAGTTCCTTGCGCCACTCTTTGCTGAGCGCATCGACGCTCAGGACGCGCTGGATTTCGGCCTTGTTCAACGGGTCCTTGAAGCGCAGGTGGTAGAGCGCGTGAATCGTGATGCGTTCCGGCCCAATGGCGACGCGCTCGATGGGATCGCCCGCGCCGATTTCGCCCTCCTCGAGCACGCGCAGATAGAAGCCGCTTCGCATGCTTTTCAGAAAAATCTTCACGAACTCCGGATCGCCTATCTTGATGCCCAGCTTGAAACACGGCACGCGCGGCTGCGTCACTTCGAGCAGCGCGCCGCCCATGCGAAAGCGGTCGCCGATGTGCACGGCGGTTTCGACCAGGCCTTCTGTCGTTAGGTTCTCGCCGAATTGGCCGAAACCCAAGTCGTCCCGGCCGAGTTCCCGGGCCCATGTCGCGTAGTGTTCGTGCGGATACGCGTAGATCGCCTTGTGCTCGCCGCCGTGATAGCGCAAATCCACTTGCCGGTCGCCGGCCAGCCCGAGCCGGCGCGCCATCACGCTATTCTCGACGGGTTCCTTGAAAATCCCGGTGCCGACGATCTGCCCGTTGTGCGGCACCTGCCGCCCGCCCGACACACTCACGGCGACAACGCAGCCGCGCAACTCGCCACTCATCGGGCTGCGCCGAATGCGCGGCAGCGCGCTTCAAAACGGCGGCGCATTTTCGTCAATCACCGTCGGCGTCTCGTTGGTCGACTGGCCGATCAGCAGCGTGTAGCCGCTCGGATCGCGCAGGTCGAATTCCTTCATCCAGTAAAACGTCACGCGCAGGTCCGAGACCGGCTGGCCCTGTTTCGACAGTCTCTCGTGCAAGGTCTCGATGCCGCTGTCCAGATACACATTGATCGACGTCTGCGCGAAACCCTCGCGGGCACCGGCCTTCGCGACATCCACCTCATGCTGAGTCAACATCAGCGTCTGGCCGTCTCGTGCAAGCTCACACCACCAGGTCTTTCCCCCTGATGTGAAGCGGTCGCGCACCTCAAAACCGAGTGTCTCGCGGTAAAAACGGAGTGACGCCTCCATGTCGCCGGTCGCGAGCATCGGCACGATGTTTTTTATCTTCATGGCCCGCGCATTCTGTCACGCGCTCTGCGGTGTGCGCAAAGAGGTGACTCGGCGCCGATCATGAAACTGGCGAGACTCAGAAAGAATTGGTGGCGCGGGCGTCCCCGCCCGCGAGACCTCCGGGCGATGGATGGAGACTGCGCTAGACCTACGCGGGCGGGGACGCCCGCGCCACTAGTCTAAGGTGGGGTTTTCTTGCTGAGGCCGGGTTCTGTACGCTGGACACGTGATCCTCGCACCCCTCATTCTCGGAGCCGCGATGCTTGCCCAGTCCGATCCCGCGCGCTACACCGTCCACCGCGTGGACGCCTTGCCCGCCGTGTCCGCCGCATGGGACGATCCCGCGTGGGCCGCGGCGGAGACGCTCACGATCGCGCAGTTCCATCCGCGCGGCAGCGACCACAAGCCCTTTACCCAGGCGCGAATCCTGCACGACGGCCGGGCGCTCGCGGTCATGTTCCGCGTCGAGGATCGATACGTTGTCGCGCGCCACACGGAGTATCAGTCGCCGACGCACAAGGACTCCTGCGTTGAGTTTTTCGTGCGTCCGCGCGATGATCGAGGTTATTTCAATTTCGAATTCAATGCAATCGGGACGCTACTTCTTTGGTACATCGAGAAACCGCGCGGGCCGGATGGCGTGTTCGGGAAATACACCGAAGTTCCAAAGTCCGCGGCGGACGCGATCGCCGTACGGGCGTCGCTAACCGGGCCGATTCGCGACGAACGCAGCGGACCCGTGGTGTGGACCCTGTCGTGCCGCGCGCCGCTGGCATTGTTCGAGGGCTTCACCGGCCCGCTCGGTGCACTGAGCGCGCAGACGTGGCGCGCGAATTTTTACAAGTGCGCCGACGACTCCTCGCATCCGCACTGGGGCCACTGGGCCGACATCGGTGATCGCCTCGATTTTCACCAGCCGGATCATTTCGGAGAGATTGTCTTCGAGTAGGGCGGCCCCGCGGCTTGACGCGCCCCGCGCGAGAAGGTGCGGCGCGCGATTGGAGAGATTGAACAGGGCTTGCGGCTTCGGCATTGAAGTGGTCGGGCGGGTCATGACCCGCCCTACCACTTTGCGGTACCATGGACGGGTTCAGGCATCATCGTATTGGAGGCCATGAGATGAGCGAGAAGAAATTGGATCCTAAGAAATCCTCGTCCGCGAAGGACGTGAGCCGCCGCGATTTCATCCGCGCGGGCGCGGCGGCCGCGGCGGTTGTTAGCACTGGCTGCGCGACGGCGCAGACCAGCATCGCCAAGAACATTCTGCCCGCGACGATCCTCGGCGCGAACGAGCGCATCCGCACGGGCCATATCGGCGTGGGCCAGATGGGCAAGCGTGATCTCCAGTTCGCGCTGATGCAGGACGAGTTGCAGCCGATCGCCGTGTGCGACCTGATCGAGAAGAACCGCGGCCAGGCCGCCGACATGGTGGAGAACAAGTACCCGCGGCCGACGATGCACGAGCGTCTCGAGGAAATTATGGAGAACAAGGACATCGACGCCGTCGTCATCGTGACGCCCGACCACTGGCACACGATCCCCGGCATCATGGCCTGCGAAGCGGGCAAGGACGTCTGGTGCGAGAAGCCGCTCACCACGAGCATCCTCGAGGGCCAGCCCATCATCGACGCCGTCCGCAAGCATCAGCGCGTTTTCCAATGCGGCAATTTCCAGCGTAGCGGCCCGCATTTCCAGGAGGCCGTGCAACTGGTCCGCGACGGCTACATCGGCAAGGTCGCGCGCGTCGAGACGTGGATTCACGACTCCGATAGCCCGGCGGGTATCGGCATTCCGCCGCCGATGGATCCGCCGCCGGGCTTCGACTGGCTCCGCTACCAGGGCTGGACGCCGCGCACGCCCTACGATCCCAACCGGGTCGAGTACCACTTCCGCTGGTTCCTCGACTATTCCGGCGGGAAGATGACCGATTGGGGCGCGCACTTGATCGACATCGTGCTCTGGGCGATGGGCGAGGACAAGCCGCCGCGCGAGGTCATGGGCTTCGGCGGCAAGTACGTGCTCACCGACAACCGCACCACGCCGGACACCTGTGAGGTGCTGTACCGCTTCGACGACTACATCCTCAGCTTCTCGAACCGCGTGTACAACGGCATCGTCTCGCCGAACCGTTACGGCATCAAATTCCACGGCGCCTTCGGCACGCTCTACATCGATCGCATGGGCTACGAAGTCACGCCCATCAAGGACCTCTGCGCGCCGAAGGCGGTCTCCGGCGTCAAGGAAGGCGACATGAACGTGGCGCACTGGCGCAACTGGATCGACTGCCTGAAGTCGCGCAAAGACCCGATCAGCTTCGTCGAGTCCGCGTTCAACACCGCCAAGACCTGCCACATGGGCACCGCGGCCTACGTCGCCGGCGGACGACTTTCGTGGGACAACGAGAAGAACAAGTTCACCGGCGAAGACAGCGCGGCCGCCAAGCGCGCGAACGACTTCGCATATCGTCCGTATCAGAACGGATACTCGCTCAAGTCGCCGTACATCCCGACGGCCTGAGAAAGTCATGCAACTGACCCGGCGAGAGTTCGCAGCGGCCACGGCCGGCGGACTCTCGCTGTTTTCATTTGCGGCGCGCGCGTACGCATCGCCATCGCCGCTAGCGGGAATGGCGGCAGGCGTTGGCGGTCTTCGCCACATCCATCTCGAACTCCCTGCGGGACCTTACACTCGCGCAGAACTCAGCCGGATCGTGAGTGGCGTCGCCGAGTCGCTTAGACTCCCTGCGTCCGAATCCGCGACCGCACTGGGCACCGCGTTCGACGCGGAGACCTTTCCCGCGGAGTTCGCGTTGAGCGTATGCTATCCGGAGAACGTCCGTCTTGTAATTCGTGCCACCAAGGCGCACTCCGGCACTCCGCAACTTACCTTGCGCGGTTCCCTCGGCACCACCGAGCGCTCTATGGACTGCGGCAGCGCGCTGCCGCTTTTCGCCTCTGAACGATCGCCGCACCGATGACACCCAATTCCTCCGAGTTCGACTTCTCCCTGATCATTCCCTCCTATAATGAGGAAGTCTTGTTGCCACGACTGCTCGAGACCGTGCGTGTGGCGCGCGAGCGGTACACCGGCGGCGCGGAGCGGATCGAGGTCATCGTCGCCGACAACGCCTCGACCGACCGCACGGCGGAGATCGCCCTCGCGCAGGGCTGCCGCGTCGCGCCGGTCGAGAAGCGCTGCATCGCCGCCGCGCGCAACGGCGGCGCAACGATCGCCCGCGGCGAGATATTGTGCTTCACCGACGCCGACGGCCAGATTCATCCCGACACCTTCAACGTCATTCGGCGAACGATGGACGCCGGCCGCTACGTCGCCGGCGCGACGGGCGTTAGCCTGGAGCGCATGAGCCCCGGCATCGCTATCGCCTACATCCTCCTCATGCCGCTCGTCTGGAGCATGGGCATGGACACCGGCGTCGTCTTCTGCCGCCGCGAGGACTGGCGCGCGGTCGGAGGATACAACGAGGAGCGGCGCTACGCCGAGGACGTGCAATTCCTCTGGGACCTAAAGCGCCTCGGCTGCAAGCGGGGCCAGCGGCTCGCGCGGACTAAAGGCGCCAAGACCATCGCCTCCACCCGTAAATGGGACACGCACGGCGAGTGGCACTATCCGCTCGTGATTGCCAAAGCGGGGTTCTTCATGATCTTCTCCGGCAAGAAGCGCCTCAATCAGTTCGTGGATGACTATTGGTACGAGCGCAAGAACGATTCGTCGGTGCGTTGATGGATATCGCTCGTTATGTCGACGTTTAGTGTGGTGACAAACACCACCTTTGGGTGGATACTCCAAGCGTGACCTCATACGATTCTTTGCAACTCTTCGGCACCCTGGACTCCACACAATTTCGGAATATAGCGATTAGCCTTCCGTGCCCTTCAACAATTGTACGTGGCGCGTTCAATGATGTTGTGTGTAGCGTGATTCCATTGAGTTCGATACTGTTTGCCAGAAAAGCGCGGGCAATTTGGGTAACGCGAGGGTCTACTTCGGGACATTTCTCAATATACTTGGACGCCCGAATCAGGTCGCACGACTGGTCACTGCGATCTCTCCACTCCACCAGATCAACAGTCCTGATTTGAGAAAACTCTTTCAAAGTTGGTTCTACGCTCGCAAGATACCAGACGGTATCGACTGGCAAGCTCCTAAGAAATGGCTCGCGTCCCGACCGGTCCAAATAGGCTTTGATTGCTTCCAATTCCAGATTGTGGTTGTTGGATTGAAGGCACTTATGCGCCCACTGTTTGTACGATTGATCAGAATTAAAGACCCCTGAATTAATCTCGCCGATAGCTATGCGACGTAGGACCTCATGATCGTCGATTTTCTGGATGATTTTCATCGAGCTAAATGTTCCGATACGCCTATACTGCCGCTACTTGAGAAGTATGAGACGGAGTATGCGGTATCACCCTCCCCAGCGCGAACTGGCCGAATTTGTAGAGCATGTAGGCGCTGAGGAAGGGGAAGAAGACGACCTCGAAGGCGATGACGAGCATGAAGTAGAGGAAGGCGGTCAGGGTTTTTTGGAAGGTCTCGCCGATCGAGCGGGCGATGCCGAGCATGCCGTTTTTGATGTTCTCGAGGCTGGCGCCGGGTTGCAGCAGGTTGATTTGGTCCTTGAGCGCGATGAATTTTTCGGTGGACTTGTCGAGCTGGAAGTCGAGCGAACGGATCGCTTCGAGGTGTTTGTCCTTGATCTTGGTCGTGTAGCGATCGCTGAGCGTGTGCGTGGCGACGAGCGCGAGCGGGACGGCGTAGGCGAAGAGCGCGCCGCCGAGCAGCGTGCGGCGTCCCCAGCGGCGAAGGCTGGCCGCCTGGAACCGTGAGACGATCGAGACCGCGAGCAAGCCGAGCCCGATCCCCATCACTCCGAGGCCGAGCGCGAGCATGCCCGTTTCGATGAGCAGCTTGTAGGTCCCGAGAACGAGGAAGGCATACAAGAACATCTCCCAGAAAAAATCGACGTAGTCGTAGGGCGCCTGGACCACGTCGCCGATTTCCAATTCGAAGCCGACGCCGACCTCGCTGCCTTCGATCACCGCGAGCGAGGTCTTGATCGCCGTGATGACGAGAAAGGTCGCCTGGTCGCGATCGAGGGTTTCGTCCACCAGCCCCATCGCGTGTTCGTTCAGCGCGTCGTAGCCCGTGTACTTCGCTACTGGCGCGGGGAAGGCCACGAGGGCCACGCCCGCGGCCAGCAGAAACGCCGCGACCGGCCAGCGCCAGAGACGGGTGGAGGGGGCGTCGGCGGGCGTATCGGTGGACGGGTCTTCGAGCACAGGCATCGGCATCTCCGTTCGGGATTGTTTGACTCCCAATTAATCCCCCGAAGTGTCGAAGGGCTGCGCTTATTTTTTCGCGCACTTCCCTACCGAGGGGGGGGGGTGCTTGGAGGCTCCTATACTTAGAGCGTCTTGTTGCACTGGGGGTAAATGGGCTGGGAGACGATATGGGAATGATGGGAAGCATGGGAAGCATGGGAAGAATGCCTGTTGCACTCCAGGTAAATGGGCCGGGAAACAATGGGTCGCTGCTCCTGAAGGGAACGAACCGATCTAGAGCCCGTTGTCGATGGTGATTTAAGCGCGGTGCGAAACAAGGGCAATTTATTGATTTTATGGTTTTAGTTGATTAGGCGGTTTGGGTTTGGCGGCGGATGGGAAGAATGGGAGTCATGGGACGTATGGGACTAATGAAGAGAATGCGGTGGTGGCGGGTGTAGATGGGAGATGCAGGCGGGGGCCAGTTGGTCAGTCTAGGGTGTACACGTCCGGGAGTTCGCGGTAGCGCTCTTCGTGGTCCATGCCGTAGCCGACGATGAAGACGTCGGGGACGGTGAAGCCGGAGTGGGTGGCTTGGACGGGGACTTTGCGGCGCGCGGGCTTGTCGAAGAGCGCGCAGAAGGACACGCCGCGCGCGCCGGCGGCTTCGACGAAGTCGATCAGCGCGCGGGCGGTGACGCCGGTGTCGAGGATGTCTTCGATGATGAGGACGTGTTTGCCGCGCAGGTCCTGGGTGGGCCAGCCGAGCATTTCGATTTTTCCGGTGCTGGCCGTTCCTTGGTAGCTCTTGGCCTGCACGAAATCGACGGCGAGCGGGAGGGTGATGGCGCGGACGAGATCGGAGCCGAAATGCAGCGCGCCCTTGAGCACGATGAGCGCGACGTTATCTTGATCCGCGAGTTCGCGCGAGAGCGCTGCGGCGAGTTCGCGGACGCGCGCGCGGATTTGCGCGGCGGTGAAGAGCGGCTGGTCACTGCGCGTCATCGAGTACCTCGATCTGCACGACCTGTGAGGTGCGGCTGGTGACGGCGGCGTGCTGCGATACGGCGTGGCCGACGATCCACACGATTTCGCCGCCGGCGACGACGAGCAGCGCGCTGTCGCGCTCGTGCGGCGGCAGGCCGAGATCGCCGAAGTAGTCTTTGAGTTTGCGCGTGCCGCCGAGGCCCATCGGTGCGACGCGATCGCCGGGGCGGCGATGCCGCAGGACCGCGCCGCCGTCGAGCGCGCGCGCGTCGACGACTTGGCGCCGCGGATTGCAGTAATTGCGCAGCGGGCCGTCGGGCGGGTGCGCGAGGAGGGTGGTGCGCAGGCGCGTGCCGAAGGCGGTGGTGTCGCCCGGTAGGGCGAGGCGAATTTCGGACAGGTCGGACTTGCCGGACGAGTCGGACCGGTCTGACGAGAGAATGCGAATGGTGTCGGCGTTGGACGCGAGCTGGACATTTCCGCCGAGATCGAAGAGCTTGTTTGCCGGTGAGCGAAGGATGAATTCGATTGCGCGCTCGATGTGCTCCGCGTCGGGGCGCAGCGCCCGGCGATTCGCCAGATCGAGGACCACGCGGCGCTGGAGCGCGCGATGGCCGCGCGCGAAGGGATCGCGCAGGATGGCGTCGCCTCCGACGACGCACTTCGCCGCGAAGTCCGCCGCGAGCGACTGCAGCAATTCGTCCTCCGTGCGGGCGAGGTCCGCGAGGCGATTGAGCGCCTCGACCACGCGCGGGTTGTGTTCGCGGCGGAGCTGCGGGAGGAGATCGTGGCGGATGCGGTTGCGCACGAAGTCTGTGTCGAGGTTGGACTCGTCGTGGCAGTAGCGAATGCCGCGCTCGTGCAGCCAGGCGAGGATTTCCGCGCGGCGCGCGCTGAGGAAGGGCCGCACGACGCGCACGCCCTCGCGCTCGGCGATCGGCGGCGTGCCGGCGATGCCGGCGGGCGAGGTGCCGCGCAGCACGCGCATGAGGACGGTCTCGGCCTGGTCGTCCGCGTGGTGGCCGGTGGCGATGGCCGCGCAGCCGCGGGATTTCGCGGTCTCGATCAGGAAGGCGTAGCGCCGCGTGCGCGCGTATTCCTCGAAGGACATGGGGGATTGGTCCGCGCCTGCTTCGATGTCCTCGGAGCGCAGATGATAGGGGACGCCGAGACGCTTGGCGAGCGCTTCGACGAAGCGGGCGTCTTCGGCGCTACCCTCGCCGCGGGTCTGGTGATCGAAGTGGGCAATCTCGACCTTGTGGCCCGCGTCGATCAGGACGTGGACGAGCGCCACCGAGTCGGGACCGCCCGAGACCGCGACGAGCAGAGGCCTCATCTGGGGCTCGACCTTCGGCGAAAGATTAGGTAAGTGAACTAAAGGATTTGGCATTCGCGGCTGGGTAGCGATCAAATGTGATCCTGGCACCATACAACGATGCCCTACACTGAAATCTATCCGATCTTCCGAGGATCGAACAAGCTTAGTTGTATCCGCGTGTTTAGGGTTACAGTGTTCTCGGAGGCACGCGCCGAGAATGGCCGCCTATCCTGCAGGGATGCTGGATTCCCTGGAAATTGCGGAAACAAAGGACAACGGGCCAAAATATCTTAACTAGAGCGGAGGCAACAAAACATGTCCGAAACACTCGCTTCACAGCCTTCGTCGTTTGATGTGATCAATTTTTTGCTTACTCTCATCACGTGGATCACAGGCGCTATCTTCGTGGGAAGCAGATTCAGAAAGGAACGGAGAGACAGTACTTATCAACATCTTTTCGACAATTTTTTCGCGCACAATTGGAAAATGGTTGAACATTGGGACAACTCGGGGGCGCGGCCAAACCTGAAGGAAGCAAGGGACGATCTAAAGTCGAAAAAACTATTCGCGAAGAGAGTGGTCACGCTGGATCACTTCAACATTTTGTTTCAGGTATTTGCGCAACGGAAGGTGATTGGGTCCACCGAGATCGACTCGTTTTCGAGCTGGGCCAAGAGTTGGTTCGATGACAGTCAAGATGCGATTGAAGGAATCTTCGAACGCGGGGATTTATACCCCTTGGACTTTGTCCAATGGCTGAGGGACAAGATTTTCGACGGAGGTAGATTCGAAGGGTTATTTGGAACAAGACTAACGGCGCGAATCAAACGCTATGAAGAATTACACGGTACTGACACCTATGATCGCTGGATCAAGAGAAAACTTCGGCAATGGGGGCTCTTTTGAGGGCCGACTTGCGAAGCTGGACAGCGTTGCGGTGGCAAAAAGCTTCCATACAAGGATGGTAGCGACGCAGGGATTCGAACCCCGGACACGTGGATTATGATTCCACTGCTCTAACCAACTGAGCTACGCCGCCCTGGAAAAGCGCACGGATCGTAGCATAGGGCGGGCGGAGGCGTCCAACTTTGGGGCAGTGGCGGAGAGACGTAACCGGGAGTTATTCGGAAGCCTCTACCAATGTGGCGGGAATTACGAAAATCGCCACAAGAAGATTTCGATTACGAGTTTTCATGAT
>JBCLBO010000052.1:0-22043 GCA_038916785.1 Candidatus Hydrogenedentales bacterium | reverse complement strand
TCGTAGAATCCGTCGCCTACGCGCGCGCAGGGCTCGCCGGAAACCCATCCGACGGCTACTTCGGCAAATGCCTGGCCGTGATCGTCAAGGACTTCTCCGCGCGGGTCTGGCTCGAGCCGAACGACACGATCGAAATCGTGCCAAGCCCCGAAGACCGCCCGGCCTACGCCTCGCTCAACGATTTCATGCACGAAATCCAATTGCACGGCTACTACGGCGCAGAGCGCCTGATGAAGGCCGCGATCCGCCGCTTCGTACGCTATTGCCGCGAGCACGCCCACGCCCTGCACGATCGCGGCTTCCGCCTGAACTACCGCTCGACCATCCCGCGCCGCGTCGGGCTTTCCGGGTCGAGCGCGCTGATCACGGCGACGCTCCGTTGCCTCATGAAATTCTACGGCGTGGAAATCCCGAAGCCCGTTCTCGCCTCGCTCATCCGTAACGTCGAGAACGAAGACCTCGGAATCGGCGCGGGCCTCATGGACCGCGTGATTCAGGTCTACGAAGGTTGCGTGTTCATGGACCTCGACCGCGACTACATCGAAAAACACGGCTACGGCCGCTACCAGGAAATCGACATCAAACTGCTGCCACCGCTCTACATCGCCTACCGCACCGATCTCGCCGAAGGCTCCGAGGTCTTCCACAACAACATCAAAGAACGCTTCTTCCGCGGCGACCCGGACGTCGTGCAGGCCATGCGGGACTTCGCAGCGATCGCGGTGACGGTCCGCGACCTCATCCTATCCGGCCACGGGCGCGAAATCGGCCCCTGGATGGACAAAAACTTCGACCGCCGCCGCTCGATCTTCAATCTCTCAAAGGGCGACATCGAAATGGTCGAACGCGCACGGACGACCGGCGCCAGCGCAAAATTCGCCGGCTCCGGAGGCGCAATCGTCGGGACCTACCCCGACGAAGCGGCCTACGAACGCCTGGTCAAAGTATTCGCCGGCACCGGGACCGAAGTCTTCAAACCGACCATCGCGTGAATCCCGCGGGCCTTCATCAACGACAAACTGCGCAACGCCGTCACTGCGGGCGCGCAACGCCGTCATTGCGAGCGCGCAACGCCGTCATTGCGAGCGATAGCGAAGCAATCTCGTTCCACCAGCGACTCCACCCCCTCGTCATTCCGAGTAAGCGACCGGCCCCGGCCGGAGTCTGGAGAAAGAAAAACGCAGCCCTCCGTAGCATCGGTCTCCGTCCGATGCAGAATGAGCCAGAATCTACATTTAAGAAAACGCGACCTTCCGTAACATCGGTCTCCGTCCGATGCAGAATGAGCCGGAATCTACATTTCCTGTCGATTACCGGTCCTCTATCTCGAAAGCCAGTCCCCCGCCCCGCATGGGCTGGAAGCCCATGCCACCAAAGCCCTCCGCGCCTCATTTCCTCCGCGTGAACCGAATGTGTTTTCTTGGCAGCGATAACGAATGCTCGAACCAGGAGGTATTTGCAAATGCGCAGGAGGCCCGCAGCATAATCGAAGCCCGACGCTGCGAATACAACCAACAGCGCCCACACAGCAGCTTGGGACACCCGACCCCGGACCAATTCACACGCGTTGGCGCAACTCCAGTCGGCCTACGGCCTCCTTGCGTTTCACCAACGCCACCAAACCCGAGGTCAAACTCTCACTCTGACTGGACCAAAAATCGGGGGCAGGTCATCTAGGCGAACAGGATAGACGCCCCTTCGGAGAGCAACTGTTCACTGCAACTGGATCAAGAAGCGAAACCGGTCATCATAACTTCCTTGGAAACTGGTACTCAACGAGAATTTGAGGAGGGTCTTGCTTATCGAGCAGTATAATCTTAATACCCAGTTTCCCGATGTTGTAACGTTTAATAAAATCGGGAGTCGTGCCAATCGTATCGCGAAATGAATTGTCTTGCCGAATGAATATAGTTTTTGATCCCTTTCCCAGCGTTGAATCTTCCCATCGTGCCGTTAAAAAGTGGCCACCAAATATGCCATCCTTCATGCTGCCCGCAACTATGAGGCCGACTTCGGATAGATCAGGCGACGGAAAAGGTCCGCCTGATTCAAAATCAATCCAAGGTTCCGGTAGATCAGGAATTGGGTCGATCGCTACGCCCGATAGATCCGGCCGAGGCTGTTCGAGTGCATCGTAGACACTCGTGACCTGCCTAAGCAGGGCCAATGAAGAACGTACCGTGTCCTTAATAGTTGATTTGTCATCCTCCGTAATCCACCAGTACCTTTGATCCGCTAACGGTGGTTCCAAGATCGCCTCTAGTTGTTTAGTCTTGCTGGCGAGGCGCTTTGCCTTATCATCGAGGCTTTTTCCATCACCCGCCAATGATGCGTCTTTCTCAGAAACCGCATAATATTGAATCTGTAGTACCGCGCCAACGATAGCCCCTGTTGCGCCGAAAGTGAAGGCGGCGAGTGCAAGTGCGACTCCTGATTGCGAACAAACAAGTGATGCAGGGGACCATAACTTACCGACAAGTTGATCGGAGTCTCGCAGGACCACACTCATATCGCGAGAGATTGCGTAACGACGGCGACCTTCAGTAGTGAGCCAAAATCCGCAAAGCATGGGCCGCGGTTGTTGGTCGGAATGTCGGCGAGCGTAAAATACACGTTCTGACATCGCCAGAAGTAACACGACAGAGCAGACAGTTAACAGAGGCCATACCCAAAAAGGTAAGTTGCCGTAAGCGAGAGGGCTGTATATTCCGGAGAATGTTCCGACCACTGCCAGACCGCGAGTGATAAAGGGGAATCTGCCAAGAAGTGGTCCGCGCTTAGGAATACCTAACGCCGCGAGAATCCCTAGCGCGCCTGACAGGGCGGTGTTAAATTTGATCAAGATGTCTACCATTTGTTCAGCAAACGCAGAACGAAACCCACGACTTTCCCCAATGTAGATTATTATCTGTTAAGCATTAGCAAGTTTCAATGCCCTCGATTATGCCGCGGGCCTCCTGCCCGTTTGCAAATACCTCCTGGTTCAAGCATTCGTCGCGCAGTTTGTCGTTGAAGCTTTCATGTAGGCGTTCTCCCAGGGGTTGCCCGGGTGGATGTAGTGCGTGGCAGCCGCGGTCCAAGGAATACTCGTTCAGAATGGACGCATTCGTTTGCCCGACGGCGCGTCACCACTCCCGGACGTCTTCGCTGTCAATCCACCCATCCTGTCGCAAGTATTCACTTGACACTTTGCAACGAAATTCCGCCTAACCTTCACGGCCCACTTAACTTACACGTTTCCCTACCCATTGTTTCCCGAACCCCATTTCCGGCCCGATCACCCGTATCACCGTTCCATCCTGGACACCGATCCTTGTTCCGCACCCCGATTTCCGGAGTGCAACAGACGCTACATAGTTATAGGGATTCTCTGACTCCGGCTGGACCAGTTTGCGTGGGGCAGGTCACGTAAGATACTGACCTGGTCATGGGAGGCCGTATCATGCGAATCCTTACGCTACTGGTTGGCATCGTCGCCGCCGCCGCAAACGCGGGCGCGCAAGAGGTCCACGGCGCGGGCTGCGACCCGTCCAGCCTCGTGCCGCACAACGGCAAGCCCGCGATCGCCAACGACGGGCCGCTCGAATTCGCCATCGTCACGGATCTGACCGGCGTGGGCGACGGGGAAAACGGCCTGCCGCGCCGCGAGCGCATATTCAAGCGCGCGATCGATCACATCAACGTGGCAAATCCGGAATTCACCGTGAGCGTCGGCGATCTCGTCCAGGGTCCGAGCAAACAAGACCCGCGCCCGATGACCGATCAGTGGTCCGAGTTCAACGCGTGGGTCGAAGAGTTCAACGCGCGCTTCTACTACGTAGTCGGCAACCACGACATCGGCTCGCTCGACGAGCAAGCCGAGTGGTGCCGCCAACACGGCGCGCGCTACTACCACTTTGTGTATAAGAACGTACTCTTTTTATTCCTGGACTCCGAAGACCCGCCGCCCACGCGCATCAGCGAGGCGCAGGCCGAGTTCGTCGATCGTGCGTTGGCGGACAACCCGAATGTCGACTGGACGCTGGTGTTCTTCCACAAGCCCTTCTGGACCTACATGGCGCCCGCCGCGCCCGATCCCGGCTGGGAGCGCGTGAAGGCCTCGCTGCAAGGCCGCAAGCACACCGTCTTCGCCGGGCACGTGCATCGTTACATGCACTACGTGATCGACGGCACCGAGTACTACACGCTGGGCACGACCGGCGGCAATCGGAATTTCGCCGGGCGCCCGTCGGACGGAACGCTCGATCACTTCGCCTGGGTCACGATGACACCCGAGGGTCCGCGCGTGCTCAACGTGATCGTCGACGATCTCCCCGAAGCCACGGATCCAGCCAAGTAGGGGCGCCCCCCCGTGGTCGCCCTAGGCACGCACGGGGCGGCCGTGAATGGCCACGTGTCCCGTTGTCGCTCGCCAAGAATGGAGGCATCCGGTATGCGCCGGGCGGCCACGGGGGGCCGCCCCTACAACGGCTGGCCGTCGAGTGCCGCCGCGCGATGTATTCCTTGAACGTGAAATGGTCCCGATAGACCACCGGCTATTTAGAGCATCTAACAGAAGGTAACGAAGAGAACAAAGAATAGATCATTTCAGTTCGTTGGGGTTGAGGCCAAGTGGCAATAGGACTTTTTGAATTGAAACCAAACGGAGCGTCCTAAGGTAGTCCAGAACGCATCGCTGGTGGCTCATCGCGAGATTTTTTTCCGGTGAGTCTCAATCCAAACGAAAAGTGGTGTTCGGTTCTTCGTTCTCTTCGTTACCTTCTGTTAGGCGCTTTTAGTTCCGGTGCCTTGGCAGTCCGTTCGACGCGGAGAACCATAGCGCGCGCTCGCCGAAGAGGTCTTCAATTTCCTTCACGAGTCCGCTCGACGGCTCGACCATGCAGGCCGATGTCGCGTGGACGGTGACCTCGCGCGCGTCGGGTAGCGTGCAGTGCAGGTACACGTCGCACTCACCCGGATACTTCCCGAGCACTTCGGCAAGGCGATCCACGCGCGTCGATTCCAAGCCCAGCGTGCTCATCCGGATATGGACGGCCTTCGTGAGCCGTTTGGTCGCATCGTCGATCGGGATCACGTCATCCACGATCAGCCCTGCAACCTCCTTGCGGTAGTTCACATGCGCGGGCATCACGAGGACCGCGTCCGCGGTCATCAGGGATTCGCAACGCTCGAAGATGTCGGAGAAGACGGTCGCCTCGACCGGGCCGTCGGGCGTGTCCATCGTGACGAAGGCCATCTTTTTGCCCTTGGCGGTGAGGTGGTGCTTGACCTGCGAGAGCAACCCGCCGATGGTCACCTCCTCGCCTTCCTTGCGTCCGGCGAGATCGCTGAGGCCTGGCGTCGTGTAGTGCCGCAGCACGTCGCCCCAGCGCTGGAGCGGATGGTTGCTCACGTACATCCCGAGCATTTCCTTCTCGGCGAGCAGCGTCGCGTGCTCGGTCCAGCCGATCACGCGGGGCTTGGCGTGCCCGTTCGCCGCCGCCGCGTCGTCGCCGAGCAGGTCGAAGAGGGAGAACTGCCCCGCCTCGCGCTCTCGTTGCGCGGCCACTGCGCCGCTGAGCGCCGCATCGATCGACGCCTCGACCTGCGCGCGGGTCCAGCCGGTGCATTCGAAGCCGCCGGCCTTGTTCAGGCTCTCCACCACGCGGCGGTTCAGCGTCTTCGCGTCGAGCCGCGCGCAGAAATCGAAGATGTCCTCGAAGGGGCCATTCGCCATGCGCTCTGCGACGATCGCTTTCGCAGGGAGCACGCCGACGTTTTTCACGGCAAATAGTCCAAAGAGAATCCTATTGCCATCCACGGTGAAATGGACCGAACTGCGGTTCACGTCCGGCGGCGATACCGCCAAGTCCATCCGGCCGCACTCGTCGACGTATTTTGCCACCTTGTCGAGATTGCCCGATTCGCTGGTGAGCAGCGCGGCCATGAACTCCGCCGGGTAGTTCGCCTTGAGGAAGGCGGTCTGATACGCGACGTAGGCGTAGGCCATGCTGTGCGACTTGTTGAAACCGTAGCCGGCGAAGGTCTCGATCTTGTCGAAGAGCTGCGTCGCCAGTTTTTCCCCAATATTGTTCGCTTTCTTGCACCCTTCCACGAATGTGTCGCGCTGCTCGGCCATGAGCGAGGCGATCTTTTTGCCCATCGCGCGGCGCAGGACGTCCGCGTGGCCGAGCGTGAACCCGGCGACGGCCTGCACGATCTGCATGACCTGTTCCTGGTAGACCGCGACGCCGTAAGTCTCGCGCAGGATGGGTTCGAGCAGCGGGTGGTCGTATTTCACAGAGTCCGGATGGAACTTGCCCCGGATGTAGGTGTCGATGAATTCCATCGGGCCGGGGCGGTACAGCGCGACGAGCGCGCAGACTTCCTCGAGGCTTTGCAGACCGATGCGCTTGGCGAGGTCGCGCATGCCGGGGCTTTCCAGTTGGAACACGCCGGTGGTCCTGCCTGAGCGCAGTAGTTCGTAGGCCTTCTCGTCGTTCGGCTCGATCGCGTCGATGTCGATCTCGATGCCCCGCGCCTCGCGCACGAGCCGCACGGTTTCATGCACGACGGTGAGGGTGCGCAGCCCGAGGAAGTCCATCTTGAGCAGGCCGATGTCCTCGCAGCCTTTCATCTCGACCTGCGTGGCGACGGTGGTGGTGCCAGCGGCCTGGTAGAGCGCGACGTGGTCCATCACCGGCGAATCGCAGATGACCACGCCGGCCGCGTGCGTGCCGCAGTTGCCCACAGTGCCCTCGAGGCGCTTGGCGAGCCGCCAGAGCTTGGCGATTTGCGCGTCGTGCTTGACGAGCTCCTTGAGCTGAGGCTCTCTTTCGTAGGCGTCGTCGAGCGTGATCCCGAGTGCTTCGGGGATCAGCTTGGCGATGCGGTCCACGTCGGGATAGGGCATGCCCATCACGCGCCCGACGTTGCGCACGACGTTGCGCGCAAGCATCCGGCCAAAGGTGACGATCTGGCAGACGTTGTCGCGGCCGTAGGTGCGGCGCGTGTACTCGATCATTTCTTCGCGGCGGACGTAACAGAAGTCGATATCGAAGTCCGGCATCGACACGCGCTCAGGGTTCAGGAAGCGCTCGAAGAGCAGGCCGTAGCGAATCGGATCGATGTTGGTGATTTTCAGCGCGTAGGCCACGAGGCTGCCCGCGCCCGAACCGCGCCCCGGCCCGACGGGGATGCCCTGCTGACGCGCATAGGCGATGAGGTCCCAGACCACGAGGAAGTAGTCGGTAAATCCCATCTGCTGGATCACGCCCATCTCAAATTCCGCGCGGTCGACCAGTTCCTTTTTAGGTTTCTTGCCGAAGCGGTCCTTCAAGCCGGCATGTACGAGTTCGCGCATGAATTCGAGCTTGTCGCGGCCAGCGGGCGGCTGGTAGTTCGGAATGAGGTGCCGGCCGAGCGGAATCTCGACGTTGCACCGCTCGGCGATTTTCTCGGTGTTCGAGACCGCCTCCGGCCACTTTGCAAACAGCTCGCGCATTTCGTCCGGGCTGCGGAAGTAGACCTGGTCCGTCGGGAAGCGAAAGCGGTTCTCCTGATCAATCTGCGCGTTGGTCTGGATGCAGAGCAGCGCGTCGTGCGGCTCGCTGTCCTCCTTGTTCACGTAGTGGACGTCGTTCGTGGCGATCAGCGTGAGGCCGTGGTGCTCGGCCATCTCCGCGAGTATCGGGTTCACCGTGTGCTGGTCCGGCATGCCGTGGTCCATCAGCTCGACCAGGAAATTGTCCTTGCCGAAAATCTCCACGTACTTCAGCAGCGCCGCGTTGGCTTGGTCGCGCTTGCCCGCGAGGATGAGATGCGGCACCTCGCCCGCCAGGCACGACGTCGTCGCGATCAGTCCCTCGCTGTATTTCGCGAGCAGTTCATCGTCCACGCGCGGACGATAGTAAAAACCTTCCAGATACCCCAGCGAACTCAGCTTGCACAAGTTGAAATAGCCAGTCTCGTTTTCGCAGAGCGTGAGGAAGTGGAAGTAATTCTCCTCGCCGCGCTGCGTGCGGTCGTGGCGGCCTGCCTTGGCGACGTAGAGCTCGCAACCGATGATTGGTTTCACGCCCATTTTCTTCGCGGCCTTGTAGAACTCCAGCGCGCCGAAG
The DNA here is from genome assembly GCA_038916785.1 of Candidatus Hydrogenedentales bacterium. GTDB lineage: Bacteria > Hydrogenedentota > Hydrogenedentia > Hydrogenedentales > VFKU01. Next base: position 13,944 of record JBCLBO010000052.1, on the reverse strand, counting down.
AGCACGCCGTGGTCGGTGATGGCGCAGGACTTCATGTCGAACTCACGGCACTTCTCGAGAATTTCCTTGATGCGGCATTGCCCGTCGAGCACGCTGTATTCCGTATGGCAATGCAGATGTGTGAAGCCCGCGCTCATCCCAAGGCCTCCAAAAGCAGCGCCAGCGCCCGATCCGCCGTCTGCTGCTTGATGCTCATGCGATCCCCCTGAAACTGACATGGTTCGATGCGCGTGCCGCCGGGCCCGGCCACGCCGATGTACACCAGGCCCACCGGCTTTTCCGGCGAACCGCCGCCGGGTCCCGCGACTCCCGTGCAGGCCACGCCGTAGTCCGCAGTCAACCGCCGCCGCACGCCCTCTACCATCTCGCGCGCGACCGCCTCGCTCACGGCGCCATGCGCGGCGAGAGTCTCCGCGCGCACGCCGAGCAGCGCCATCTTCGCGTCGTTCGCGTAGGTCACCACGCCGCCTGCGAAGTAATCGGAGGAGCCCGGCACGTTCGTGAGGCGGTGCGCGATTAGGCCTCCGGTACACGATTCCGCCGTCGCCAGGCGTCGCTTCAGCGCACGGAGACGTTCCCCCACTAGCGCTTCCTGCGTTGCACCCGCCACAGCCGCCAACCCCCAGCGGGGCTACCCTAACACCCGTCCGAGGGAATGACAAGCCCAATGTCCACAGTGGGTTACGTTTGCCGACCTTGTCGCCTAAGTCCTTTGGGGGTATAATCTTGTGTATGACGACGCGTCGATCCATAGCGCGTCCCGGGGGCTGGATCGCCGTTTTCGTCGCGGCCACAAGTCTGTGGTGCGGCCCCTCCTGGGCGCAAAGCCGATCGAAGACCTACTTCGTGGGTCAGGACGGCATCCCCGTGCTCACCAATCGGCCGCACGCGTACCGCAATAAGCCGGGGTACGTCGAGAAGCGAATCGAGTTCGCGCCCGTCGTGGTCACGGGGCGCTATCACTTCGCGCCGGGCCAGTTTTCGGTGACCGATTTCCAGCATATGGTCGATCACTGGGCCACGCGCTACGGACTCGATCCGAATACGGTGTTGGGCGTCATCAAGGCGGAGAGCAATTTCGACCCGTATGCGGTGTCGAAGGCGGGCGCCCGCGGACTGATGCAGTTGATGCCGGGGACGGCTTCCGACATGCGGGTGAGCGACGTCTTCGACCCGGAGCAGAACATCGCGGGAGGCACGCAGTACCTCGCCAAGATGCTGGAGCTCTTCGACAATCGTATCGAGCTTGCGCTCGCGGCGTATAACGCCGGTCCCGGCGCCGTGCAGGAGCACAACGGGATTCCTCCGTTCAAAGAGACCCGGGCCTACGTGAAGCGCGTGCAGCAGTTCGCGCGCGACTTTGCGCGCGGCGGCGAAAGCATCCGCCTGGCGTCCGCCGGCGCGCGTTCCGCCGATTTCCTCCCCGAAGAGACCGCCAAGTTCATGGTCCACTTCAAGAGCGGAACCACCCAGCCCGCGGACTCGGTGAAGGAAGAAGAACTCTTCTACGCCATCGAATACTCCGGCCGGAAATACCTCGTGCGCAAGAGCCACGTCGAGAAAATCGCGAAAGCGCAATAACCAAAAACCTCGTCATTGCGCGGCGCGCGGTTGCCCCCTCGTCATTGCGAGGAGCGCGGTTGCGACGAAGCAATCTCTTCCATTTCTGACTTCCACCTCCCTCGCCGAGTCCTCTTAACCGACTAGTGGAGTTCGTTGCACTCGTGGAGACTAGGGTGCTCCCTGTCTCTGTGTTGATGCTTCTGCGAAATTGGAACCTAACTTCGCCTTGGAAAGCGGCAGAGCATGGCTTGTAACCTATTATCTGATACGTAGTTACAGATAGACTAATAAATTGATTGACTTTTCAGAATAATCCGATTAAACTTACTTTGTTGATAGTTCAATGCAGGGAGTGCCGCCTATGAAGAAGTCGATATCCGAAAGCTGCTGTTCGCCGGGAGCCGGTTTCCACGTGGAGGCAGTCGTCAGCGTCGACGAGCGCGGGCAGATGGTATTGCCCAAGGAATTGCGTGAGCGCGCGGGCATCAAGCCGGGCGACAAGCTTGCCCTGATTTCGTGGGAGAAGGATGGCGAGGTCTGCTGCATGTCGCTGGTGAAGACTTCGGCGTTTGCCGAAATGGTGAAGGTTTTTCTTGGACCCATGATGCAAGAAATCGGAACCGCCAAATAGGAGGCTGCACAATGGCTACGACCGATATTCGCGAGACAGTGAAAGAACGCTACGGCAAAATCGCCGAGCGGCAAGCGCCGACCGCATCGTGTTGTGGCGGCGGCGCGCCGTCGTCGGTGGACGTGATCAGCGAGGCCGTCGGTTACGGCAAAGCAGAGATGGAAAGCGTGCCCGACGGCGCGAACCTGGGGCTCGGCTGCGGCAATCCGGTCGCGCTGGCGGCGCTGCGTGAAGGCGACACGGTGCTCGATCTCGGTTCGGGCGCAGGTTTCGATTGTTTCCTCGCCGCGAAGCGCGTGGGGGAGAAGGGCCGCGTGATCGGCGTGGACATGACCCCCGCGATGCTCGCCAAGGCGCGCGAAAACGCCAAGCGTGGCGGCTATGCGAACGTCGAGTTCCGCGAGGGGCACATCGAGGCGCTCCCCGTCGAGGACAACTCCGTCGACGTCATCATCTCGAATTGCGTCATCAACCTCTCGCCGGACAAGGCGAGAGTATTCAAAGAGATGCAGCGCGTGCTCAAGCCGGACGGCCGCTTTTTCATCTCGGACCTCGTCCTGCTGCATGAGCTTCCCGCGTCGCTCAAGTCGCTCCCTGAAGTCTATTGCGCGTGCATCGGCGGTGCCTCGCTCAAGAAGGACTACTTCGCGGCGATGGCCGCCGCGGGTCTCAGCGATATCCGCATTGTCAAAGAGGCTCACTACCCCGCCGAGCTTTTTGTGGAGGACAAACGCGCGCAAGAACTGCTGAAAAAGACGCCGGGTCTCAGCCGGGACGACTTGGTACGGGCATCCGAATCAGTGGTCAGCGTCCAGCTTGAAGGCCGCAAGGCCGCCGCCGGCGGGGCGTGTTGCGGCGGAACCTGCTGACGACCAACAGAAACCGACAGAAGAAACGTAGGGGCGGCCCCCTGTGGCCGCCCTGGGATTCCGGCGTGCACCGGGCGGGGACGGGGCCCCGCCCCTACTATGCAGAGACTATTTCCGGGTTTGAATTCAGTTTCGCGGCGTCGGGGCCGAAAGGTTTCAGGGTGATGATCAGCAGCGGCAACAGCGTCATCGACGTGAGGAAGGCGACAAAGAGCGCAAGCGCCGTGAAAAGGCCGAAGTACACGTTGGGGATGAAGTTCGAGAAGCAGATAATCCCAAAGCCCACGACCGTCGTGATCGTCGTGTAATACATCGCGCGGCCGATGCTGTTGTGGCAGCGGTACATCGCAGCCTTGTAGTCCTTGTCCACGCGATACTCGTGACGGAAGCGATGGATGTAGTGCAGCGCGAAGTCCACGGATTCGCCGAGCGACACGCCCGCGATCATGATGGTCATCACGTTAAGCGGAATCCCGGCGATGCCCATGAGTCCCAACGTGATCATGACCGGCGGCACGTTGGGCAGGAAGGCAATCGTGGCCAGCGTGGGGGAGCGGAACAGGATGACAAACATGACCCAGATGGCGCCGTAACTCACGGCGATGGTCTTGATTTGAGAGTTGTACAAGCTTTGCAGCAGGTTGTTGTACAGCACGAAAATGCCCGTCACGCGCGGCTTGATGGTGCCGTCCTGAAAGATCGGGTCGGTCTTGAAGTATTCGTCGAAACGCTCCATGAGCCCTTTGCGGCTGAGGGACTTGCTCGACTCCTTGACGCGGAGCGCGATGCGGACCTGGTCGCGGTCGGGCGTCATGTAGGGCCCGACGGCGGCGTCCTGCAGGTCCTTCGGCACGACGGTGAGCATGTACTTGAGGATGGGAGTGGGGATGGGGCCGGCTTTGTAGACGCCTTCCGCCATCCGAATCAGAGTGTCCGGAGAGATTACTTTTCCGCTTTCCGGCTGTTGTTCGACCCAGTCATGGATCTGGCGTAACTTCGCAAGGTTTTCCCTTTCGAGCCAGAAGTCTTTGCCCTTCGCCTCGAGGACGACTTCGAGCGGGGTCGTGCCGCCGAGGCGCTGGTCGATGGTGGTCATGCCTTTGTAAATTTCAGTGTTCTCGCGGAAATAGTCGATGAAGCGGTTTTCGACTTTCAGCTGAAAAATGCCGTAGGTGCCGCCCGCGATGATTAGCCCCAGCAGGGCGTAGATCAGCTTGCCGTGGTGTTCCGTGAATCGTGCATAGACCCGCATGGGCGAATCGCCCAATTGGGACAATTCGTTCTTCGGTACGGCGCCCAGGGGAAAGTACTGCATGGCGGCCGGAACGAAGGTGAACAGGAGCAAATAGGCAACCATGATGCCGGCAGATACGATCAGCCCGAGGTCAATCAGCGGACGGATATCGCTGACCAGCAGCGACCCAAAGCCGACGACTGTAGTGAGCGAGGTCGCAAAACACGGAATAGACAGATCGCACATCGTCTGCAGCGTAAGCTGGCGGTTCGTCCAGCCCGGATTTCGCGCGTATAGCTCCTGGAAGTGCGCGACAATATGAATCGCAGTCACGAGGGTAATCACAATAAGCATTGCCGGGAAGTTCGACGTAACGATAGTGCCCGTCCATGCCGTGAAACCCATGTATCCCATCATGATGACGAGCACCATGGCGCAACAGAGCATCGGCAGCAGCACCCATTTGACCCGGCGGAACAGCAGGCCAAGCGTGATCAGCACGAGTACGAATGACGCGACGCCGAAAATCCGGATGTCGCTGCGTACGTAATGGATGATGTCGGCGATGATCATTGGGACGCCGCCGAGGTGCATCTCGCCGATTTCGGCCCGATACTTGTCGACAATCTCCCGGCTTTTCGCGATATTGACGCGATTTTGCTCAATCTCGATTACATGCTGCGCCGCATATTTCGTCTCGAGATGGGCGAGTTCCGCAGCTTCCTCCGCGGTCAGGCTTGAGTCGTCGCGCTTGAGGCGCAGATCCCGCCGCCGGTTATAGGTGTCCGTGTAGTCCTGAGGCGGATCCTTGTATGTGACTTGTACCGTCGTCGTTTTGGCGTCCGACGCGATCAGGTAATCCTTGTAGAGCGGGCTCTCGGTGAGCTCCTTGCGCGCCAGCGCTCGATCGGCGCCGGTGAGCAGCGTCTTGTACCCGGTAGCCATCTGGGCGAACTGGACGTCCGGACTATGAAACAGCGGTACGTTCAGGATGCTCGCCACCGACTCGACGTCCGGCATCGCGGCAAATTCCTTCGACATCGCATCTATGCTGTTCAGAATTTTGTCGGAAAAGAGGTCAGTACCCTCCGGCGGAGTCACCGTGACGAAAATATAGTCGTCCGATCCGAAAATCTCGCGGGTCTTGCTGTAGTACCGCAGGTCTGAGTCGTTTTCCAGAACGATCGATTCGCTGGACGCGTCCAGGCTGAAGTCCTTGATGTAGAAGCCGAAAAAGACGAACGCGCTCAGCGAAGCGAGCACGAAGAACCATGGGTATTGAAGGACCGTGCGATCGTAAATCCGGGCGAGCCACTCGGACCCGAGTAGAGACTTTCCGTCTTGCATGCGTCCACCCGAAGTCCTGCTGCCGAGCAAGGCCAGATGCCCCGCCACCCACGCTCTATAATGACCGTTTCATATCGAACGGTTCCAATTGCGCACAAAACAGCGTATTGAATGGGGTGCTACACGAGTCGGTCCGCGCGCGGCCGCTCGAAACACGGCGCCGCCAGCGTTGCCGCCAGCGGCGCGGTAGGGCAATTCGGTCGCAGTCGATCAGGCGCTAATCGGTTTGACGACGAAGGGATCGCGGTACTCGCGCGTGAGCAGGGCGTTGGCTTCGGCGTCGTGCGGGATGGTCTCCGTCGCCGGGTCGAAGTCGAAACCGCGGCCGAGCTTGGCGGAGATGAGCCCCAGGTGGCACAGCGCCGCGGAGTAGTGGCCCTCCTCGGCCTCGGCGTTCAGGATCGAACGGTCGCGCTTGCGCACGGCGTCGATGAAATTCTGGTAGTGGTTGGCGCCGCCACCGCCGCCCGGGCCCTTTTCTTCCTTCTGGCCAAGGTAGATCTGGTAGTGGTCGTAGCTGTCGACGACCATGTACCCCTCGGCGCCGTAGAAGAGCACGCCGATTTTGGCGCCCCCCTCGTTATTCGTCATCCACGGGCGTACTTCAAACACCAGCATCTTGCCCAGGGGTCCTTGGCCGGGATAGTCGAAGGACGAGGTGCTCACGTTCGGCGTTTCCTTGTCGTCGTCGAAAAGAAATTTTCCGGCGGCGGTCGACACGCGCGAGGGGTGCTTCACGCCCAAGCCCCAGCGCGCGATGTCCATCTGGTGCACGCCCTGGTTGCCGATATCGCCATTGCCATAGGCCCAGTGCCAGTGCCAGTTGTAGTGGAAGCGGTTCTCGCTAAAGGCGCGCTGCGGGGCCGGCCCGAGCCACATGTCGTAGTTCACGCCGGCGGGCGGCGTGGAATCGGGTTTCTTGCCGATGGTGTTGCGGTTCTTGTAGCACAAGCCGCGCGCCATGTAGACCTCGCCGATGGTGCCCTTGTGCAGATGGTCCATCGCTTCGCGCATGCCGGGATTACTACGGCATTGCGTGCCGTGTTGCACGATGCGGTCGTACTTGCGCGCCGCGTTGACGAGCTGCCGCCCTTCGAACACGTTGTGCGAAAGCGGTTTTTCTACGTAGACGTCCTTACCGGCTTCCATCGCCCAAATCGCCGCAAGCGAGTGCCAGTGGTTCGGCGTCGCGATCGAAACCGCGTCGATGTCCTTGTCCTCGAACACGCGCCGCATGTCCGTCTCGAATTTCGGGGTTGGCCGCGCGGGAATGGTCTTCGTCGTATCCTTGGGATCCTTGCGCTCGGCGAAGAAGGCCTTCGCCGTCGGCTCGAAGAGGCTTTCGTCCACGTCGCAGAGCGTGGCGATCTCGACATTCTCGATGTCGTTCCATCCTTTGATGTGGTCCTTGCCGCGGCCGTGAATGCCGATGACGGCCACGCGCACCTTGTCGTTCGAACCGGCCCACGCCGTCTTCGACGTGCCGATGACGCCCGCCGCAGCCACCGCCGCCGCGCCCACCTTCGCCGTGCCCGCTATGAATTCCCTGCGCGATTGATCTGACATGTCATGCTCCTCTACCGGCCCCGGCGCGGTTTTTACTGCCTGCTACCGGATTCCTAGCCTACATTATCTTTATTGGGAAAAAGAAAGTAGGCAAAGGAAAACCAACGTTAGACTGCGTTCCAGTGGTTATAAGGGGGTTGCAGGCCCATTTATGGCCGGTTCCTTGGTTGCTTGGCGATGACGGTGTAGGTTCTAATTTGGAAATCCGATCATTCGGCGGGCGGAGCGGAGAAGGGACTGTGTCGATCAGAAAGAATCGCGGTGCTGTGGAGCCCCTTCGAACAAGACAAATCTCCGATGCGATTCTTTTGGTTCGCGGCCAGAAGATTTTGCTCGACGACGACCTCGCCGGGCTGTATGGTGTCCCGACGAAGGCACTGGTGTAGTCGGTCAAGCGCAACGCTACGCGATTCCCTGCAGATTTCATGTTTCAGCTCACCGCGGAAGAGGCTCGCATTTTGAGGTCACAATCTGTGACCTCAAGTTCGCATGGCGGCCGCCGATCCCTACCCTACGCATTCACGGAGCAAGGCGTTGCCATGCTCTCCAGCGTGCTACGAAGCGCAAGGGCCGTTCAAGTCAATATCGAGATTATGCGGGCCTTCGTGCGGTTCCGGCAAATGCTCGCCGCCAACGACGATCTCTCACGCAAACTAGCGGCCCTGGAGAAGAAATATGATTCTCAGTTCAAGGCCGTTTTCGAGGCCATCCATGAGATGATCGTCACGCCCGCGCCGCCAAAGAAGCGGCTCATTGGATTTGCTCCTGCGCAGAAAAAATGAGGAACCCAAATCGTCGGATTATGCAACGCCGGTTTCAATGAAATGGATCGGGCTTCACGCCCCCCAGGTGGCCATCCAGAAAACGAAGGCGATGAGGATCGCGACGCAGACCCAGAAGACCGCAAAGCCGCCGATGGCGATCGCGGAGGGCCGATAGATTTCGAAGTCGGGGTGGTTGATCAGCTTGCGCACCTGGCCGACGGGCATGCCGGCGGGCAGTGAGAAGGGTTCGGCGAGGTGTGGCTCCTCGGCGTTCACCGGGGTGCGGATCGCGTTGAACACACGATCGAGGCGTTCCTTCGGCGCGCGCGGCGTCACGAAGCTGATGAGAATGCCCGCGCCGAATCCGCCGAGCAAGTAGAAGAATATCTGCCACGAGTCGCGGAACTTGCCGTTCCAGATCATGTAGGTTGGCAGCGTGTCTGCCGCCCAGGAATGGAAAGCGGGCACGCTCGTGCCCCACATAAGCGCAAACGCGGTCAGCGTCGCGGCCCAGGCGCCCAGCGGCGTCGCGCGGCGCCAGACGAGGCCGATCCAGAACGCGGGGCCCATCATCGCCTGCAATTTGAAGAAGGTGATCAGGCCATCGGGGACGCTGTCGAACATGAAACTAAAGCCGAGGCCGCCGAGCACGATCGCAAATGCGGCAATGCGGCCGACGAAAACGTAGTGCCCGTCCTGCCGATCGCGGACCAGCCAGCGCTTGTAAAGGTTCTGCGTGAAGAGGCCGGAGCACGAGACCATGAACGCGGCGCAGGAGTCCACCACCGACGCGATCAGCGCTGCGAGGAAGAGGCCGACCAGACCCGGCGCAACCGCCGGAAGCAGGTCGCTCGCCATCTGGCCGAAAACGGTGTCGGGATTGATGTCCGTGCCGAGATAAATGACGACCGCGCAAAGCCCGACGAGCATCCACGGGATGGTGCACACGCGCTTGATGAGGTTTCCGCCGGCGAATCCTACCCGGCCGTCCATCTCGGTGCGGCCGGCGGCGCACACGCCCATGATGTGCGGCTGCGTGACGATGCCGATGAGCGAGTTCAGGCCGAGCATCGCGATCCAGAACAGGTTGATCTCGCCGGGAGTGGACAGGCTGAACATATCTTTGCCTGGGAATTCGCGGCCGATGACGTCGTGCAGGCCCGCGAACCCGCCCGCTTTTTCGAGCGCGAAGGGCAGGAGGATAAACGAAAGCACAATCGTGAGAATGCCCTGGACGAGGTCGGTGACGATCGCCGCCGCAAGCCCGCCGGCGACGCCGTAGATCATGTAGAGCACCGCCATCGCGAGGATGGCGTAGTCCTTCTGTATCGCGCCGCCGGTGATGCCCTCGATCATCGAGCCCGCGCCGAGCGAGATCACGCCGATGTTCACCGTAAGCTGAAGGACGCCGACGAGCGTGTAGAGCGCGGCGACGCTGCCGTCGTAGCGGTGCTCGAAATAGTCGCCGGTCGTCAGGCAGCGCATACGCCGCATCACCGGAGCGATGAGCCAGTAGAATGGCGTACAAAAAAGCCACAGCCACTGGTACCAAATGCCGGAGAAGCCGGTCGTATAGGTCTTCGAGGACACGCCGACCGCGTCGTTGCCGCTCGTGCCCGCGCCGAAGGCGTAGAAGACCATGAAGATCTTGCCGAAGCGGCGGCCGCCCATGAAAAAGTCGGCCGTGTTCTTCACGCGGCGAACGGTCCACACGCCGACCGCAATCGTCGAGATGAAATAGACGGCCAGGGCCACCCAGTCCCACCCGCTCAACCCAAGCATCCGCGCGCCGCCTCCCGAGAATCGCCGCATGGTAACAGGCAATGCAGGGCCGGGCAAGCGCCTCTGTCGCGGCAACGGGGAGGGTCGCGCAAGCGCCTCTGTCGCGGCAACGGGGAGGGTCGCGCTCCCGCGCGACCGAGTCTCACTTTGTTACAATCCCCCGCGCAAAAGGAGTTCAGCATGAAAGAAGTCGGGTACGGGATCGTCGGCCTGGGAAACATCGGGCCGATTCACGCGCAGGCCGTCAACGCGATCAAGGGCGCGCGGCTGGTCGCGGTGTGCGACAAGCGCGAAGAACTCGCGCGGGACTTCGCCAAGCAGTACGGCGGCACGGCGTACACCGACCTGGACGCAATGCTCAAGCACCCCGGCCTGCACGCGGTGTCGCTATGCGTGCCGAGCGGGATGCGCGCGGAACTGGCCGTGACCGCCGCGCGCGCGGGCAAGCACGTCATGTCTGAGAAGCCGCTCGAAATCACCACCGCGCGCGTTGACCGCATCTTGCGCGCGTGCGACAAAGCCGGCGTCCTCCTCGGCTGCATTTTCCAATACCGCTTCGCGGAGGCCGCGCAGCACGTGCGCAAGGCGCTCGACCAAGGGCGCTTCGGCAAGCTCGTGCTCGGGGACGCCTACATCAAGTGGTATCGCTCGCAGGCCTATTACGATTCCGGCGCGTGGCGCGGCACGTGGAAACTCGACGGCGGCGGCGTGCTGATGAACCAGGGCATCCACCAAATCGATTTGTTGCAATGGTTCATGGGGCCGGTGAAGAGCGTCCACGCGCGAATCGCAACGGTGGCGCACGAGCGCATCGAGGTCGAGGACCTCGCCACTATCATGCTCGAATTCGAAAACGGCGCGCACGGAGTCATCGAAGGCAGCACGGCGATCTGGCCCGGCCACCCCGCGCGCGTCGAGGTCCACGGCACGCAGGGCAGCGCCGTGATCGAGGACGGTAAACTGGTGTTCTGGGACTTCGTAAAAAAACGCGCCGAGGACACGAATATCCTCGCCGCGATGAAGGGCGAAAGTGAACTCGGCACCGGCGCGGGCGACCCACTCAAGGGACTCAAGATCGAGGGCCACCGCCGGCAGATCGAAGACTTCGTCCGGGCGATTCGCACGAAACGGCAGCCGGCGATCGGCGGCCGCGAAGGGCGCAAGGCCATCGCCCTGATCGAAGCCATCTACAAAAGCGCCAAGACCGGCCGCACGATTAAGGTCAAATGATTTTAGCCACGGATTTTACGGATTGGACGGATCGAGTTGGTTCAATCAAAAATTGATCGAAGTTATCGGTATCCATCAGTATCCATCTGTGGTCAATTCGAATCTGTGCATCGAATGGCGGACTGTCCCTTACCGGTACCTGATCCGTCCAATCCGTAAAATCCGTGGCTAAAAAAGGGTTTTTCGCATGAAACTCGGCATTTGCAACGAAATCTTCAAGGACTGGAACGACTGGCAGCGGACCTGCGACTACGTCGCGGACGTCGGCTACAACGGTATCGAGATCGCGCCGTTTACCATCGCGAACGACGTGAACGAGATCACGGCGGAGAAACGCTCCGAGATTCGCCGGATTGCCGAAGAAAATACGCTTGAGATTATAGGCCTGCACTGGCTCCTCGTCGGCCCGCAGGACGTCCACCTGACCACGTCCGACGAGGCCATCCGCGCGCGCACAGCGCAATATCTAATCGACCTCGTGAATTGCTGCGCCGATCTCGGCGGCACCCGTATGATTTTCGGCTCTCCCAAGCAGCGCAACCTCGAAGAAGGCATGCCCTACTGCAAAGCCTTCGACCACGCGCGCGAAGTTTTTGGGAAGGTATTGCCGGCGCTCGAGGCGCGCGGCGTAACCTTGTGCCTGGAGCAGCTCTCAGCGGCGGAGACCGACTTTTGCAGCACCGCCGCCCAGACCGTCGAACTCATCGACGCGATTGGCCACCCAAATTTTCAGCTCATTCTGGATACGAAGGCGATGGCCCAAGAACCGCTCCCGCGGCCGGACACAATCAAGAAATACGCAAAATACCTGCGCCACTACCACGCGAACGACGAGAACCTCAAGGGCCCCGGCTTCGGCCGCGTGAACTTTGCGCCGATCATCCAGGCGTTGAAAGACATCGCCTTTCAGGACTACGTCTCCATCGAAGTCTTCGATTTCGACATGGGCCCGACCGGCATCGCCGGTCGAAGCTACGAGTATCTCAAGCAGTTCATCTAAAAGCCTGTAACAAATCCCCACGTTCGTAGCATCGGCGGCTCGCCCATGCGGGTGCACGCCGGAGTCCCAGGGCGGCCACAGGGGGCCGCCCCTACAACGACCCACTGCTTTCTTAGCAGACACTTGCGTAATTCACCTCACCGGAAGATCTCCTCTTTTTGTCATTCTGAGCGGAGCGAAGAATCTCCCCGCTGGTCGGCAAGGAGACCCCGCGAATGAACTCGCGACCGGTTCATCCGGATTGCGCCACGCACACAGGGTGATCCGCGAATATGAAACGCTATTAGGCGACTCCGGAAACACGCGTGCGCCGCCCGGAATCACTTGACGAAGAGAGTGCTTCGCTATCGCCCGCAATGACGGATCGGAAACTCCGGTCTAAACAGCCGGTGATCAATCTGAGACACGGGTGTGTTCTCCACGCCGGAACTTTCACCTTTGTCATTCTGAGCGGTAGCGAAGAATCTCCCCGCCGGTCCGCCGAAAGACATACCCTGATCTGGCCGCAACGGGCCCAGCGCGATCTACTTCTGCACAGTGAAGTGATCCAGGTATACCACCGGCTATTTAGTTCTTCGCGGGTACCGCGCGCTCCTTCGGGCCGGTGTAGATGCTGAGCGGCCGGTAGAGGCGGTTGTCCTGGGTCTGCTCGATGATGTGGGCGCACCAGCCCGTCACGCGCGAGGCGACGAAGAGCGGCGTGTACAGGTCGAGCGGCAGGTCGAGCAGGTAATACGTCAGCCCGCAAGGGTAATCCACGTTGGGGAATATCTTCTTGTCGTTGACCATCGGTTCCTTGATGGCGTCGTAGATACCCATCCACTTCTGCTGGCCGATCTGCTCCGCGAGCTTGCGCAGTTCGCGCTCCAGGATGCGCGCGCGGTGGTCACCGTTCTTATAGACGCGATGGCCGAAGCCCATGATCTTTTCCTTGCGCTCGAAGGCCGTCTTCATCCACTCCTTGGCCTCCTCGGGCGTCTTGAATTTCTGCAGCATTTCCATCGCCGCCTCGTTCGCGCCGCCGTGCAGCGGGCCCTTGAGCGCCCCGATCGCGCCGACGACAGACGAGACCATGTCGGACATCGTCGAAGTGATCACGCGCGCCGCGAAGGTGCTCGCGTTGAAGTCGTGCTCCGCATAGAGGATGAGCGTGAGGTCAACCAGATGCGCCGCGAGATCCGTCGGCAGTTCGCCCTTCGCCTGATAGAGCAATTGCGCGGCGTGGGAGAGCCCCGCCTTCGGCGCGAGCGGTTCCTTGCCGTTAATCAGCCGGTAGCGCGCGGGAATGATGCCCGCGATCTGCGCCAGGAGCCACACCGAGCGCTCGCGAAGCGCCGCCAGGTCGGTCCCCTTGGTCGGATCGAAATGCCCCGCATAGCTGACCATGCTGCGCAGCACGTCCATCATCGCCACGCCCTTCGGGATATTGCGCAGCGCGTCGATCAGCTTCGGCTCGAGCGGCCGGTATACGTCGATCCGGGTCTTAAGCGCCTGAAGTTGCCCCGTGCTTGGCAGTTCGCCGAAGAGCAGCAGGTGCGCGACTTCCTCGAAGGTCGTGTGCTCGGCAAGCTGCTCGATGGCGTAGCCGCGGTAAAGCAGCACTCCCTGATCCACGCACGCGATGTCCGTCTCGCCCGCGATGACGCCCGCCAGGCCGGGGCTGTAGTCTTTGCTTGTGGTCTCTGCCATGAACTTGCTCCTTCCTAATTGTAGTGACTCATTCAAATGGCAACGTATCCGAACATCAAAAACGTTCCAAATTCCCTCATTGCGAGGGCCACGAAAGGAGCCGCGCGGCAATCTCGATTGCACAACGGCCCGAATTATCGAGGGATCGGCAAGTTCGAGTAGTCTCGGTTCTTAAGTGGGTGCATTTGTGAGTCGTCACGAGCGCGTCCCGCAATCCCTTGTCATCGTTATCGACCTGATCGTGTCGATACTCGCACACTGCCTGCATC
>JBCLBO010000051.1:0-22078 GCA_038916785.1 Candidatus Hydrogenedentales bacterium | reverse complement strand
TGGAGAAAAAAACTTTGACCTGCTTCGCCTTTGACGGGATCGGTTAAACTATTACGAACGCAGCGCACCTATTGTGTATATTGTCCACAACCGCTGGGTCCACGGGCCGCGGATTACGAGATTTTTGGAGAGCGTCGTATGAATGCCGACCAGGCCAAGAAAATTCACCTGGAAGCGCAGCGCCTGTTCCAACAACAGAAGTATTCCGACGCGCTGGCGCAGTTGGACAATTTGGAGCAGCACTTTCCGAATGACCAGAACGTCATGTATGCGCGCGCCCGGTGCTTGGTTTCACTTGGGCGTTTGGACGAGGCGCGGCCGATATGCACCCTTTTGAGCGGCGTGTTTGGCCACCGCCGCGGCGGGGAGTTGCTCGCGCAGATCGATTCGCGCGCGGCCGCTGCGATGCCGGCGATCGAGATACCGAGATCGACTCCGAGGTACGCGCCGGCGGCGCGTTACCAGAAAACCGGCTTTAACAAGGTGGCGGTGTTCGGGGCGGCATTCGCCTCGGTCGCGATTGTCGCTGCTGCCGCTTTCGTCTACCGCGCGAACGCCAAGAATTCGAGCGTGGCGGAGGCCGCGCTGATGCCGCCCGTGGACAACCCGACGTTCTACAAGGATATCGCGCCGATTCTGAATACCAATTGCGTCGTGTGTCACCGGCCCGGCGAGGCGGTGCCGATGTCGCTCACGACCTACGAGCAGGCGCGGCCTTGGGCGAAGTCCATCCGGAATATGGTGGATACGCGGCAGATGCCCCCGTGGCATGCCGACCCGACCATCGGCGAATGGGCGAATGACCGCCGGCTGAGTGAACGGGACTTGACCACGATCGTGCGCTGGATCGATCAGGGAACGCCGGCGGGCGACCCCGAGGACGGCCCCAAGGCGCTCACCTTCACCAAGGGCTGGAAGATTGGCGAACCCGACGAGATATTTATGGCAAGCACTCAAATCCTTCCGGCCGAATTGGAGGATGAGTACCGATACGTTCTCGTCCCCACCGGTTTCGACAAAGATCGCTGGATCAGCGCGGCGGAGGTACGGCCCGGAAACATCAATGTGGTCCACCACGTCATCGTGTTCACCGCCGGCCCCGGCAAAGGAAGAAGTGGGCTCGGGGGAAGCCTCGGCGGCTTTGCGCCGGGGGCGCCTCCCCTGGTGATGGACAAAGGCCGCGGGATGAAAATTGAAGCCGGGGCGGTTCTCATACTCCAGATCCATTACCACAAAGAACCCGGCAAAGTAGAAACCGACCAGACGATGGTGGGTATCAAATTTGCGCGTGATACGGTGAAGAAAGAGGTACGCTTCGGCACCGTGGGCACGGAGAAATTCGTGATTCCGCCCCGGACGGCGGACTATCCCGTGAGCGCGACCTTCGTCCTGGAGGAGGACATCCATCTGGAGCAACTGATCCCGCACATGCACTTGCGCGGCACGGACATGAAGGTGTGGGCGAAGTTTCCCGACGGACGCATGGCAGACCTGCTCTTCGTGCCCAACTACGATTTCAATTGGCAGACTTTTTACAAGGCGGCCAAGCCCATTGCCCTGCCCAAGGGCACCGAACTGCACGCGTACGCTCACTTCGACAACTCGTCGGCCAATCCTTTCAACCCTAACCCCAACACCGAAGTCCGATGGGGCGAACCCACGACCGCCGAAATGATGTACTCCTTCTTCATGTACACCGTCGACAACGAAAAACTTAAGGTTCAAGACCCCGGAACGTGATCTCCGCGCGCGATTTTGGGTAGCGATCTCCGTTTCCAGATGGCGAAGATCGCCGGATATACCGTCAACTCCAGCAGAAACGACGTCGCCAGCCCGCCCACCATCGGCGCTGCCATCCGTTTCATCACGTCCGCACCCGTGCCGGTGCTCACCATGATCGGTACCAGCGCGATGAACGTCGTCAGCACGGTCATCAGTTTCGGCCGGATGCGGCGGGCCGCGCCCTCGACGATCGCCTCGCGCAGGTCCGCGAAGTCCCGCATCCGCCCCTCTGCCGTGCGCTTCCTGTGCGCCAGCGTCAGGTAGAGCAGCATGATCACGCCGGTCTCCGCGTCCAGCCCCGCCAGCGCGATGAGCCCGACCCAGACCGCCACGCTCATGTTGTAGTCGAGCAGGTACAACAGCCATATCGCCCCAATCAGCGAAAACGGGACTGCCAGCAACACGATGAGGGTCTCCACGATTGATCGCGTATTGAGATACAGCAGCAAGAACACGATCGCCAGCGTCGCCGGCACCACCACTTTCAGCCGTTCCTTCGCGCGCTCGAAATGCCGGAACTGCCCGGCCCACTCGACGCCCGTGCCCGGCGGCAGCGTGACGCGCTCGGCGACGACCTTGCGCGCGTCGGCGACGTAGTCCGCGATCCCGCGCCGCGCGACGTCTACGAACACGTAGCCCACCAGTTGTCCGTCCTCGCTGCGCACGAGGGGCGGGCCCGTGTTGAAGGCGATGTCCGCCACGGCGTCGATCGGAACCGGCCCGCCGGTTGGCGTGTCCACGAGTATTTTTTTTAGCGCCTCGAGGTCCTCGCGAAAGTCGCGCGCATACCGCACGTTCACCGAATAGCGTTCGCGGCCTTCGAGAACCTCCGTGACGTTCATCCCGCCCACGGCGGTCTCCAGCGCGTCGGTCACGTCCTGCGCGCGCAATCCGTAGCGCGCGGCGCGCGCGCGGTCTACCGTGAAATCGAGGAAATATCCCCCCGCCTCGCGCTCGGCGAAGGCGCTGCGGGTATAGGGCGCGGTGCGCGGGTCGTCCTTCAGCGCGCCCTCGATGGCGACGGCGGTCCGCTCGATTTCCTCGAGGGTCTTGCCAAATACTTTGATGCCCAGCGCGCTGCGGATCCCGGTCGAGAGCATCTCCGTGCGCGTTTGCACGGGCATCCACCAGATGTTGGGCATGCCGGGGTATTGCAGCTTCTGGTCCATCTCGTCGATCAGCGCGTCGTAGGTGAGCCCCGGCCGCCACTCGCTCTCCGGCTTGAGCACGACCACCGTCTCCACCATGGACATGGGCGCGGGGTCGGTCGCCGTCTCCGCGCGGCCCACCTTGCCAAAGACCGTCTCCACCTCCGGAAACTGTTTGAGTTGCCGGTTCATGCTTTGCAGGATGGTCGTCGCTTCGGTGATCGACATCCCCGGCAGGGCGGTGGGCATGTACAGGATCGCGCCTTCGTTCAGCGGCGGCATGAACTCGTTGCCCAATTTGAGGAAGGCGGGCACGGTGGCTGCCATCGCCGCGACTGCCGCCGCCACGACGAACCACCGCGCCGACACGACGAAGTGGACCACCGGCGTGTACGCGGCGATCAGGAGCCGGTTGATTGGGTTCTTCTCTTCGCGTAGCACGCGGCCGCGAATGAGCAACACCGCGAGGGCCGGGGTCAGCGTCACGGCGAGCAGGGCGGCGAAGCCCATCGAGTAGGTTTTCGTGAACGCGAGCGGGCGAAACAGCCGGCCTTCCGTGGCCTGCAAGGTGAACACCGGCAGAAACGACACGGTGATGACGAGCAGTGAGAAGAAGATGCTCGGGCCGACCTCCTGCATCGCACCAATCACAACGGCCCGCCGCTCGCCCGGCCTCCCGGCCGACTCCCACGTTTCCAACCTCTTGTGAATGTTCTCGATGATGATGATCGATGCGTCCACCATCACCCCGATTGCGAGCGCGATGCCGCCGAGCGACATGATTGTCGCGGTGAGGCCCTGCTGCGCCATCGGGATGAACGCGAGCAAGACGGCGACGGGCAGGCAAATGATGGGCACCAACGCCGAGCGCAGGTGCACCAGGAACAGCACGATCACCACGCTGACGATGATCAATTCCTCGAGCAGCGTGCGTCGCAGCGTGTCGATCGCCCGCAGAATCAGGTCGGAGCGGTCGTAGGCCACTACGATCTCGACCCCGGGCGGCAGCGATGCGCGCGTCTCTTCGATCCGCTCCTTCACGCGGCGGATCACGTCCAGCGCGTTCTCACCGTAGCGCATCACGACGATGCCGCCGGCGACCTCGCCCTCGCCGTTCAGCTCCGCCAGCCCGCGGCGCATGTCCGGTCCAATCTGCACCTCGGCCACGTCGCGCACGTACACCGGTACGCCGCCCTCGCCCAGCTTGAGAGGAATGAGGCGAATGTCGTCCAGTGAACGGATGTAGCCCCGGCCCCGGATAAATTGCTCGTGCCCGGCCACCTCGACCACGCCGCCGCCCACCTCAATGTTGGAGAGTTTTACGGCCTTGGTGACGTCGGCGAGCGAAATTCCATACGCCCGCAGGCGATCGGGGTCGAGCGCGATCTGGTACTGCTTGACGAAGCCGCCGACCGAGGCGACCTCGGCCACGCCCTCGACGCCTTCGAGCCAATAGCGCAGGCTCCAATCCTGGATCGAGCGCAGGTCCGCCAGGCTGTGCGCGCCGGTACGATCCACGAGCGCGTACTGGAAGACCCACCCCACGCCGGTCGCGTCCGGCCCGATCGTCGGGGTCACGCCTTCCGGCAGGCGCGCCTTCATCGTGTTGAGATACTCCAGCACCCGGCTCCGCGCCCAGTAGATGTCGGTGCCGTCTTCGAAGATGACGTAGACGAAGGACAGCCCGAGGAAGGACTGCCCACGCACAAACTGCACCTTGGGCCCGGCCAGCAGCGAAGTCGACAGCGGATACGTGATCTGGGCCTCGACCAGGTCCGGGCTGCGGCCCGGCCATTCGGTGAGGATGATCACCTGCGTGTCGGAGAGGTCCGGGATCGCGTCTAGCGGCACGCTGCGCAGGGAGTAGTAGCCCCAGCCCGCGAGCGCCCCGATCGTCAGGATCGTCAACAGCGGATTGTTCGCGCAATACGCGATCAGCCGCGCGATCAGGCCGGGCTGGGGCTCGTCGCCGCGAGTTACCATTTCTCAATCCCCGACTTCAGCTTGCTCTCGGCCGCGATCAAGAAATTCGCCGAGGTGACGATCGTCTCGCCTTCCTTCAGTCCCTCCAGCACTTCGATGTAGTCCGCCGTCCGCGCGCCCACTTTCAGCCGCCGCGGCTCCAGACGTCCTTCGCCCAGATCGACGAACGCGATGTGGCTGGCGCCGGCATGAATCACCGCGCTCTCGGGCACCGCTAATCGCTCGCCCAGCGGCAGCGCGACGCGCACTTCTGCGTACATGTCCAGCTTCAGCGCGCCGTCCGCATTCGGCGCATCCACGCGCACGCGCCCCGTGCGCGTCATCGCATCCAGCGAGGGGTACACGTAGGAAACGGCGCCCTCGAACTCGCGTTCCGGCAGGCCCTCGATACGAATCTTCGCGCGCTGGCCGAGTTTCATGCGGGCGATGTCCTGCTCATACACCTCCGCCTCGATCCACACCGACGTTAAATCGGCGATGCGGTACAGCGCTTCGCCGGCTTGGACTGCGCCGCCCGCTACGATGTGCTTGTCGAGAATCGTCCCCGTGATTGGCGCGCTCACGGTCAGGTGTTCGATCGCCGATCCGCGCTGCCGCAGGGCCTCGATCTGCCCTTCATCGATCCCCCAGAGGCGCAGGCGCGTCTCCGCCGCGCTGGCCAGGGCGCCGCCCTGCGCGCGCTCCCCCTGCCCGCGGCGAAGCGCCTCCAGGTATTCCTCCTGCAGCGACCAGAGCTGCGGATTGTAGAACGTAAACATCGGCTCGCCCTTCCGGATCTCCTTCCCGGTGAAGTCGGCGAACACTTTTCCGATCCACGCTTCGTAGCGCAGCGTCACCTCGGCCAGCCGGGTCTCGTCGGCCACTACGCGGCCTACGGCGCGAATCTCGGCGTCCATTTCCCGCCGCGCCACGGTGCCGGTGGTCACGCCAATCAACTGACGCCGCCGGGCGTCCACCAAAATGACGCCCGTATCGATCTCGCCGTGGGTCACCGAAATCAGGTCCATCGAGCAAATCGGGCATTTCCCCGGCGTCTCGGATTTCACCGATGGGTGCATGGAACACGTCCAATGCGCAATGTCGGAGGGGTCGTGCGCATCTGTGTCCATGTGTGCGGAACCTGGCGCCTCTCCTTGGCCCGACGCGACAATCTTGCCGTGATACATGTCCATCGGGCACGAGAAGGCGATCGTTTCGCCGGGTTTGAGTGAGACCGGAACACGTACCGGTGAATTGAGCGGCAGATCGAAGCGCTTCCCGGTGGCAGGAAATACTACCGCGGTCGCGCAGGTCCGGTCCGCGGTCCGGGTGAACTCCAGCACCTGATCGGCGCCGGGCGCGATCGACAGTGTTTCCGGGGAGAACCCCTTCGCTCCGACGTCTATCCGCACCACCGTTCCCGCAGGAGTGTCGTTTCCTTGCGATGGCTCGCTGGTATTGGTCGTGTCATCGGGCATTGATGAGGGTTGCATGCCGTCCATACCCGGACCTGTGCGGAATTCCGCCACCCAATGCTGCAGCTCACCGCGGTACATCCACGCGCCGACCCCGCCGGCGAGCACAACTACTGCCAATATTGATCCGATAACGTTTCGTGAGTTCATCGAAGTTACTCCTCGGTAAGCGCAGAATCCGCTACGGATGAGCCGGTTGCGCGTCCCAGTTTGGCCGTTCCCTTGTGATAGGCCGCTTGTGATTCTCTTGCTCTCAGCGTCGTGTCCATCAGCAGCTTCTGCGCGGAAACGAGCGCCAGGAAATCCGTCTCGCCCGATGAATAGGCGGACCGCGCCGCCTCGAGGTTCTCCTCCGCGGCGGGCAGCAGGTGCGACTCATAGAGCGTGACGCCTTCGAGGCTTTCCTGGACCTCTTCGAAAGCCTCGTGCACTTCGAGATGGATGTCGCGGCGCAGCTTGCGCGTCTCGGATTCGGCGCTCGCGAGTTCCGCTTCGGCCTCGCTCGCGGCCGCCCGCCGCCGCCCGAGCTGAATCGGCAGATTGAGGCTGAACCCGACAGACGGCTTCATTTCCCTCTCGTCCCAATAGTTGTCGTACGACGCCATGATCGAGAAGTCGGGATAAAATTCCTTTCGCGCGAGCGAGGTCCGTGTTTCGGCGGAGTGCACCAGCGAAGCCATGCGCTGTAGTTCCGGGCGCTGCTGCTCCGCTGCGGCCTGAAGTTCGGAAAGCGCGGGCGGCGCAATGGGATTGGAGAGAAACGGCGCCGGCGCGGGGACGGTCGCGTCCGTGCCGCGGTTCAGCAGCGCGTTGATTTTCGCCGTCGCGCGGTTTCGGTAGCGCCTGAGCACTGCCCCGTCGTGAATGAGCATCTGCTGCTCGACCTTCGCATGAAGAGCGTCCTGCTTGGACACCAGCCCGGCGCCATACTTGCGCTCCGCGATTTCCTCGAATTCCGCCAGCAGTTGTTCGTTCGCGGCGTTGATCTCCAGCGCGCGATCCAGGAACCACAGATCGAGGAAGGCCGCACGCGCCTCATACGCCAGTTCCTCGCGCACGGACTCCACCTCGCCGCGCAGGCCCTCCGCCTCGTGGTGCGCCGCCTCCCCGCGCAACCGGCGTTTTCCGGGCCACGAAAACGACTGCGAGACTTCGAATTTCTGCGCAACATCGAATTGGCTCGAGCCCAGCGTCCCCGGCGCCAGCATGTACGAGAACATCGGATCGTCCAGCGCCCTCGCCTGTTCGGGCCGTTCGGACGCCGCGCGCAAGGATTGCATCGCCTGATCGACCGACGGGTTGCGCGCAATCACTTGCCCGATGAGTTGTTCCAGCGAAAGCGTACCGTCCGCGGCCGTCAACGCTCCGTTGCTGGTATCGCTCTCTCCCGAGGCCTGGGGCGCGTCGTCCGGGCGCACGTCCGATTGCGCAACGCTTGAGGCGCCGGCAATCGCGGCGAGTATTGCGCCGCGAAAGAATCGAGTTAGCGGTTGCGACCGAAGGTGTATTCGCAATGAAGGAAAAATTGATGATTGACACATATCGCGTTCCTCATGACAGGGTGGATTCACGTTGCGCCGGGGAGAGACAGTTCTCCACCGGCACGGTCATCGAGAGAAGCGCGAGATCAGCGAAGAAATGCGGAGTTCAGGATGTACAGAGGCACCGGTGATCGCCGGGCGCAGGACCCGGCTTCCGGGCGACTCAGCGAGCAGTAAACAACGGGAACAGCGGCTGGCGCGGGGACGGGAAGCGAAGCAAACTGTGCCGTTGTGCTCGACGGCTCCGCGCGCGCCGGTATCTCCGTGCGCTCGGTCACCGAAACCGTGCAACACGAGCACGATTGCGCAACGACTGTGCAGCCGCCGTCTGACTTCGGCGCACAGCAGCACGACGAAGAGACTTCACCGCTAACGGCGCACGCGTACTGCACCGACGCGCCAGCCGGTCCCGCACTTGCGACCGATGCGAGCGTCACTGCAACCGCGAGTATATGAAGCGCCCGACGCATTCCCAAGGTCTCCATGCCAATTATAACACGTTTTTCTCCGCGCGAGTTCCACGCTACAAGGCGGGTTGTTTGGAAATTGGCCGGTTTATGGGCGTTTTTCGCGTTGAATCCGCCAGTGTCGTGTCCGGTGAATGACTTGGCAAAGCCGCTTGAGACTGGTCTTCAACAGCCGTGCGCCCTGCAACGGCGAGACGGGCCTTGGTAAGGCGGTACTCATATCAACACTTCACGGGACATGACACTTCTGGGCTGAAATAACACTCGCGAGTTCAGATGGTGCCCCCGCGGCCGATCATGGCTCCGCCGTCAATCACCAGAATCTCACCGGTGATGTACGAGGCCTCGTCGGAGGCGAGGTAGAGCGCGGCGAAGCCCAGTTCGCTCGGGTCGGCGATTCGCGGGATCGGCTGCGTGCGCTCGATCGCCTTCACTCGGTCCGGGTTTTCGTGGAAGAAGGAGCTGAAGTCGGTCTTGATTAGCCCCGGCGCGATCGCGTTCACGCGGATTTTGTGCGGGCCGAACTCTTGCGCCCAGCTTTTGGTCATCATGATGAGCCCGGCTTTCGTGAAGCTGTAGAGCAGGCCCTGGAACTGCGGACGCAGCCCCGCGATCGACACGATGTTGATGATCGACCCGCCGGTGCCGCGCTGGATCATTTTCGGCACGGTGAGCCGGATCAGACGCAACGCCGATTTCACGTTCACGTCGACCATCTTGTCCACCATGTCGTCGGTGACATCCAGCGAGGGCCCCTGGCCGATGTTGGTCGCGGAGTTGTTCACCAGAATATCCACCGGCCCGAGCTGCTTCTCGGTCTCCTTCACGAGACGCTCGAGGTCCTCCGGCCGCCCGACGTGACACGCCACCGGCACGACCTTGCCGGGCAGGCCCTTGAACTCGTCGGCCGTCGCCTGCAAGTTCTCCATCTTGCGGCTGGCGATGACCACGCCCGCCCCCGCCTCGACGAACTTCCGGGCGATTGCCTTGCCAATGCCCCGGCCCCCGCCTGTAACAATCGCCACCTTGCCCTTTAAACTGATCGACGCGCTCATTTCAGGTCACTCCTTCGATGTAGTTCCGGTAAAAAGTCCGCACAGCATACCGCCCGTTCACCTTGCCGCCAAATTGAATTCGCGCGCGCCTCTGCGACCCTTCCAGGGTCGACGGCTGGTGCCGCCTGATCCGGCGGTCTCCGCGTAGCTCCGACCCCCGGCTACTCTCTTTGACCCCATTGGGGTCAGCCCGCGGTGAACGCGTGGATCGTCGCTATCCACTCTGCAATTGTTCTTCGACAACGGTTTTTCTTTGCTTACTTTCTTTTTAAAAAAAGAAAGTAAGTCGCGGGGGTGCGCATGGTTGCGTATACTGCTGAGCGGGGGATCGCGGCAGGGTCGCCGCTGATCCGGCCCGTCCGAGTCGATCCCAGAGTTGCCGCGGAATGTTCGCGCGGCCCTATTAGTTTACCTATTAACCAATGCCGCCCCGACCAACAAACCGCATCTTCTATGGCTGGTGGATCGTCGCCTCCAGCTTTGTCACCCTCTTCGTCTCCACGGGATTTATTTTTTATTCCTACGGCGTTTTTCTCGTACCGATCCAGGAAGAATTTCACGCCACGCGTTTCGCCGTCACCCTTGGCCTGACCCTGATGAACGTCGCCATGGCCGTCGTCGCGCCTTTTCTTGGCCGCATCATCGACACCTGGTCGATCCGCCACCTTATGATTATCGGCTGCGTCTGCCTGGGCGCCGGGTTCCTGCTGGCTGCCCGCATCACGGCCCTATGGCAGTGGTACTTCCTCATCGCCACGCTGCTCGCCGCCGGTGTCGTTACCATCGGCCAGCTTGCCAGCACGGCGCTGGTGTGCAACTGGTTCGTGCGCCGCCGCGGCGCGGCCCTCGGCGTGGCCACCACGGGCGTATCCATGTCCGGCATGGTGATGGTGCCGGTCAGCTCCTGGCTTGTCGGCGCGTACGGCTGGCGATTCACGTTCGACATCTTCGGTCTGTTTTCCCTGTTCGTCCTGCTGCCCCTCGTGTGGGCCTTCATCGTCAACCGGCCCGAAGATATCGGCCTGTTGCCGGACGGCGCGCGCGCGATCGAAGACGACACCACCGTGCCCGCGGTTGCGCGCGGCCCCGCGCCGGCGCGCGCCTCGTTCTCGACCGCCGCCACGCTGCGCAGCGAGACTTTCTGGGCGATTACGCTTGCGGTTGGGCTCAACTTCTTCTCCATGTCCGCCACACTCATCCATATGATCGAACACGCGCGCGACCTGGGCATCACTCGCCACCAGGCGGCGTACATCATGACCGCGTCGGCGGGAGTCGGCGTCATCGGCAAGGTGCTCTTCGGCTGGCTCGCGGATTTTGTCGACGCGCGTCTGGCGCTGCTGCTGTGTCTGGCGTTCCAAGCGATCGGCACCGCGCTGCTGCTGTATGCCGACAGCTACGCCGAGCTCATGGGGGTGGCGGCGTTTTTCGGGTTTGGCATGGGCGGCGTGGTCCCGCTCTGGGGCTCGCTCGTCGGCGACTATTTCCCGCGTCAGGTATTTGGCCGCGTGATGGGGCTCATGAGCCCGTGCATGCTCCCGATTCAGGCCAGCGGCGTCCCTTTGGCGGGTTTCCTCCACGATCGAATGGGCAACTACGACCTCGCGTTCGTCATATTTTCCGCGGCCTACGTCGCGGCGGCCTGCTGCCTCGTGTTCATTCGCCACCCGATCGCCGGGCCGATTTTCCACCGCCAGCAGGTTCAGTTGCGCTCCGCCCTGCGCCCTTAGAACCTGGAGCATTACCCGACTCGATTGCCGAGCACCCGCATGGACGGGCCGGCCATGCTACGAACGTTGGGATTTGTTACAGTCCATCCCCACAACCGCCGCTGTGCGATCCGTGTGCAATGAGTTAGGAGGAGAGGCGAGATGCCGCGCGTAGTTCGAAGGGAAGGATTCTGGGCCGCTCTAATCTTGGCGCTGAGTGTTGGAGTCGCCGGGTGCGCGTCTACGCCGCCCATCTTGACCGCCGCTGATCTCGCTGAGGCGCTCCAGCGTGGCGGCGTCGCGTATGACTCGGCCGAATCCTTCGACTTCTCAGGCATGGCCCCCGCGCGTATTGATGAGGGCCTCGGCCTGACTGGTCAGAACCTTGAGGTCGCCATCCTGCGCATCACCGATGAGCGCACGTACAAACAACTCGGCAACGCCGCCTTTCTCCTCGCGCTCGTCGAGAAGCGCGCGCCCAGCCTCCCCGCGGCACCGCCTGAGCTGTACTTCAGCAAGCCATTCGCTGTCGTGATCCGCGCGGAACCCGAGGCTGGCCAGGTGCGCGCCGCGCTCGAAAAAATCCTGAAAGAAGACAGAGCGAAGTAGGGGCGGCCCCCTGTGGCCGCCCTGTCCCGAGGCGCCGGTTAAATCAAGGGCGGCCACGGGGGGCCGCCCCTACGGGATTTGCGGCCTGTTGTCTGTGTTCATCCGCATTTATCTGTGGGCAGAAATTCTACGGCAACGCGAAGGCCACTAGACGCGAGGGCTGGCCGCTGCCGCCGCAGGCGACGACGACGTACTGCTTGCCCTTGTGCTCGTAGGTCATTGGCGTGCCGAAGGGCGGCAGTTCGAGCCGCTGTTCCCAGAGCACCGATCCATTCGCCTTGTCGAAGGCGCGCATGAACAGGTCCGTCTTCGAAATCCGTAGCGTTGCCAGATCGAGCGCGGCCTGGTTGATGAAGAGTAGTGTCTTGGTCAGCAGCGGTTCGCCGCTGGAGAGCATCCCGTGGCTGGTCGCGCCGAGCGGACCGGGATCTACGCCCTTGAGCGCTGGATGATGCCGCGGACCATCGCCGTGCGGGACTTTCCATGCGATCTCGCCCTTGTTCAGATCGATGCCCACGACGACGCCGTACGGCGGCTTGGTGATCGGCAGTCCCTGCGGGCCCGGCGCCAGCAGGGGCCCGAGCGTCAAGTAATCTGCTTTCACGCGGTTCGGGTCGCCCTTGCTCACGCTCGCCAGCGAGTGCATGTCCGCTGCTTGCAGATACAGCATGCCCGTCTCCGGGTCGAAGGCCGCGCCGCCCCAGTTCGCGCCGCCCGCCGCGCTCGGCACCTGAAACGCGCCCTTCTTCCCGCCTTCGCCCAGCAGTGTCGGCGGCGTGAAGAGCGGGCCCAGCGTGTATCCGCTCGCAATCTTCACCGCCTCGGCTTTTAGCTCCGGCGTGAAGTCGATCAGGTCGTCTTCCGTGATCCCCTGCCGCACGAAGGCCGGCGGCTTCGTGGGGAAAGGTTGCGTTGCGGAGGTCTGCTCGCCCGGCACGGTGGTCTGCGGCACGGGCCGCTCCTCGATCGGCCAGACGGGCTCGCCGGTCTTTCGGTCGAAGACATAGGTGAAGCCCTGCTTGCTCACCGCCGCGACGGCCTTGATTTTTTTGCCGTTCACCGTGATGTCGCACAGCGTCGGCGCGCAGGGAAAATCATAGTCCCACAGGCCGTGATGCACCGCCTGGAAATGCCACACCCGCTCGCCCGTCGCGGCATCCACGCACACGAGGCTCTCCGCGAAGAGGTTGTTCCCCTTGCGGTGCCCGCCGTAGTAGTCGTTCGTCGGCGTGCTGACGGGCAGATAGACGTAGCCGAGTTCTTCGTCCACGCTCATGGGCGCCCAGACGTTGGCCCCGCCGGAGTTTTTCCACGAATCGTTTTCCCAGGTTTCCACGCCCGTCTCGCCCGCCTGCGGGATCGTGTGGAAGACCCACTTCAGTCCGCCTGTTTTTACGTCGTATCCGCGCACGTGTCCCGGGGGCATGTCCGGGCTCGTTGGCCGATCGAAGATGGTCGAGCCCACCACGATCGTGTCCTTCACGATTGCCACCGGCGCGTTGTTGCCCACCATGCGCCGGGAGAGCTCTCGCTCGAGGCCCAGCGTGAGGTCCACCCAGCCGCCCGTGCCGAAGTTCTCATAGGGTTCGCCCGTTTTCGCGTTCAGCGCGATCAGTTGCAGCGTGCCCGTCGCGATCACGATCCGCTCGTCCGCGCCGTCCGACCAATAGCTCACGCCCCGGTGCTGCCAGCCTGAGTTCGTCGGCCGCCCGAGCTTGTAGGCTTCGTTGTCGCGGACCCACAGTGTGTTGCCCGTTGCCGGATCGATCGCGGCGACCTGGCTCATCCCCGTGCTCACATAGAGCACCCCCTTCACCATGATCGGCGTCACCTTGAATGCGTCGGGCTTGCCGATCCCCTCGTCCGGCGAGTCCCAGGTCCACGCCACTTCCAGCGATTTCACGTTGTCCTTTGTGATTTGCGCCAGCGGCGAATACTTCGTTTGCCCGGCGTCCCCGCCGTAGTAGCGCCACTCGCCGCCTGCCGCGCCTTGTTGCGCGCTGGCCGCGAGCGAAATCATCACTGCCGCAATCGCGCCGATTCCGATTCGCATTTCGCCCTCTCCGCTTCAGTCGTCGTCCAAGTCTTGCGAGTTCTAACCATTAAACCCAAGCAGCGTCACATTGGTCGTTCCTCTTCGTGTGCACTGCGCAACCGCGTTGGATTCTACCCATTTTTTCGGGAGCCAATCCCATTGCAGCAAACCTGACTTCCGTAAAGGGAGACCCGGCCCCGAGTAGACCGCTCCGCCTTCCCAACCAGCCCCGCCGGTTCACACCGTTTCTTCAGTTCTGGATGGCGCGTAGCACTCGCTCCGCTTGCCGCAGGTGGCTGGATTCTAACTGCAAGTGTTGCACTTGCTGTTTGAACCCACATTGTTGCTGCCCGGCGCGCGCGCGAGGTTAGTGCCCGGATTGATCTGTTATCATGATCGTTTCGTCCGTTTGCGACGATTCCCCGGAACACACCCGGTATCACTCTGGTTATGGCTGCAAAATCTCCTCGCAGGAACGGCTCCCCGGACGCGATTGTCATTCGCGGCGCTCGCGAACACAACCTCAAGAACCTCAGTCTCGAAATCCCGCGCGACAAGCTGGTGGTCATCACGGGCCTGAGCGGATCGGGCAAGTCGTCGCTCGCCTTCGACACCATCTACTCCGAGGGCCAGCGGCGCTACGTCGAGAGCCTCTCGGCGTATGCGCGGCAGTTCCTCGATCAGATGGACAAGCCGGACGTGGACTACATCGAGGGCCTCTCGCCCGCCATCTCGATCGAGCAGAAAACGACGCACCGCAATCCCCGATCGACGGTGGGCACGGTCACGGAGATATACGACTACCTGCGCCTGCTCTTCGCGCGCATTGGCACGCCCCACTGCTACAACTGCGGCAAGCCCATCAAGTCGCAGACGCCGCAATCCATCGTGGACGGCATCACCGTGTTGCCCGAGGGCACGCGCATCCAACTGCTTGCGCCGCTCGTGCGCCAGCGCAAGGGCACCTACCAGAAGATTTTTGAGGACGTGAAAAAGCAGGGCTACGTTCGCGTGCGCGTGGACGGCACGTTCTTCGGCGTGGACGACGAGATCCCCCTCGAGCGCTACGTCAAACACGACATCGACGTTGTGGTCGATCGTCTCGTCGTGAAGCCGGGCCTGACCAAGCGCCTGACCGACTCCGTCGAAATCTGCCTCAAACTCGGTCACGGCATCCTGCGTATCCACGCGGAGACGCCGGACAAGAAGGTGACCGAGTCGCTGCAAAGCGAGCACTTTGCCTGCGTGGACTGCGGCATCAGCTACGAAGAACTCGCGCCGCGGATGTTCAGCTTCAACAGCCCTCACGGCGCCTGCCCGACCTGCACGGGCCTCGGCACGACGATGGAAATTGACCCTGAGCTGGTCGTGCCGGATCTCACCTTGAGCATCGCCGACGGCGCGGTGCGCGCGTGGAACATGAACCGGATGATGGACGGCTGGTATCGCCGCCAGTTGCAGTGCCTCTGCAATCACTACAAGGTCAGTGTGAACACGCCCTGGCAAAATCTCACCGAGGAGTTCCGCGGCATTGTGCTGAACGGCTCCGGCGACGAGGAGATCGCGTTCGTATACGAGAGCAAGCGCCGCGAATCGAGTTACAAGGTCACGAAACCCTTCGAAGGCGTGATCCCCAACGTGGAGCGCCGCTTCCGTGAGACCGGCTCCGCCTCGCAGCGCGAACGCCTCGCGCAGTTCATGGCCACTCGTCCCTGCAAGGTCTGCAAGGGTGGCCGCCTGCGGCCGGAGTCGCTCGCCGTGCGCATCAACGGCCAAAACATTCTCGACGTGACCGGCCTCGCCATCGGCGACGCGGTCCAGTTCTTCGCCGGCCTTAGCCTCAGCAAGCAGCAGAAAACGATCGCCGAGCGCGTGTTCAAGGAAGTGAACGAGCGCCTAGGATTTCTCGTCAGCGTCGGCCTCGAATACCTCACGCTCGATCGCCACGCCGGCACGCTCTCCGGCGGCGAATCGCAGCGCATCCGCCTCGCCACGCAGATCGGTTCCGGCCTCATGGGCGTACTCTATATCCTTGACGAGCCCAGCATCGGCCTGCACCAGCGCGACAACGCCCGCCTCATCGCCACGCTCAAGCGCCTGCGCGACTTGGGCAACACCGTCATCGTCGTCGAGCACGACGAGGACACCATCCGCACCGCCGATTATGTGATCGACCTCGGCCCCGGCGCGGGCGTGCACGGCGGGTACATCGTCGCCGCGGGCACGCCGGTGCAGGTCGCCAAGAACAAAGACTCGCACACCGGCCGCTTCCTCTCCGGCGCCTTCCAGATTCCGGTGCCGAAGAAAACACGCGAGAGAAACGGCAAATCCATCGTCATTCGCGGCGCGCGGCATAACAACCTGAAGAATATCGACGTGGAAATCCCGCTCGGCGTCTTCGTCTGCGTCACCGGCGTCTCCGGTTCGGGCAAGTCCACGCTGATCAACGAGACGCTCTACCCCGCCGCGCTGCGCATGCTCCACGGCTCGCTGCGCGTCAAGCCTGGCGCGCACTCGCGCATCGAGGGCCTCGCGCACGTCGACAAAGTCATCGATATCGACCAGTCGCCCATCGGCCGCACGCCGCGCTCCAACCCCGCCACCTACACCGGCCTCTTCGGTCCCGTGCGCGACATCTTTGCCAAGACGGCCGAGGCCCGCGCGCGCGGCTACGAAGCCGGCCGATTCAGTTTCAACGTAAAGGGCGGGCGCTGCGAGGACTGCGAAGGCAATGGCCTCATCACCATCGAGATGCACTTCCTGCCCGATGTGTATGTGCCGTGCGAAGTCTGCAAAGGCACGCGCTACAACCGCGACACGCTGGACATCCGCTACAAGGGCAAGAACATCGCCGAAGTGCTCGACATGACGATCGAGGAAGCCTGCGAATTCTTCAAAGCCATTCCGCGAATTTACGCGAATTTGCACGTGCTCGAAGACGTCGGCCTGGGCTACATCAAGCTCGGCCAGGCCGCCACCACCCTCTCCGGCGGTGAGGCGCAGCGCGTGAAACTCGCCACGGAGCTTGCCAAGCGCCAGACCGGCAAAACGCTCTACATCCTCGACGAACCCACGACCGGTCTACACGCCTTCGACGTCGACAAACTCCTCACCGTCCTGCACCGCCTCGTCGACCACGGCAACACTGTCATCGTCATCGAGCACAACCTCGACGTGATCAAAACCGCCGACTGGATCATCGACCTCGGCCCCGAAGGCGGCGACCGCGGCGGCCACATTGTCGCTCAGGGCACCCCGCGTGAAGTCGCGCGCAAAAAGTTGAGCTACACCGGGCAGTACCTCAAGGCGAAGCTGGGCTGACGCGGCGAATCGCCGGCAAGTGATATACTGATACGGGTGCTCAGCGATGGATCGCCATCAGATACTCGATTTTCTTCGTAGCTCGCGCAGCGAGATCGCTACGCGATTTCGCGCCAACGTCGAGGGTATCTTCGGCTCCGTCGCGCGCGGAGACGAGCGTCCCGATAGTGACGTTGATGTGCTCGTTCGATTTTCCAAAGGGGCGTCCTTACTCGATCTGGTTGCGCTGGGGGATTTTCTCGAAGATCATCTCCGGCGCCGCGTGGATATCGTGAGTACGCGCGCACTGCGCGAGGAAATCCGCCCGTACGTCGAGAAAGACCTCGTCCGTGTATGAGACCGCAATCGCTGTACTTGGGCGATATTCTTTCGGCGGCGGACCAAGTCGCCGCCTTTGTCCACGATCTCGACTACGCCGGTTTCTTGAGTCACGCGATGGCGAAAAGCGCGGTGGTGTGGCAACTGGTAATCGTCGGAGAGGCCGCACGAAGCATCAGTCCCGACCTTCGTGAAGCTCATCCGGATGTGCCGTGGAAACTCCTGTCCGGCATGCGCAATCGTCTCGCCCACGCATACTTCGGTATTGATTATGAGATTGTGTGGGAAGTCGCTCATCGGGAACTCCCGGAGTTTCGCCGTAGGGTCAAACAAATCCTAGATTCGCTTGATGGCGCATAGTCCGAAGTCCGAGTAGGGAACGGAACCCGCTCCCGGCGGGACTTCGTCTGGGAAGAAGTAGGAAGAATCTGATGCAAGCGCTCGAAAACCTCGTCATAGCCGCGCGCGCGGGCGACCGCGGGGCGTATGCGGAAGTCGTTGCGCGGTTTAGGGATAGCGCGCAGGCGTGGGCCTTTCGCGCGCTTCGGGACCATCAGCTCGCGGAGGACGCCGTCCAGGAGGCCTTCGCCGAGGCCTTCCTGAACTTGGACAAGCTCCGCGAGCCGGCCGCGTTCCCGGGCTGGTTCAAGCGCATCGTGATCAAACGGGTCGACCGCATCACCCGGGTCAAGCAGCACCCGACCGTCTCGCTCGAAGCCGCCGGCGAGGTGCACGCGCTCGAGACCGGGCCTGCGGACGATCCGGACAGCGCCGCGGCCGCCGCCAGCGTGCAGGCCTCGATCGATTTCCTGCCCGAGCACGAGCGCGAGGTCGCCCGGCTCTACTACTTTGAAGGCCAATCCCAGCAAGAAATCGGCGAGAAGCTCGGCCTGCCGGTCACCACCATCAAGAAACGCCTTTACGCCTCGCGCCAGCGGCTCAAGCAGCACCTGCGCGATCTCGATCCGCTGGACGAAGCGGCCGCCTCCGCCGAAACCGATCTGCCCCTCGAAGCGCAGCTCTTCGCCGCCGCGCGTCATGGCTTCGTCTATAAGATGGACGCCTTGTTGCAGCGCGACCCGCGCCTGGTGCACGCGCGCAACGAGGACGGCCTGAGCATTCCGCTCTACGCCGCGCACGCCGCACACCACTCGGGCAATATGGGCGTCGTCGAGCTGCTGCTCGCGCGCGGCGCGTCCGTCGATCTGCACCTGGCCGCCGCGCTCGGCATGGCGCAGCGGATGGACTGCTTCGTCTCCGAACGCAGCGATCTCGCCGCGGCCGCCGGTTCCTGGGGCCGCACGCCGCTCCACTGGGCGGCCTCGGGCGGGCACACGCGCCTCGTCGCGCGCCTGCTCGAACTCGGCGCCGACCCGGACGCGCGCGACCGCTTCGGCTGCACTCCCCTGCATCTCGCGGCGGAACTGGCCCGCGCGGATGCCCTCTCGCTTCTGCTCGACGCTGGCGCGGACCTTCACGCCCGCCTGCGCAACGGCAAATCGGTCATGCACCTCGCCGCGCAACGCCGCGACCGCGCCGCCTTGCAGGTACTCGCTCGACGCGGCGCGCGGCTCGACATCTTCGCCGCATCGAGCCTGGGCTTCATCGAGCGCGTGCGCGAGTTCCTCAAGTCCGATCCCGGCCTCGTCGAGGCGCGCCTGCCCTTCGGCGCGACTCCGTTGCACATGGCCGCGGAAGACGGCCAGCAGGCGATGGCGGAGTTCCTCGTCGCGCGCGGCGCGCCGGTGGACGTCGTCTGCGCGGCGGAGCTCGGCTGGAGCGAGCGCTTGCAGCGCCTGCTCGAAGCCGCGCCCGAGGCCGTGAACCAGAAGGGCGGCTCCTTCGGCTTCACGCCGCTCCACGCGGCGACCAGCAAGGGCCGCCGCGACCTCGCGCGGCTGCTGCTCGTGCGTGGCGCGGAGGTGAACGCGACGGACGAGATGTTCGATAAGACGCCGCTGGGCGAGGCGCTGTATTATGGCCACGAAGCGATGGCCCGCCTGTTGTACAAGCACGGCGCGCGCGAATAACCGAGCGCGCCGAAAACCCATACACGAATCCAACAAGGGAGAGCGTTTTCCATGGCAGTAGTGAAGAAAGCAGCAGCCGAACGCAGGATGGCCTACAAGGTCGCGGACATGAAGCTCGCGGACTGGGGCCGCAAAGAACTCAACATCGCCGAGAAGGAAATGCCGGGCCTGATGGCGACGCGCAAGAAGTACGCGAAGTCGCAGCCGCTCAAGGGCCTGCGCGTGATGGGATCGCTGCACATGACGATCCAGACGGCCGTGCTCATCGAGTCGCTCGCGGCGATCGGCGCGGACGTGCGCTGGGCCTCGTGCAACATCTTCTCGACGCAGGACCACGCGGCCGCGGCCATCGCGAAGGCGGGTTATCCGGTCTTCGCGTGGAAGGGCGAGACGCTGGAGGAATACTGGTGGTGCACGCTCGAGGCGCTGACTTGGCCGAACGGCAAGGGTCCGCAGCTCATCGTGGACGACGGCGGCGACGCGACGCTGCTGATCCACCGCGGCTATGAGTTCGAAAACCATTTCGACCAGCACGGCAAGCTGCCGAAGATCGACAAGAGCAACAAGGAAATCGAGATCATCGACCAGTTGCTGTACGACGTCCACACGAAGGACCCGCAGCGCTGGCACAAGGTCGTGAAGGACTGGATCGGCGTCTCCGAGGAGACGACGACCGGCGTGCACCGGCTCTACCACATGCAGAAGCAGGGCAAGCTGCTCACGCGCGCGATCAACGTGAACGACTCGGTCACCAAGTCGAAGTTCGACAACATCTACGGCTGCCGGGAGTCGCTCTGCGACGGCATCAAGCGCGCGACGGACGTGATGATCGCGGGCAAGATCGTCGTCATCGCGGGTTACGGCGACGTCGGCAAAGGCTGCGCACGCGCGATGGCCGGGCTGGGCGCGCGCGTCGTGGTCACGGAGATCGACCCCATCTGCGCGCTGCAGGCGGCGATGGAGGGCTACCAAGTCACGACGATGGAAGAGGCCGCGCGCGTGGGCGACATCTTCGTCAGCACGACCGGCTGCTGTGACGTGATCCGCGGCGAGCACATGCAGAAGATGAAGGACGAGGCGATCGTGTGCAACATCGGCCACTTCGACTCCGAGATCCAGGTCTCCTGGCTCGAAAGCACCAAAGGCATCCGCGAAGAGAACATTAAGCCCGAGGTGGACCGCTTCATCTTCCCCGACGGCCACGCGATCATCCTGCTCGCGCGCGGCCGGCTCGTGAATCTCGGCTGCGCCACCGGCCACCCGAGCTTCGTGATGTCGAACAGCTTCACGAACCAGGTCGTCGCGCAGGTCTCGCTCGCCACCGAGACCAAGAAATACGAGATCGGCAAGGTGTACACGCTGCCGAAACTGCTCGACGAAGAAGTCGCGCGGCTCCACCTCGCCAAGCTCGGCGTGAAACTCTCCACGCTGAGCAAGGCGCAGGCCGAGTACCTCGGCGTGCCGATCACGGGGCCCTTCAAACCGGAGCACTATAGGTACTGAGCCACGGATTTGACGGATTAAACGGATTGTAGGGGCTGCCCCCAGTGGCCGCCCTTCTTTTTTCTCTCATGCGCCCGTAGCATCGGCCTCCGGCCGATGCAGCACACACTAGGCGCGCTCGCAATGAACGGTGGGAACTGGTTCATTCTGCATCGGACGGAGACCGATGCTACGAGGGTCAGCGCGCGCGCCAGAAGGACCGACCCCGCCTCGTCAGTCATCCGTCAAATCCGTTCAATCCGTGGCTGAGGTTCCGCCCTTCTCCCGGCCGATGTCCCTATAGGTATCTGCACCTTGTTGCACTCTCCCGACGCGGCGAAATGTCCGGTGCGAAACAAGGATCGTCGCGCAGCGCGGGAAATCGCGGTTGCGAAACAAGGGGGGGTTGGCGAAACCGGCTACTGGAAGGCTAATCTCGCTCTCATCTCCGTGTTACCGGTCACATCGGCGCGACCCGGAAACCGGATTGGGATATACTGACGGCATGGTGGAAATTACACGGGAATTGGAAGATGAGATCCGGCGGCGCGCGGCGTCGGGCAACGCTCGACGCATTTCTGCGCGCGGCTCCCGACAACGCCTTAAACTCTTCCTTCGTCTGCTCCCGAAGTTCGGGGCGTTCTAAATCGTGAGCGGCGTCGTCGGACAACTCCTGTCGGCGCGTTTGGACGGCGAAGTATTTTTGAGCCAAAGCGATTGCGGGTTTACGCGGATCTCCGTTCTGCGCAATCAGATAGCAGGCGAATCGGGAAAGGTGAAAATCGGGAATTTCTCGTTTCCCACCCTTACCGTGCTCGATCAATTTGCCGGCGCCGGCAAAATGATAATCAGGGCTGTTTCCCGACGTTTCACAGGAAACGGTCGCCCGTTTGATGGCTTCCTCGAACCGTCTCCATTGGCTGTAGCCGAGGAGCGTCTGGAGGTCCCGGGCGCTCCAATACTCCGCGCCGTGGGGGTTCAGCTGCTTAAGCTGCTCGAAAGTTAGCTGTTGCCCAGCGTAAGTGATTTCTTCTGTCATCGACTTTCCCCAAGCGCTCTGGGCCACCGTCTACTGCCCCCCAAGTCCTTCATGGTAGCGCATCTCGCGTTCTCTCAGTGAGCGAAGCCGGAATGTTCCGAAAAG
>JBCLBO010000050.1:0-22656 GCA_038916785.1 Candidatus Hydrogenedentales bacterium | reverse complement strand
TGGGGGACGTGTAAATGGGGGACAGCGGAGCCGTCGAGAAAGTCGAATTTACACGTCTGCCACGATCCCTCGACTCTTGAATAAATAGGTGGCTGTCCCTATTTAATCCGGGCTTTTTCAACAGCTCCGCTGTCCCTATTTAATCCTATTTAATCGTCCCTATTTAATCCTAACGTAAAGTTGAGGGGCGCGCCGCTTTTGGCGCGTCCCTCTCGAACGCCATGTTAGGCCGTTGCATCATTCTCGGCGTGTGCGTGGTTTTCGGCAGAATCTTCACGAACCTCCAAGTTGTAGGTGGCAACGTTCACCGCGCCTTCCGAAAATCCAGAAAACACACTGCAAGCAGGGCCGCCGGACTCTGTTCTTAATGAGACATGGTAGAGCCCTTTGCCATTTGCTCTTGTAACTACATGCTCGTTTAGCAAATCAACTATCTTAAGTGACCAATGAATGACTTCGTCGTAGTCAGACTTGGTAATTGGCTGTTCGGCTTCAATCATTCGGATAGTCCCTCGATGCAGGATTTCACCGCATTTGTTGTATAAGGTCTTGAACTCGGTGAACGTTAGTGCGTTAGGTCTTGAGTTAGCTTCAAGATGCCATCTATCGGCAGTTTTTGTTCGAGTGAGACTTTGAGGAAACGAATGCGGATGATTTCTTTGCAGTAATTTCATGATTCGCTCTGCATTCCATTCCTTCTTTGCCATACTTGATCGTGCTGCCGGAATGTCGCCGTGCAACTGCAGGCACCCCAAGGCCACTAACTCACAAATACGGCGAAACTGTAAATAGCAGTATTCCCTCGCATACGGAGGTGTTAGGTTCAGTTCCCCAGTGCATGCCCGAGCAACAAGATCAACTCGTATAGCTAGTTCATGCATAAGGCGGAGATAGCCGCGAACGGCTACCTCTTCTGCGAATGGTTCTATGGCAGTGGGCATCTACGTGTGGCCTAACGTAATGAGGTTCCCCCGGTATTTCGTCTTCCATGGGGTGTTGTTCATACTACCTGTTTTTCGTGATGGTGAGCGCTGAACCAGTCGTTCATGAACTGGGTGGGCGATTTGTAGCCGAGGGTGGAGTGTAGTCGCCTTCGGTTATAGAAGGCTTCGATGTAGTCGAATAGGTCGGCCCACGCGGAGGCGCGGAGGGGAAAGGCGGGCGAGGACGCCCGCCCCACTGGTGTTGGGTGGGGGTTCCGTTTTTTGGGTGTGGATCGCTGGTGGCTGATGGATTTTTGGGGCGGGGGTAGTAGGGGAGCGTCTGTTTCAGAATGAAGCGGGGGATTTCCAAATGCGATAGTTTTCGATGAAAGGGTATTGAATTGGAATATTATAAACCATTGAAACATATCGAGTTATAGTGATCCAATTCTCTGTATACGTCCTGAATTTCTATGGCATGGCGATTGCCAATCGCTTGTTGTATCGCTGCATTCGGCAGGGTGCGAATCTCGGGCTTGGAGCTTGGTCCGACAACGAAAGAGGTGGTCGCTATGGGCAAGGTAATCGGGATTGACTTGGGCACGACGAACTCGGTCGTGGCGATTTTGGAGGGCGGCGAGCCGACGGTGATTGCGAACGCCGAGGGCGCCCGGACGACGCCGTCGGTGGTGGCGTTCACGAAGGACGGCGAGCGGCTGGTGGGCGCGTCGGCCAAGCGTCAGGCGATCACGAACCCGACGAACACGGTGTTCTCGATCAAACGGTTCATGGGCCGGCGCTTCGACGAAGTGCAGAGCGAGCTCAAGCTGGTGCCGTACAAAGTGACGCGATCGGCGAGCGGCGATTGTCAGGTGGACATCGACGGCAAGGCGAACCGTCCGCCGGAGATCTCGGCGATGATTTTGAAGAAGCTCAAGCAGGACGCGGAAGCGTACCTGGGCGAGCCGGTGACGCAGGCGGTGATTACGGTGCCGGCGTATTTCAACGACGCGCAGCGCCAGGCGACGAAAGACGCGGGGCGCATCGCGGGGCTTGAAGTGCTGCGTATCGTGAACGAGCCGACGGCGGCGGCGCTGGCGTATGGGCTCGACAAGAAGAAGGACGAGAAGATCGCCGTGTATGACCTCGGCGGCGGTACCTTCGACGTGTCGATTCTCGCGATTGGCGACGACAGCTTCGAGGTGCTGAGCACGAACGGCGATACCCATCTCGGCGGCGACGACTTTGACCAGAAGGTGATCGACTGGCTCGCGGACGAATTCAAGAAAGAGCAGGGGATCGATCTGCGCAAGGACGCGATGGCGCTCCAGCGGCTGAAGGAGGCGGCGGAGAAGGCGAAGATCGAGCTGTCGTCCAGCACGCAGACCGACATCAACCTGCCGTTCATAACGGCGGACGCCTCGGGGCCCAAGCACCTGAACTACAAGCTGACGCGGGCGAAACTCGAGCAGTTGACGGATGATTTGGTTGGCCGCACGAAAGACCCGTGCAAGAAGGCGCTCTCCGATGCGCGCCTGACGGCGGACAAGATTGACGAGGTGATTCTGGTCGGCGGCATGACGCGCATGCCGGCGATCATCGAAGTGGTGAAAGGCATATTCGGCAAGGACCCGCACCGCGGCGTGAACCCCGACGAGGTGGTCGGTTTGGGCGCGGCGATCCAGGCGGGCGTGCTTTCGGGCGAAGTGAAGAACGTGCTGCTGCTCGACGTGACGCCGCTCTCGCTGGGCATCGAGACGCTGGGCGGGGTGTTCACGCGTCTGATCGAGCGGAACACGACGATTCCCGTGAGCAAGAAAGAGGTTTTCTCGACGGCGGCCGACAACCAGACGACGGTGACGATCCACGTGTTGCAAGGCGAGCGCGAGATGGCCGGCGACAACCGCACCTTGGCGCGCTTCAACCTGGAGGGCATTCTGCTGGCGCCGCGCGGGTTGCCGCAGGTCGAGGTGAACTTCGACATCGACGCGAACGGCATCGTGCATGTGT
Source organism: Candidatus Hydrogenedentales bacterium (assembly GCA_038916785.1). Lineage (GTDB taxonomy): Bacteria > Hydrogenedentota > Hydrogenedentia > Hydrogenedentales > VFKU01. The sequence goes on along the minus strand of JBCLBO010000050.1, from coordinate 19,723 downwards.
CGGCGAAGGACCTGGCGACGAAGAAAGAGCAGAAGGTTCGCATCGAGTCTTCGAGCGGATTGAGCGAGGCGGACATCCAGAAAATGGTGAAGGAGGCCGAGTCGCACTCCGAAGAGGACAAGAAAAAGCGCAAACTGATCGACCTGCGCAACCAGGCGGACAGCTTGATCTATTCCACCGAGAAGTCACTGAAAGAGAATGCGGAGTCGGTGGCCGAGGAAGACAAGAAGACCATCGAGGCCTCGAGTGCGACGCTGCGCGAAGCGATGAACGGCGACGACGCTGCGGCGATCGAGGGCGCGATGCAGAACCTGAACAAGGCCGCGCACAAGCTGGCCGAGGCGATGTATGCCAAGGCCTCGGCGCAGGCGGGCGCGGGCGCCGCGGATGGCGCGGGCAATGGCGCGCCGGGCGACGGCGATGGCGGCGGCCAAGGCCAGACGGTCGACGCGGACTTTGAAGTGGTGGACGACGAGAAGAAGTAAGGCGTGAGCAATGGGACCTATAGGACGAATAAGACCTATGGGGTATTTTGAGAGACGCGCCGGCGGCCGGAGGACGGGTCGCCGGCGCGCTGATCAAGGCGGGACATGGGGATGCGCAGCACTGTGAAAACGGACCTGTACGAGATTCTGGGCGTGGCGGAGACGGCCACGCAGGACGAGATCCGCAAGGCCTATCGCGGGCTCGCGCGGAAGTATCACCCCGACAAGACCGGCGGCGACACGGCGGCGGAGGAGCTCCTGAAGGAGATCAACGCCGCCTACGGTATTTTGAAGAACGAAGAGAAGCGCGGGGAATACGACAGGCGGCGCAAAGCGGGCGGCTTTGACGGCTTCGACTTCGGCGCGCAGGGCGGCGACTTCGCCAACATCTTCAGCTCGATCTTCGCCGGCGCGCAAGCCGGTGGCCGCGCGCGCAGTACCGCGCGGCCGGGGAACGATCTCGAGGCGCGCGTGCGCGTGACGCTGGCCGAGGTGGTGAGCGGCGCGCGCAAGACGCTACGCATCAATCGCGCGGAGACCTGCGCAGAGTGCAGCGGGTCCGGCGCGGCGCCCGGGACGAAAGCGGCGGCCTGTCCGGAGTGCGGCGGATCCGGGCAAATCGTGCGCGGGAATTCGTTTTTCCAGATGAGCCAGACCTGCGGGCGCTGTCGCGGTAGCGGTCAGGCCATTGCGAGTCCGTGCGCAAAATGCACCGGCAGCGGGCGAACGCCGGGCCAACGCGAGCTCAGCGTGGCGATCCCCGCGGGCGCGAACGATGGCATGCGCCTGCGCGTGGCGGGCGAGGGTGAGGCGGGATTCCAGAGTGGGCCGCGCGGCGATCTTTACGTGCGCGTCGAGCTCGAAGACGATCCTTTTTTCACGCGCGACGGGACGAACCTGGTGTGCGATGCGCCGATCACGTTCGCCGAGGCGGCGCTGGGCGCGAAGGTCACGGTGCCCACGCTGGACGGCGTGGCGAAGCTGACGATTGAGCCCGGGACACAAAGCGGCCAGCAGTTGCGCATGCGCGGGCTGGGATTGCCGACGCTGGGCGGCGGCGCGCGTGGGGACGAGATCGTAAAAGTGATCGTCGAAGTGCCGCGGAAACTTTCGGCCGAGCAAAAGCGGTTGCTGCGCGAGTTCGATGGCAATTACGAAACGGCGGGCCATCCGGTGCGCGATGCGTTCCGTGCGTTGCTGCTCCGGCTTCGCGGCGTGAAGGACGGGCCGCCCACAGATTGACACGGAAGAAAAGTGAGGACTAAACCCGTGGCGTATGGGCGGGCCGTTCGAATTACTTAGCCGGCGCGTTGCGGCGTTTCATTTGTGACGGCGGCGTGTCGGGCGTGGGCGCTTCGGACATGGGGCGGATCGCGCCGGCCTTGATGAGCGCGTCGTAGGTGTCGCGGTCGACGAAATCGCCGGAGGTGATGACGCGGGTCGCGCCGTCGACGGTGACGCCGTATTGCTTGACCTTGCCCGAGGGCCGGTTGTAGACGCTGCCCTTGAGCATCATGTCGAAGTCGATGCGCACGACGCGGCGCTGACCGGGGCCGAGTTCGGCCTCGGCGGCGCGGGCCACCGCCGGTTTGCCTTGACCCGAGAACGCACCACGGACGCGGTCCCACAGATTTTTTCCCGACACGAGTTCCCCCTTACGCCCCACACCTCGAGATTTACGCCGGGCGCTTACGCTTTCCCCACGCGACCATTAATCGCAGCGACGGCCTGCTTGACCATTTCGCCATATTCCGGTTCCGTTTGCAAGTTAACGCTCTGCTCGAGGAGCGGAATGGCCGTATTATCGCCCAAACGGCCCAAGACCTCGGCGATCATGAAGCGCGCGTTGATGGCGAGGAACTGCTGATTGACGGCGTCTTGCAGGATGGGGAGATCCTCGGGCTGCGCGTCGCGGAGCAGAACGCGGACCACTTCGCGCTTGATGTCCTCCGCCTTGATGTCCCCGACGGCGGACCCCGAGGTGTATAGCTGTTGGAGTTCCTCACGCGCGGCGGGGTCGCCTTGCATCGCAAGCCCGGAGAGGGCCGAGAAGGCGACGCGCGGGCTGAGATCGGTTTTAGCGATGGTGAGGAGTTGAGAGACGGTCTCGTTTTTGATGTGGCCGAGCGCCATGACGGCGACGGCGCGCGTGACTTCGTCGGTGGATTCGAGCATGGGCTTGAGGTTGGCGAGGTAGACCGGCGTGAGGAAGTCAATCACGCACTGCAAAATAAATAGCCGGGCGGCGGGCGGCGTGTCGGGCGCGCCCATAAAATCGATCAGCGGCGCCAGCGCGGCCGGCCCCAGGTTGCTGAGTTGGCGGGTGAGCAGGTGACGTTCCCCGGTTTCACCGTAGACTTCCGGCGAACCGGCCATTTTGATGATCGTCTCGGCGAGTTGGCCCGGCGTGGCCTGCACGTCGCTCGAAGCGCCGCCGGTGGTCTTGGAGTCGCTGGGGATGCATCCGCACAGTGCAAGCGCCGTAGTGAACGCGATGGCGAGACGGGTCGTTGGTATACGCATGATCATTCTCCGAACTTGGCTTGGCGCATCCCATCTGGGACACAATGGGTCCAGAGTCTAGCATACGCCGCGGGGCTGTGTCTCCTACCAGTACCGGGGCGCGGGGCGGCCACTCCACATGCCGGTGCAACGCCATACCCAGATCGCCACTCTCGCCGACGTCCTCCTGCTGGCGGGATTGATGGCCGTGTTCGCGGCGGCGCGCCCGGCCGCGGCGGAGTCGCTCCTGGTGATGGGCCAGCCGCGGACCGTCCGGGGCGAGGCGGCCGGCCTGTATCTCCAGGAGTATTTTCCACACGCGGGGGGCCTGTATGGCGCGCGGATCGAGTTGCCCGGCCAGGCGCTGCGCCAGCCCATCGAGCTGATACTTGGCGGGGCCTACGGGATCGCGATCGTATCCAGCATGCCGGGCAAGAGCAGTGGTTCGTCCGGCGGCGTATCGAGCGAAGTCGCGTTATTTGCCGCGGATCCCCTGCGGCGCGTCCCGTTGACCCGGGAGCCGGGATGGGAACCGGTGCAAATCCTGTGCGAACCTGGCGATGCGGGCGCCGGGCAGCGCCTGGCGATAGTCGAGGGGCGGCGAGGCGCCTCCCCGGCTGAGGGGCGAGTGCGGACCGTGCGCGCCTTCGCGGAGATCGACGGGATTCGGCTCGATGCGGAAGCGCGCTGGTCCACGCCCGGAGCGCCGGTGGCGGCCGCGGCCGACTGGGCGCGAGGCCGGCTGTACGTGCTCGGCTCGGGCGATGATGCGGGTGCGGGGCAGCTGACGCGAATCGACCTCGGCGGGCCGCGCGTGCGATCGGCGATCCTGCCGGCGCCGCCGGAGGACGCTGTCCGCCCGGAGCCCGCGGGACTCGCGCTGTTGTCTACGGGCGAGAGCTTGTGCGTGCTGACCTCGGCCTATTCGTTGTCGCGCGGAGACGGGGCCCCGGTCTCGGCGGCGCGGTGGTTCGATGCGGAGACTCTCGAAACCATTGGTGGCCCACAAGAAATAGCCGGTGCGCGGGATCGGATCGCGCCCGCGCTGATCTCGGGCGCGGGCGGCGCGGTGTGGGCGCGGACCTACACCGCGGCCACGGGATTCGCCTACATCACCGAGATTTCTCTGGCCGGCGGCGCGCCATCGAAGCGGCGCGAAGAAGCGTTTCGCGCGGCGTCGGCCGCCCCGCGGCTGGCGGGGTCGCCCGATGATGCGCGCGTGGCGCTCGCGGGCGGACGAAGCCTTCGGATCATCGGCGGCGGCGGCCCCCTTGCACGGAGTTTCGAGCAGCCCATCGAGGCGATCGTCTGGGGCGAGTCCGGGCTGTTCGTGAGTGAGGGGGCCCGCGTGCACCGGATCGATCCCCGCACGGCGGAATCGATCGCGGTCAGCGATACCTCCACCGGATTCGTGGTCGATTTGTGCGTACTCGCCTCGCATTCGGGTCCCGCTCGAGGCGCCCCGGAGCGTGGCATATCGCTTCCGGTGCGGATCGAATTGGACATCCAGACGCCCGGCCGAGGCACGCGGGTGATTCCCATTACACTGGCCGAGGGGACGCGCGCGCGATTGATCGGCGCCGATCGTGGCGCGGGCTGGCTGCACGCCGAATTGACGGAGCCAATCCGCGGAGTGGCGCAGTTGAGGCTCGCGCTAGACGAGCAGCCGCTCTTGCGGCGCGACGGCCTGCGGTCGGCGGAAGTGCGCATTCAAATCGATCGGGGAGACGCGGCGCAGCAAATCGAGACGATTGAAGTGGATTCCCTCACGCGCCGGATGAGCAGCCGCGCGATTGAATGGCAATCGCCGGATGCGTCGGGTCCCGGGTTCGACGCGCTGATGCGGGCGCTCGCCGGTGCGCCGCTGCACCTGACCCATCGCGTGCGCCGCGGGCCCTTTTCGCGTCCGCCCCGAGGCAGCGCGGCGGCGGTCGTGCGGCTGGAGGACGTGGCGCGCGGCGCGATTACGCGGCAGACCTTGCTGGATTTCGTCTCGGGCGGCGGCGGATTGCTGGTGATCGCCGGCCACACGCCGCAGCCCGCGGGCGAGGCTTTGCGCCGCTGGCTCGAGCCGCTGGGTCTGTTGATTGAGACCGGCGAAGAAGTGAGCGGACGATTTCCCGTGGCCTCGGACGCGCTCACGCGCCTCGGCGTGGACCAGATCTCGATCGCCGCGGGCGCCTACATGGAGGTCACGCGGCCGATGGATGTGTGCGTCCCCGGGCCCGCGCCGGGGACGGCGGTGCTGGCGCTGACGCGGTATGGATACGGCCGCCTGGGCGTGTTGGCCAGCGGCTCGCCGCTCGGCGATCGTGCGATGGCCCAGGCCTCGGCGCAGCGGTTTGCCCGCGCGCTATTCGGTTGGCTCGTGGGGACAAACACGGCCGTGCGCGACAGCGATCTCGATGGGCTGCGCGACGACGTCGAGGACCCGGACGCGAACGGGACCGTCGAGCGCGGCGAGACGGACTGGCTGCGCGACGATACGGATGCGGACGGCGTGCCCGACGGCGCGGAGGACAGCAACCTCAATGGCCTGGTGGACGAGGGCGAGACCGACCCCAGGCGCGGCGACACGGACGGCGACGGCATCACCGATGGCGCGGATGCGGAGCCGCTGCCGAGGTCGGGCTCGCCGATCGTGCTCGCGGTGCAACCGCAGACGGCGCCCGCGCAGGGCGGCACGATGCTGGAAATCGCCGGGCGGAACCTGCCGCTCAATCCGCAGGTGTGGTTTGGCGAGCACCGCGCGACGCACGTGGTGCAACTGGATTCGACGCGGATCGTGGCGACGCCTCCGCCGCGGGCCCATGGTATGCCGGAGGGCCCGATGCCGGTGCGCGTGGCGCATCCGCTCGGCGTGGCGGAGAGCACGCTGGAGCGCGCGTTTACCTATTCCGGGGCGACGCCGATTCGCATCGCGCTGGAATCGATCGGTCGCGTGCAGCGGGCGTACGACGGATATCGCGGGAGCTTCTCGCTCACGCTCGAGCTGGGCGAGCTGCAAATCGAGCATGCCGCCTTCTTCCTGCGCACCGCGCCGACGGTCATGTCGTTGAGCGCTGCCTTCGAGCCGGGGCAGGGACTGATCGCGTCCGGACGCGATGCCACCTTCCGCGGGTACGGGCCGGGCGAATTCAGATTCTCGCTCGGACCGGGGGATCCGGTGAGCGGCCGCGTGGAGTTGGGCACGCTTTCGTGGTGGCTCGCCGACACGGTGCCGCCGATCGGAAAATTTCAGTGGTACGTTTTCCTTCCCGACGTGCGCGTGCAGTGGGGCGGGATGCCGATGGTGCTCCCCAGTGAGTCGTGGACCGATTTGGACCCCACCGAAGCGAAAGCCGTACCGCGGCCCGGTGCGCCGGTCCCTCCATGACAATCCGGCGGCGGCTGGCATAGAATGAGCGCGGAAGTGCCGGAGCGATCGCAGCGATGAACGGGTCGGCGTGGAGTGTGGCGCTTAAGAATGTTTTTCTGCCGGTGTTCTGCCGCGAGTGCGGGTGCGCGCTGCTCACGGAGGAGAACGGGTTCTTCTGCCCCGCATGCTGGGCCCGGCCGGAGCGGATCGAGCGGCCGTTTTGTTGCGTGTGCGGCCGGCCGCACCGCGAGCGGGTGGGCTTTGGCATGGCGGTGGATTTTCGCTGCGCGGACTGCCGCGTCGCGCGCACGGAACCCTACCGGCGCGTGTGGGCGGCGTGCGATTACGACGGCGCGATCGCGGAGGCGATTAAGCGGCTCAAGTTCAACGCGCGGCCGCGTCTGGCCGGGCCGCTGGCGGAAGAGATCGTGGCGTACGCCGAGCGGGAAATGGACGTGGGCGCGTATGATGCTCTTGTGCCGGTGCCGCTGCACCGCGTGCGCCGCAGGGCGCGCGGATTCAATCAATCCGAACTGCTCGCCGCGCGGGTGCTGCCGAGTTTTCCTCGCGCGCGGCTGGATACCTCGCTGCGGCGCATCCGGCCGACGCGCACGCAGAGCTGGTTGACGAGCGACGCGGCACGCCGCGAGAATGTGCGCGGCGCGTTCGCGGTGGATAGCGGGCGTTCGTTCGCGGGGGAGACGGTGCTGCTGCTCGACGACGTGGTGACGACCGGCGGGACGGTGGCCGAGTGCGCGAAGGCGCTTAGGCGCGCCGGCGCGAAGACGGTCGATGTGATCGCCGTGGCAACGCCGGCTGGCCGGCGTGAACTGGAACCGGTGGAGACATCCGGCGCGAAGGACCAGCGCCGCAGTGGGCCGCTCGCCGCGGCCCGATAGGGAGGACGTATGCTGCTCAAGGAATGCTTCGGCCAACTGGCGAACATAAAGATCGTGTACAACAACAGCACCCGGCGGCACTATTTGCGGGTGGACGACGAGAAACTGAAAGAATGCGACCACTGCCCGCTGTTCAACAAGTGCATGTTCGTGAAATACAACGACGTGTTCAAGGATTTGTTGGATTTGGTGAACGCGCAGGCCGAAGCGAACAAGCCGAGGCTCTAAGGGCGTTTTACAGAAGGAAACGAAGAGAACGAAGAGAACGAAGAGAACGAAGAACCGGCCGCGTTTAGCGAATGTCCGCGCTGAATGGGCGGACGAACGCGTCGAAGCCCTTGAACTTCTTTAGTTTCACGGGACTGTAGTGGAGCGGACGCAATTTCTGCTTGGCGTCCGATTCGTTTTGGGCCGCCACGGCGCCCTCTTCCATGAATTCCTCGCCGCGAGTAGGCATGACCCGATATCGGTAGACCGGCATCGATTTGTGCTCCGAAGACTCGGCGGATGGGGCAGACCCAGTCGCGTGGCGATTTTGAGCGGCAATCATACCTCCAATTTGCTTGCGCCGTGGTACAGTCGGAAGAGCCAATCAACGAGGTCTACCGGAACCGTCCGTCTTTTTCCTGGGTCGAACTCGGACTGCGCTAAAGTGCTCGGATATCGCTCCGTAACAAGGCGTTCCGTGTTTCGTTCGCGATCGCGCCGTGGATATTTTTCGCCTGTCCGCGTCTGTCCACCGGCGAATCGTTGGAGAGTCGGGCCATGAAACGTCCCATGCTCTTGGCGGCGGCGGGCCTGGCGTGCGGCGTGTGGGCGGCGTCGGCCGGGTGGACGGCCGGTGGCCCCTTCGTGCTTGGGCTCCTGGCGCTGGGCGGCCTGGCGGCGTTTCTCGGGTTGCGGTCGCGGCCTAGGCTGGCCGCCGGATTCTTGACGGTCGCCTTCACCGCGGGCGGCGCGCTGTATTGCCTGGCGCGGCAGCCCGCGCTTCCGGGCGACGCGCTGGCGCGAGATGCCGCCGTCCATTCGCCTCAGGTGCCGTACGTCCTCGAGGGCCGCGTCGCAAATCCAGACATCTGGCTGCCGGGGCAGGAATACTTCGTCTTTGTGTTGCGCGCGGATTCCGTCGAGCGCGCGGGCGAGCGGCTCGCGATGAACGGCGGCGTGCTGGTGCGCTGGAGCGATCCGGTGCGGCCGGTGTTCGAGGGCGAGCGCGTGCGCGTAGCGGGCCCTCTTGATCTGGCGCTGGGGCAGGTCAATCCGGGCGCGGAGGGGATGGAGGGCTACTACCGGCGCTACGGGGTGCACACGGGGATGCGCGTTCGCGCGGACGCGGTCGAACGCGCCGGCGAGCCGCCGCGATTTTCGGCGTCGTATCAACTCTCGCGGTTCCGTGGACATCTCGCGAAGCGCATCGCCGAGGTGGTACCGGGCTCGAGCCTGCCGCTGGTGCTTACGATCTGGCTGGGCGATCGCCGCCGGCTGGATGTCGAAACCTACCAGGCCTTCATCGATTCCGGCACAGCGCACGTTCTCGCCGTATCGGGCATGCACGTGTCGATCATGTTCGTCACGCTGAGCCTGCTGCTGCCCGCCGGGGTCGAGCTGCGGCGCGTGCGCATTCGCGCCGTCGTGATGCTCGCCGTGATCGCCGCGTTCGTCCTCGTCACCGGCGGGCGCGTGTCGAGCGTGCGCGCGGCGCTCATGGTCGCGGTGTATCTCGGGGCGGACTGGTTCGGCCGCGAGCGCGACGCGCCCACCGCGCTCTCGATCGCGGGGATCGGCTTCCTGTTGTACGAACCCAATCTGCTGTTCGATGTGGGGTTTCAGCTTTCCTTCCTCAGCATCGCGTCGATCCTGCTTTTCTCCGAAGGGCTGTCGAACCGCCTGACCTTCATTCCCCAGAGTCTTCGGCAAGGGGTGGCCGCGATGTTGGCGGTGCAATTACTGCCGCTACCGCTTGCGATTCGGGCGTTCTTCGTGTTGCCGATGATCGCGCCTCTCGTGAATCTGATCGTAATCCCCGTGACGACCGTGCTGCTGTGGGTCGGGTTCGTCGCGTCGATCGGCGCGATCGTGTTCCCGCCGGCGGCGGTGATCTTCGGGCAGGCGCTGCATTTGCTCGCGCAGATCGTGTTGTGGCTCGCGAAGGAGTCCGCCTCGCTGCGCTTCGCGCACGCGCGCGTCGCGGCGCCGACGGGCCCCGCGCTTGTTTTCTACGGTATCGCGATGATCGCGCTTCGGGCGCTATTGACCGCGCGAAGCTTCCGGCGCGGGTTCGCGCTGGCGTGCGCGGTGGCGCTGGCGGCCTGCGCCGCGGTGTGGGGCCCCATTGCGCCGCGGCCGGAGATGACGGTGATCGACGTGGGCCACGGTGACGCGATTTTCGTGCGCGCGCCCGGCGGCCGGACGATGCTGGTCGATGCAGGGAACCGCTCGGAGTATGTCGATACCGGGCGGCGGACCGTCGCGCCGTTTCTGTGGGCGAACCACGAGACGAAGATTGACGTGCTACTCGTGACGCACCCGGACGCGGACCACATGGGCGGCGCGCGGTACCTCGTGGAGAATTTTGCGGTGGGGTCCGTGGTGTTGGGCGCGCAGGCCTTCCCGGGGACGCTCGAAGACGAGCTGATCGCGGTGTGCGAGAACCGGGGAGTCCCCATCCAGCGCGTCGCGCGCGGCGATCGCTTCGAGCTGGGCGGCGCAACCGTTACGGTGTTGAATCCCCCGCGAGAGGCCCCGGCGGGGACATCGGAGAACGAGCTTTCGCTGGTGGTGCGCGTGTCGTGGCCGGGGTTCAGCGCGCTGCTCACGGGCGACATCGAGTCCTGGGGCGAGGCGCAGGTGGCCGGCCTCGATCCGGCGGCGCAAGTATTGAAAGTGCCGCACCACGGATCGGCGACCTCGAGTTCGCCCGCCTTCATCGATGCGGTGCGGCCGGAGGTCGCGATCATTTCAGTCGGGCCGCGAGGCCGGAGCAGCGTGCTCAGCCCGGAGGTGGTAAAGCGCTACCGCGACGCCGGGATCCGCGTGCTGCGCACGGACGTCGTGGGCGGCGTGCGCCTTCGGCCGGGACGCGATGGGTTGCAGATCGAAGCGGCCCGCGTCGCGCGGGGATTCGTCGTGCGCGAGGCGGGCTAGGCGCGCGCCGCGGGAACGGAATGCGCGCAAGAAGTGTTATGGTGAGGCGACCAACGCGGCGGCGAGGACAGGGCGTGAATCTGCAGAAGGCTCGAAGACGTGAAGCAGTCCGCCGGGGCATCTTGACCGCCGCAGGGCTGGCGATCTGCGCAGTGCCGTGGGCCGCCCGCGCGCAGGACGCCGCCCCCACACCCCCGCAGGAGAATCTGTCCGTGGCAAACCCGCAATCTGGCGCGACGCATACGAACAGGCTCGCGCACGAAACCAGTCCGTATCTGCTTCAACACGCGCAAAATCCCGTCGACTGGCACCCCTGGGACGCCGAGGCGATCGGGAAAGCCAAAGCCGAGGACAAGCCCATCTTCCTGTCGATCGGCTATTCCGCGTGCCACTGGTGCCACGTGATGGAGCGTGAGTCTTTCGAAAACGAAGCCATCGCCGCCGTGCTCAATGAACACTTCGTGAGCATCAAGGTCGATCGCGAAGAACGGCCCGACCTCGACGAGATCTATATGGCCGCTGTCCATGCGATGACCGGCAGCGGCGGCTGGCCGATGTCGGTCTTCCTCACGCCGGAATTAAAGCCGTTCTACGGCGGCACCTACTTCCCGCCCGACGAACGCTTCGGCCGGCCGGGATTCAAGACGCTGCTCGCGCGCATCGCAGAAGCGTGGGACACGCGCCGCAGCGAGGTGACCGATAGCGCGGAGAAACTCAGCGAGCACATCACTGGAATTCTCACGTCGACGATCGAGCAGTCCGGATCCATCACCGGCGATCTCGTGGCGAACGCCGCGAGCGACCTCGCGAAGAGTTACGACGCGGACGCCGGCGGTTTCGGCGGCGCGCCGAAGTTTCCCTCCTCGCCGAGCATCCAATTGCTCCTGCGCGAACACGCGCGCACGGGCGACGCGCATCTGCTCGAGATGGCGACGCACACGCTCGATCGCATGGCGCAGGGCGGCATGTATGACCAGATCGGCGGCGGGTTCGCCCGCTATTCCGTGGATGCCGAGTGGCTCGTGCCGCATTTCGAAAAGATGTTGTACGACAACGCGCAGCTCGCCGAGGCCTATATCGAGGCCTGGCTGGCGACCGGAAACAGCTACTACAAGCGGATCGCACAGGAGACACTCGACTACGTCCTGCGCGATTTACGCGATCCGCGCGGCGGATTTCATTCCAGCGAAGACGCCGACAGCGAGGGCGAGGAAGGCAAGTTCTACGTGTGGAGCTTCGACGCCATCGCCGCCGTGCTCGGCGAGGACGACGCGAAGATCGCCGCCGCGTGGTATGCCCTGAGCAAGGGCGGGAATTTCGATTCGCATGAGGCCTATCACCGCGGCATGAACATCCTCCACACGCCCCGGCCCGCAATCGAAGTGGCCGGGGAACTCGGCCTCACGCCGGAACAGTTCGAGTCGAAACGCCTCGAAATCAACCAGAAACTATTCGACGCCCGCGCCAAGCGTGTGCGGCCCGGTCTCGACGACAAGGTGCTCACCTCCTGGAACGCGCTGATGATCACCGCCTTCGCGCGCGGCTATCAGGCGCTGGGCGACGAGCGCTATCGCCTCGCCGCGGCCGAGGCCGCGGATTTCATCCTGCGCGATATGACGCGCGATGGCGCGCTGCTGCACACGCACCGCGCGGGCGAGAGCCGCCTGCCCGCCTATCTGGACGACTACGCGTTCCTCGTCAATGCCCTGGTCGATGTCTACGAAGCCGACTTCGATCCGCGCTGGCTGGCGGAGGCCGATCGTCTCGCGCAGCAGATGCTGGAGAAATTCTGGGACGAGGCGCGTGCGGGTTTTTATTTCACCTCCGACGATCACACCCATCTGCTCGTGCGCACCCGCGCCTCGCAGGACGGCGCGACGCCTTCGGGCGCGTCGGTCGGGGCCTATGCCCTGCTCCGTGTGGCAAAGTTCCGCGACAAACCGGAGTACTACGATCGCGCGCAGGCGCTGCTCGAAGCGCAGTACCGCTATCTCGCCGAGGCGCCCCGCGCCTTCACCAAAATGCTCATCGCGGCCGATTTTTTCGCGTATCCCCCCAAGGAACTCGCCATCGCTGGCCCGAAGGACGCCGCAGGCACGCAGGCGCTCCTCGCCGCCGCGCGCGGCCGATTTCTCCCGAATAAAATTGTCGCCTGGTACGACCCCGCCGCGCCGAATGCCGCCGAGACAGCGAAGGCCATTCCGCTGCTCGAAGGGAAGTCGCTCGTGAAAGGCGCGCCCGCCGCGTATGTCTGCGAAAACTTCGCCTGCAAACAACCCGTCACCACGCCAGAGGAATTGCTGGCGCAATTCGGCGTAAAATAGTTCCATGAAAAACCAACTTGCAACCGCAAACTCTTCCATGCAATCCCCACTCTTCTCCAAAAACGAATCAAATCTTGAGTGGGGCGGGCCTCCTCGCCCGCCTAGGTTTACCAGGGGCTTCGTGCTCTTTCGCAAGCGCCCTATATTCGCCGCCCTAATTCTCTTCGTTCCTCTGATCGCAAACTCCGCGCAGGCCCAGCGCGGCGGCATCCAGGTAGACACCGCGTGGTCGCTCGAAGCCGATGCGGTACTGCCGGGCCAGACGATCCGCGCCGCGCTCGACGTGAAATTGCAGGAACACTTCCACGTCCATTCGAACAAGCCGCTCGATCCGCTACTCATTCCAACCGTGCTCACGGTCGAGCCTCCCGCAGGACTCACGCTCGTCGCGATCGCGTATCCCGAGCCGATCATGCTCGCGACAAAATTCTCCGCCGAGCCCTTGGCGGTGTACGAGGAGCACTTCGCTCTCGGCGCGATGCTGACCGCCGCGGCGGACCTCGCGCCCGGCGAGTACACGGTGCCCGCGAGCTTGAGATACCAGGCCTGCGACGACGAGAAGTGCCTACCGCCGAAGACGCTCAAGATGGAATTCAAAGTGAAAGTGGCGGCGCCAGGCGCAGCCATCACCAAGAATCCGTCTCCCGTCTTCGAACAACTCAAGTTCGCGATCCCCATGGGCGCGCCAGACACGCCCCCACCGACGACAACGGCCACTCCGGCCGCGACGACGCCCCCGGCTGCGTCCACGGCGCCCGCCGCGGCCAACACGCCAGCGCCCACCGACGTGCTCGCGTTGCTCGGCAAGTTCGACATGCTCGGAACCAACGGCGGCTACATGAACACCAGCGACTTCCTCGCGTTCATCGACAACGCCGAGACGGGCAAGAAGGAAGCCGGCCTCTTCGCGAATCGCGGTCCGCTGGCGATCCTCGCGCTCGTCATTCTTGGCGGGCTCGCGTTGAACCTCACGCCCTGCGTGCTCCCGCTCGTCCCCGTCAACCTCGCGATCATCGGCGCGGGCGCGAAGGCCGGTTCGCGTGGCCGCGGCTTCGCGCTCGGCGGCGCGTACGGCCTCGCCATGGCGATCGTGTACGGCGCGCTCGGACTCGCCGTCATCCTTACGTCCAGCGCCTTCGGCGCGATCAACAGCACCATCTGGTTCAACGCCGGCATCGCCGCGCTCTTTGTGGTCCTCGGGCTTGCCATGTTCGACGTGATCGCGATCGACTTCTCGCGCTTCCAAGCGAAATTCCACGGGCTCGACGGCGCGAAGAAAGGATCATTCGCGCTCGCCTTCGGCATGGGCGGCATTTCCGCGCTGCTCGCCGGCGCCTGCGTCGCGCCGGTCGTCATCCAGGTCATCGTCTACTCCGGCGATCAGTACGCCAAGGGAAACGCGCTCGCGCTGGGGTTGCCATTCTTCCTCGGCCTCGGCATGGCGCTGCCCTGGCCCTTCGCCGGAGCGGGGCTGAGTTTCCTGCCCAAGCCCGGCGCGTGGATGGTCCGCATCAAGCAGGTGATGGGCGTCTTCATCCTGGCCTTCGCGGCCTACTACGCCTATCTCGCCTACGAAATCTTCGACAACCGCCGCGTGGACCCCGACGACGTGGAGAACGCCGTCGCGGCGCAGCTCGCCGAGGGCGGATGGACCCCGTCGCTCGCCGGCGGCCTGCAGCAAGCGCTCAAGGAAGACAAGCCCATCCTCGTCGACATGTGGGCATCCTGGTGCAAGAGCTGCCTGGCGATGGACAAGACCACGCTAAAGGATCCCGCGGTAGTCGCCAAGCTGGAAAGCTACGTCAAGATAAAGTTCCAGGCTGAAGATCTCGACGCTTCGCCCGCGAAAGAAATCTTGGAGCGCTTCGACGGATACGGCCTGCCCCACTACGCAATCCTGAGGCCGAAAAAATGAAGTGGGAACTGTGCAAAATCACCGCTGTCCCCATTTAACCCGGAGCTTTACGTTGGAGGTCATCGAATGAAGTCACTATTCACAATTCACGCCGGGGAATTTCTTGTCGGTGACTACATTGAGAGAGAGTTCCGGCGTGTAAACCTTTGGCTTCCGTCCCAAGATACCGGCATTGATCTCCTGGTAACTGACTCAAAGAATGAGAAAACAGTATCCCTTCAGGTCAAGTTTTCGCGCGACTACCTCGCCACACACATGACAGCCATTTTTCAAAAACCGCTAAGGGCCTTCGGCTGGTGGTCCCTGAACCAGCAAAAGATTGCCAATTCAAAGGCCGATTACTGGGTGTTTGTGTTGCCGAGCTTCGAGCGCCGGAGTACCGATTTCGTTGTTATCAAGCCATCTGAACTCTTGGCGAGGCTCGAAGAAATCCATGGGAAAGTGAAAACTATTCAGAGTTATCTGTGGGTAACCGAGAAGAACCTCTGCTGGGAAACTCGTGGACTGAAACGACAAGAGCAATTGTCACTTGCTCAGGGCCAGTATAAAAACGATGTTCGAGATTTTTCCAAATACCTAAACGACTGGAGCCCTGTTCAAACGCTCAATGGAAAGTAGACACATGACCTCTAACAACGCGTTCGAGGGAAACTAGGGACAGCCACCTATTTATTGAGGCTCCCATTTTATTCATAAATAGTAAAATAGGGACAGCCACCTATTTATTGAGGCGCCTATTTTATTCATAAATAGGTGGCTGTCCCCATTTAACCCATTTAACCCATTTAACCACCATTTAACCAAGGAGGGAACTACGTTATGAACCAGCGCAAGCCGCCCGGCCGTGAAACCAACTTCATCGTCGAGTCATCCGCTCCGCACCCCTTCATCAAATGGTTTGCCGACATCACCATCGCCGACGTCCCGCTCGTCGGCGGCAAGAACGCATCGCTCGGCGAGATGGTGCGTGAACTAACCGGCCAAGGGGTGAAAGTACCCGATGGGTTCGCCATCACGGCCGAAGCATTCCGCCATTTCATCCACGCAGCGCGGCTCGACGAGTATATCCGTGCGACGCTCTCCGACCTCGACACCCATGATATGGCAAACCTCGGCGAGCGCGGCCACGACGTGCGACAGGCCATTCGTAGCGCCACACTGCCGGAGGACTTGCAGGAACTCATCACCGGGGCGTATCGCCGGTTGCAAGGCGAAAGCGCCGTACCACTTGATGTCGCCGTGCGCTCCTCCGCCACCGCCGAAGACCTGCCCGATGCGAGCTTCGCCGGGCAGCAGGAAACGTATCTGAACGTGCAGGGCGTCGCGGCCCTGCTGGAGACGTGCAAACGCTGTTTCGCCTCTCTCTTCACCGATCGGGCGATGAGCTACCGCGTGGACAAGGGCTTTGACCACTTCAAGGTGGCGCTCAGCATCGGCGTGCAGCGCATGGTGCGCTCGGACCTGGCTTGCTCCGGGGTCATGTTCACCATTGATACCGAGACCGGCTTTCGCGACGCCGTACTCATCAGCGCCGCCTACGGTCTCGGCGAAAACGTCGTGCAAGGCTCGGTCACCCCCGACGAGTACGTCGTCTTCAAGCCCACCCTGAAGACTGGCCATCGACCGATCCTGCAAAAGACAGTTGGCAGCAAAGAGTTCAAGCTCGTCTATGACGTGGGCGGCGGGAAGATGGTCAAGAACGTCCCCGTGCCGCCAGGCGACCGCGCGAAATTTGCACTGACCGACGACGAGGTGCTGCAGCTTGCGCGCTGGGGCTGCATCGTCGAAGATCATTATTCCGCGAAGCGTGGCCAGCCGGCCCCGATGGATCTGGAATGGGCCAAGGACGGGCACACCGGGGAGCTGTTCATCGTGCAGGCTCGGCCCGAGACCGTGCAGTCGCAGAAAAATCTCGACGTGCTGGAGTCCTATCAATTGGGCCAACGGAGCACCGTGCTCGTGACGGGGCGCAGCGTCGGCGAGAAGATCGCCACGGGGCGGGTGCGGGTCATCAAAAGCGCGCAATTCATCGGGCAGTTTCAGGCGGGCGAAGTGCTCGTCACCGACAAGACCGACCCGGACTGGCAGCCGATCATGAAAAAGGCCGCCGCCATCATCACCAACCGGGGCGGCCGGACCTGCCACGCCGCCATCGTCAGCCGCGAACTGGGCGTGCCCGCGATCGTCGGCACCGAGCATGGCACGGAGGCGCTCCAGGACGGCCAACTGGTCACTGTGAGCTGCGCCGAGGGGGACACGGGCTTCGTCTATGAAGGCAAGCTGCCCTTCGAGGTGGAACGCACGAATCTCAAAGACCTCGGCCGCCCGCGCACAAAAGTGATGATGAACCTGGCCAATCCTGAAGAAGCTTTTCGGCTGTCCTTCATCCCCAACGAAGGCGTCGGCCTGGCACGGATGGAATTCATCATCACGACCTACATCAAGATTCACCCGCTCGCGCTCGTTGACTTCGACAGGCTGGCCGACCAATCGGCCAAGGCGGAGATTGAACGCTTGACGGCGGGCTACGCCGACAAGCCACAGTTCTTCATTGATAGACTGGCGCAAGGCGTCGCGATGCTCGCCGCTGCATTTTATCCGAAGGACGTGATTCTGCGCTTGAGCGACTTCAAAACCAACGAATACGCGAACCTCATCGGGGGTAAAGCCTACGAGCCAGCCGAGGAGAACCCGATGCTTGGATTCCGGGGGGCCAGCCGTTACTACCACCCGCGCTACCAGGCAGGATTTGCGCTCGAATGTCGCGCCGCGCGCAAAGTGCGCGACGAGATGGGCCTCACCAACCTCAAGCTGATGATCCCCTTCTGCCGCACCGTCGAGGAAGGCCGCCGCGTGCAGGCCGAAATGGAAAAGCATGGCCTGCGGCGCGGAGAGAACGGGCTGGAGCTTTACGTCATGTGCGAAATCCCCAGCAACGTCGTCCTCGCCGACGAGTTCGCCGAAATTTTCGACGGCTTCAGCATCGGCTCGAATGACCTCACGCAACTCATCCTCGGCGTGGATCGAGACAGCGAGATCGTCGCACCCATTTTCGACGAACGTAACCCGGCCGTGAAAAAGATGATCGCCCAAGTCATCGCCACCTGCCGCGCGAGGGGCTGCAAAATCGGCATATGCGGCCAGGCGCCGAGCGACTACCCGGAGTTCGCGCAGTTCCTCGTGGAGCAGGGTATCGACAGCATCTCGCTCAACCCCGACACTGTGCTCAAAACCACCCAAGCGATTCTGGAAAAGGAGTTCGCTCTCAAGAGCGGCTGAGGCCCGCGCGGCCGACGAGGTCAGCGTAGGAGACGGGACCCTCTCTTCGAAGGAATGGCCGTCCGCGTCGCTCCAGCCCAGCACGCGACGGATGACATAACCGACCAGGCGGACGCAGCCGCGGGAGGCGTGGGGCAGACGCGCATCGAAGAACTGGCCGAGTAAAATAGGTGGCTGTGGAGCTGTAGTGTAAAATAGGGACAGCCACCTTGTAAAATAGGGACAGCCACCTATTTATTGAGGCGCCCATTTTATTCATAAATAGGTGGCTGTGGAGCTGTTGAAAAAGCCCTGTTCTCCATCCGAAGGGCACTTACACGACGGACTCGCATGATGAAAACACCAACGAAAATGGACTTCTCAAGAGTCGAGGGATCGCGGCAGACGCGTGAATTCGACTTTCTCAACAGCTCCGCTGTCCCAATTTAACCCGTCCCCATTTAACCCGCAGGTGTGGAATCCACCGGTGGTTGTTCGTCCATTTAGTGCCGAGACAATGCTCTCTGGACATCGACCAACGCCACCCCTAACGCCTTCGCGCTGATGGGATCCAGCGCGGCCTCATCCCCCTGGAAATGAAAGGTCCGGTGGATGTGCGTGATGGATTCTCCGGGGGCGAGGGCCGCCGCGGGCGAGGAGGTCTCGAGTTCGTAGAACGGCCCGAGCGGTTTCGCGCCGGGCGACGGTGGGCCGTCGTTGTAGCTGTTCACGGTGTCGCCGGCGAAGGGTTCCTTCTGCATTTCCCACATTGAGTTGACGTAGTCGGTCTTGCCCTGCGGCTGGTTGAATTGCACCAGCGTGAGCACTTTGCCGCCCGCGTCGTAGCTGCCGGCGATCGGCTTTGCGCGCCGCGGCGAGATGCCGATCTTGCTGCGGTACGTGCCGTCGCCGCTGAAGAACAGGGTACGCTCCTCCACGCGCAGCCGCTCCGCCGGCACCTTTCCGAAGTACGCGTCGTTCACCTTCGGCCCGAGCGCGCTCTCGGGCCCCTGCTGAATCGGAATCACAATCGTCGTTTCCGGCGACGGCTTGAACATGCCGAGAATCCAGATCGAAAGCAGCCCCGTCTCCTTCGTCCACGCGCTCGTCCCCGTGTTCGTCAGCGTGTTCACCGTCTCATACGCCACCAGCCCCACGCCCGAGGCATCGCCGATGCCGAGCAACTCGCCCACGCGCTTCGGGTCCAGCAGATTCACCGTGCGTCCGATCCGAAAACTGAAGGTCGCGCCCGAATAATTCACGAGCGTCGATTCCTTCTTGAACACGACCGAGTCCCGCGACTGGCTGACCACCTCGAAAGGCTCCGTGTCCATCATCGCGGGCGTCTGCCAATGATCGAGGTCGAAAGGATCGCCCTTCTTGAAGAACAGCGCGAACTGCCCGCCCTCCGGTCCGAGCCAGAACCGGTCCTCGCCGCCGTAGGGGTTCATATGCGCCAGCGTCTTGCCCGACGCGATCAGCTCGCGGTTGATCCAGCCGAAGCTCGGCCCCTCCGCGCCGCCGGTCGTGCTCGTCATCACTCGCCCCTGATACGCCGGCACGACGGCCACCTGCGCCATCCCCGCCGCATCCGACAGCGTGATCGCGTCCGTGTGCGCCGAAAGAAACTTCACGTCATCGCCGAAACTCCCCGGTGGCTGCCCGTTCGCCGGTTCTGCCGGCATCAGGCAAACCCCTGTGGCGAGTGCCGTAAGCACCGCAGCAATCGCGGAATGAAATTGCGGAAGCTGTGACATGGTCCTTCCTCCTGAGTGACGGTTGAATTGCACGGTGCCGCTAAGGATTTGCGGAATAAGCGCATGGCGATCGGTACGCGA
>JBCLBO010000049.1:0-22691 GCA_038916785.1 Candidatus Hydrogenedentales bacterium | reverse complement strand
CCGTGATAGTAGCCCGCCGTTTTAACGGCGGGTGATTCCCCGCCTTTATTTGAGTCCCGGTAGGGACGGATGATCCCGAGCCAGCCGTCCCTACTGGGACTGAACGATTCGGACGCGTATACCCTATCATTGCGTCCCTCCGGGACACACCGGAGACCATTCGACTCGAATGTCCGATCCAAGTGATTGCAGGGGCGGCGGAATGCCCGTTTGAGCGCGCCTCCGGAAAAAGGTTATGATCTTAACTATATAGAACGCCCCCGTGCGCACAGGCCGATTTGCCCGTGCGCACGAGGCGCCCGAGATGCTCCCGGCCGTTCTGGACCGGGACCCACATGCCAAACCCTCATAGAGGATCATGCCGATGAAAGTTGCAGTCCTGATGAAGCGAGTCCCGGACACGGCCTCGGTCTTGAAGATCGGCGCCGACAACAAGTCCGTGGACACTACCGGCCTCAAGTACGTGATGAGTCCCTACGACGAGCATGCGATTGAAGAAGCCATCCAACTCAGGGAGGCCGGCAAGGCCACCGAGGTCATCGTCGTGACCATGGGTCCCGAGGGTAGCCAGGAAACGATTCGCACCGCGCTCGCCATGGGCGCGGACCGCGCGATCTTCGTGAAGGACGGCGCCACGGCCGGTGTCAACTGCCGCGGCACCGCAATGGTCCTCGCCGCCGCGCTCAAAAAAGAAGACGTCCAGCTCGTCTTCGCGGGCAAGCAAGCGGTGGACGACGACGCTTCGCAGGTCCCCGAGCGGATCGCTGAAATCCTCAATATCCCCCACGCCTCCGTCGTCATGGATTTCGAACTGAACGGCAACGTCGCCACCGTCGAACGCGAAATCGAGGGCGGCAGCTACAAGATTGAAGTCGCGCTCCCTGCGCTCTTCACGATCCAGAAGGGCATCAACACGCCGCGCTACCCGACCCTGCCGAACATCATGAAGGCGAAGAAGAAAGAAATTAAGGAATTCTCCCTCGCCGACCTCGGCCTCTCCGCAGCGGACATCGCCTCGGGCATCAGCATCGAGGGCCTCGCACTCCCGCGGGCGGATCGCCTGAACAAGGTCCTGCAGGGCACCAGCGAAGAGCGCGTGAAGCTTCTGCTCTCCGCGCTCCGCGAAGAGGAAAAGGTTCTCTAACGGTAGCATCGGTCTCCGTTCGATGCGGGTCAACCTGCGATCACGTGAACGTGCGATTGAGTAACGACAACGCAAGATTCAGCAACGACAACGCGAGATTCAGCAACGACAACGCGAGATTCAGCAACGACAACGTGCGATTGAGTAATGACAACGCAAGATTCAGTAACGACAACGCGAGATCTAACAACGGCAACACAAGAGGATGGTATTAGCCCCGAAGGGGCGTCCTAGAATAGCCCAGGGCAAAGCGAGCGATAGCGAGCGACGCCCTGGGTAGCGCGACGAAGAAAATCATTAGCCCTGAAAGGGCGATCTAGGGTCGGCGACAAGACACGAAGGAGTCATTCATGAGCGTACTGGTCCTACTCGAACAACGCGGCGCGCTGAAGGCCTGCGCGCTAGAGGCGGCCTGCAAGGCGGGCCAGATTGCGCAGAAGGCCGGGCTCGAATTGCATGGCGTGTTCATCGGCCGCGCGTTGGGCGACCAGGCCGCGCAGCTCGCCGGCTTCGGCATGAAGAAAGTCTTCGCCTTCGAGAGCGACAAGCTCGAGCACTATTCGAGCGACGGCTACGTGCCCATCGTGCGCGACCTCGCCCAGGAACTCGGCGCGAAAGTCATCGTCGGCTCGGCCTCCGCCACCGGTAAAGAGTTCTGCGCGTCGGTCGCCGGCCGCATTGGCGTGGAGCTCGCGCAAGACTGCCTCGACGCCGAGTGGAACAACGGTCTCGTCGCCAAGAAGCCCCTCTTCGCCGGCAAGATCGTGTCCGATGCGCGCGTGAATACCATCCCCGCGATGGTCTCGCTGCGGCCCAACGTCGTCGCGCTCGTGCGCGACGGCAGCCCCGCGCCCGAAGTCGTCAAGCGCCCGATGCCCTCCGTCGATCTGCGCACCGTCATCAAGAACGTCGCCCATGCCGCCGCCGGCTCCATCGAACTCACCGAAGCCAAAATTATCGTCTCCGGCGGACGCGGCCTCGGCGGTCCCGATCCCTACAAGATGCTCCAGGAACTGTGCAACGTGCTCGGCGCGGCGCTCGGCGCGAGCCGCGCAGCGGTGGACGCCGGCTGGATTCACCACTCGCACCAGGTCGGCCAGACCGGCAAAGTCGTCAGCCCGGACCTATACATCGCCTGCGGCATCTCCGGCGCGATTCAGCACCAGGCCGGCATGCGCACCAGCCGCATCATCGTCGCCATCAACAAAGACCCCGAGGCCAACATTTTCAAAATATGCGACTACGGCATCGTCGGCGATCTCTTCGAAGTCGTCCCGATCCTGACCGCCGAAGCGAAGAAAGTGCTCGGGAAGTAAACCCCCGGGAACGCCAATCTCCCGATTGGCGAATGCGGGAACGCCAATCTCCCGATTGGCGAATGAGTGCAAAAGCAACATTGTCCGAATCACCCGGGCTTGACCTTCACCGCCAAGCCCGGTAACCTCTAACAAGGGCTGCGGGAGGCGGGGGATCCAAAAATGAGCATGGCAATTCTCTGGGCGCTCGTCATCGCCGCGCACGGCATTTTTTTCGCGCGCTTGTACCTCATCTATCGCCTGGTGAACCTCGGCCAGGGCACGCTCGGCCTCGACCGACTCCCCGGCCGCATCAAGGACCTCGCCGTCAAGGGCTTCGGACAGAAGCTCGTCATCCGCGAACCCTCGGGCTGGTGGCACTTCTTCATCTTCTGGGGATTCTTCGTCCTCACCTTCGGCACCGTCGAGGGCCTCATCCGCGGCCTCATCGGACACGAATTCACCTGGGCCTTCCTCGGGCCCATCTACCCCTTCATGAACTCGATGCAGGACTTCTTCGGCGCGATCGTCATGGTCGCGATCGTGTTGGGACTCCATCGCCGCTTCGTCATTAAGCCCAAACGCCTCGAAGGCCCCTGGTCGCACCAGCTTGACGCGCTGATCATCCTCGGCCTCATCGGCGGCCTGATCGTCTGCTACTTCGGCATTGGCGTCCTCTTCGCGCGGCCCGGATTCATGCCCGTCACCTGGACGCTCCGCGCGCTCTTTCTTCGCGGCGAAGCCGTGACCGACATCAGCGAAACCGGCACGGCCTTTTTCGTATTCGAATGGTTCCACAACCTCATCGTGCTCGGATTCCTCGTCTATATCCCGTATTCGAAGCACGTCCATGTCGTCACCGCGCTGCCGAACCTCTTCTTCCGCGAACCGCGCGTCAAGGGCCACCTCGACAAACTCAACCTTGAAGACGAAAATGCCACCTCCTTCGGCGTCGTCAAGTTCACCGACTTCACCGCGAAGGAATTGCTCGACGTCATGGCGTGCACCGAGTGCGGACGCTGCCAGGAGGTCTGCCCGGCCTACCTGACCGGCAAGCCGCTCAACCCGAAGAAAGTCGTGCTCGACATCAAGGACCACCTGCTGCGCGACGGCCCCGCGCTGCTAAAGAACAAGGACGCCGAACCCGCGCACAAGCTATACGGCGACATCATCGAGCACGACGTGCTCTGGGCCTGCACCTCCTGCCGCGCCTGCGAAGAGGCCTGCCCGGTCGAAATCCAGCCGATGACCAAGCTGCTCAAAATCCGCCAGTCGCGCGTGCTCATGGAGGGCGACTTCCCCGAAGAGGCCCAAGGTGCGCTCCGCAACATCGAGGGCCAGTCCAACCCCTGGAACCTGCCGCAGTCCTCCCGCGGCGATTGGGCCAAAGGCAAAAACGTGCCGCTCATGAGCGAGAAGGCCGACGCCGAATACCTCTGGTTCGTCGGCTGCGCGGGGTCCTACGACCAGCGCTACATCAAAGTGAGCGAAGCGCTCGTGAAAATTCTGAACCAGGCGGGCGTCAGCTACGCCATCCTCGGCGCCGAGGAATCCTGCACCGGCGACAGCGCCAAGCGCATCGGCAATGAACTCCTCGCGCAGACGCTCGCGCAGCAGAACGTCGAGACTTTCAAAAACTACAACGTGAAAAAAGTCCTCACGTCCTGCCCGCACTGCTTCAACTCAATCAAGAACGAATTCTCCGACTACGGCGGCAACTACGAAGTCATCCACCACACCGACCTCATCCAGCAACTCATCAAGGACGGCAAGATCAAACCCGACGCCGCGAAGGCAGGCAACGGTAAAGTGACCTACCACGACCCCTGCTACCTCGGCCGCTACAACGACATCATCGAGTCCCCGCGCAACGTGCTCGCCGCCGCGGCCGGCGCGGACCACTACGTCGAGATGGAGCGCCACGGCAACAAAAGCTTCTGCTGCGGCGGCGGCGGCGGACGCATGTGGATGGAAGAAAAGATCGGCACCAGCGTGAACGGCAACCGCACCGCCGAGGCCCTCGCCACCGGCGCCACCACCATCGTCACGGCCTGCCCTTTCTGCATGACCATGCTCACCGACGGCGTGAAGGCCACCGGTAAAATAGATGAAGTCGCCGTCCGCGATCTCGCGGAGATCGTAGCCGACTCGATCTGAAATTCCGCGCAGTGCAAGCCAGTTCGGGTGCCACGCCTAAGCTCTGCTTAGGCGTGCGTTCGGGGCGATACCCAAGAGGCCACGCGCCCCAGCCCCACGTCCCGCCACGCGCTTCGTCAGGGCGCAATGGTCATCTTGTCCCCGCAACGCGGCCCTGATAGCATCTGGTTTCGATGCGCACCCATCCGGCCCTGCGCGGGCCAAGGAGAACCTCATGGCCGTTGCACCCGCCCCCTTCACCCACAAGAGTTTCGCCACCACCACCCGCGGGCTCCGCCGCGAGATTCCCCCCATGGTGCTTTGGGAGAAGGCCAAGCGCCTCGGCATCTGGAACCCCACCGACATCGACTTCTCGCAAGACGTCGAGGACTGGAAAAAACTCAACGACGATCAGCGCGACTACGTGCTCTACCTCGCCTCGCAATTTCAAGCCGGCGAAGAGGCCGTCACGCTCGATCTACTGCCGCTGATCAACGTCATCGCGCGCGAAGGACGCATCGAAGAAGAAATCTTCCTCACCTCTTTCCTCTGGGAAGAGGCCAAGCACCTGGATTTCTTCAGCCGCTTCCTCGGCGCCATAGGCGCGCCGGCCGACCTCTCCAGCCACCACGGGCCGTGCTACTCCCGCGTCTTCTACGAAATCCTCCCCGAACGCCTCGGCGCCCTCACCGACAACCCCTCGCGCGAGAACATGGTCCGCGCCGCCACCACCTACAGCCTCGCCATCGAAGGCATCATGGCCGAGACCGGCTATTACATGTGGTACTCGATCATGGATCAAAACAACATCTTCCCCGGCGCCCGCGCGGGTATCCGCAATATCCAGCTCGACGAGTCCCGCCACATCGCCTACGGCGTCTTCCTCATCTCGCGTCTCCTCGCCGAAGAGCCTGCCCTTTGGTCCATCGTCGAAGAAGTCATGGCCGAAATGCTAGAGGCCTCCCAAACCATGACCCTGCAAGCCCTCGAAAAATACGCCGCCCACCCCTTCGGCTTCGACCCCACCGACACCACCAACTTCGCCGCCGCCCAATGCCAAAAACGCCTCAACCGCATCAACATAGCCCGAGGCCGCTCCCTCGAAGAACTATATAAGTCCACCAACCTAATCATCGAAGAAGGCGACGCCTAATCCCGGGAACGCCGCGCTCCCGCGCGGTCGAAGCACGGAAACCTGGCAGGGTGCCACGCCTAAGCTGCGCTTAGGCGTGGCTTTTTACGGCCAACCAATCGCGAAAAGGAGTGGGAGGGTCGCGCTCCCGCGCGACCGCCGCACCTACTTCATTCCAGGCGCAGGCTCGTCGACTACCGTAGGTGGGATTGGTGCTGACTGCGCGATCGCCTCAAATTCCGCCTGCGTAAAGAAAGGCCATACGTCCTCATCGCCCTTCACCGGCTTTTTGTGCGGCCAGATAAGCCGCGTCAATCCGAGCGTCAATATATCGGCGACAATCAACCCGCATCCGCGCGAGTATGCGGCCCATCGGTATTCGGTATTCGGTATTCGGTATTCGGTATCGGATTCCAAAAATAGAATCAACCGACGTACAAAGTCGATCTCTTCACGGCTCGGTGCATGACCTTGATTGATTGTGAAACTCTTGAATGGATCTTCGAAACCCATCTCGACAGTTGCTTCCAGTTCACGTATTCCGACGCCGCTGTCGCAGTAGTTGAAACGGCGTCTCGTCCCGGCTGCGCGGCTCTCAATTTCATATTTTCCATCGACGACCGCGTCGTTCGAGCAGCGACCCAGTAGATAAAGCCGGAGCATCGCCACCAAGCCAAGTCGATTCGCGTGAAGAATTTCTTCATGCGTAGTTGGAAAGTCCGGCAAAAGAACAACTGGAAGTTCCGAAGCCCGCCGCAGTTTCCGGAATAGGCTTGCAACGGAGTCCTTTACGTCGAACTTCATTCGATCCGCAACCTCTGCTGAATCCAGCCGACCAGATTATCCTCATCGATAGTGCCAGTGGCCACCCCTAGCACCGCGTCGTAAAAATCCTCATCTGTTGCGTGCAGTTGCACTTCATTTTTGTTCAGGAACGACTCGCACACGACCGCCGCGACCCTCTTATTCCCATCAACGAAAGGGTGATTCTTGGCAATCCCAACCAGATACGCCGCCGCCAGCCGCGCCCAATCGACTGTGTCCGGCTCATACACGAAAATGTTCCGCGGACGCGCCAGCGCAGATTCGAGCAGCCCCTGATCCCGGACGCCGTCGTCACCGCCATGCTCCGAAATCTGGCGGCCGTGAATCGCGAGTGCGGCTTTATCCGTAATCCAAATGGGCTCCTGCATAGCCTACTCGGCGAGTTTGCGAAGCATGTTGCGCCGCCGCCGCATGACGCCCTCCGCGACCTCCATCTGCGCCGCGAATTCCGGGTCATAGGGCGTCAGCTCGATGCCGTTTGGCGTCTCGATCGCGTACAGGGTGTCGCCCTTCTTCGCGCGAAGCCGCTCCAGGATCTCCTTCGGCAGGGTCACCCCGACCGAATTCCCAATCGTCACCACCTTGAGCTTGGTCATTGGATCCTCGCTTTGAAATTCAAAATCTCAGACATTGGATTATAACATACGTTACAACATATTAGATTACGCTCTAATATGGAATAGAAAATACGTAAATTCAATAAATAACCTTGTTTCGCACCTGGGTTTTTTGCTTGATGGCAACAAATGCGCACTACCATTAGGGGCGCTATCCCCGAAACCGCCGCTTCCGTCCGACGGGTATCAGCGCGGAGGTGCTGCGCATGTGTTCGGCGTACTCCGGCCTGCGCGCGAGGTGGCGCTTGTCGATCATTGGCACGCTGATGAACACGAAGAGGAGGGTGATGCTGAGCGGACCGGCGACGGTCCACCACGGGGCCGGATTTGCCGCGAGGCCGAACAAATACAGGCCCCACCAAAACGATATCTCGCCGAGGTAATTTGGATGCCGGCTTTTTTTCCACAGGCCGGACTTCATAATCGCGCCCGGCTCCGGGTTCGACCGGCGGAACTGCCACAACTGGCGATCCGCGATCGCTTCCAGCGCGATCGCGCCCGCGGTGAAGAGCGCTGCGAAGGCATCATTCGCGCCGAAGGGGCGCGACGACGTGAACGCGGGAAAAAACGCAAGGCACCCAAGATAGACCCAAATCGTCGGCGCGAAATGAATACCGAAAAAACTCACAAGCCAATAGGCGCGGCCATTTGCCTTTCGAATATTCACGTAGCGCCAATCTTCGTGGCGCACATCGGGCCAGCCCTTGAGGAAGTTAAACGTCAGCCGCGCGCCCCAGGCCCACACCAGCGCGATCACGATCAACTCTCGAATGTGATCGGCGTCAGTGGAGACCTCGGCAAGCGCCCAATACACCACCATGACCATCGGCGCGACGCTCCAGTAGGGGTCATAGAAGCTCGAATTATTGAACGCGAGGCTAAACCCGAAAATGACCAGGGTGCCCGCCGCGTCGGCGACGGCCACGGTCAGAAGGGGATGGAGTTGTTCACGCACCGCGTATCCCGCCGCGACCGCCGCGCCGACGGCCACCGCATAGGCCGTGGCGCACCAGATCCACGCAATCGCCTTTTCTTTCGAATCATACATCTACAAACCCCGAGCGTATCGCGGCATCCACGACATTCAATCGCGCACCTATCTGCGCCCATCCGCGTCATCTGCGGACGGACGTGTTTCCTTGCGCGGCCCACAGCACGCGACTCGTTGATCGCAGGTGCATCGGCTGCTATATTCCAGCTTTGATCGCCATCGAGCAACTTCTGCCGGAGTCCTCATCATGCCCAAGACCCTCTCTCGCCGCGAATTTCTTCGTGCCGCCACGGCCACCGCCGCCGCCGCGGCAGCCATGCAGGCGCTGCCCCCGATGCCGCGCGCGTGGGCCGAACCGGCCGGCGAATTCGACTTCATCACCGCGACCGAAGCTGCCCGGCTCATTCGCGAAAAGAAAGTGTCGTCCACTGAACTGACCGAGCGCATGATCACGCGCATCGAGACTTTCGATGGGAAGATCAACAGCATCGTGCTGCGCTTTCCCGACGAAGCGCGCCGGCGCGCGAAGGAAGCCGACGAGGCGACCGCGCGCGGCGAGGTCTGGGGCCCGTTCCACGGCGTGCCGATGACGATCAAGGAAATGATCGCGATGAAGGGCGTGGCGACGACCTCGGGCGCGCCCGAGCTGAAGGACCACATCACCGACTTCGACGCAACGGTCGTCACGCGCATGCGCAAGGCCGGCGGCGTCATTCTCGGCAAGACGAACCTGCCCGTACACGCGCTTGACATGCAGACCTACAACCCGATCTACGGCACGACAAACAATCCCTGGGACCTCACGCGCACCACCGGCGGCTCGACCGGCGGCGGAGCGGCGGCCGTGGCCGCTGGTCTGACGTACCTCGAGACCGGCAGCGACATCGGCGGATCGATCCGCGAACCGTCGAATTTCTGCGGCGTCTTTGGTCACAAGCCGACCGTCCACGTCGTGCCGAAGACGGGTTTCAATCCGCCGGGGCCGCCGTCCCTGCCCAATGTGCTTTCGGTCTGCGGGCCGCTCGCGCGCAGCGCCGGGGACCTGAAGGCGGCGATGGAGGTGCTCGGCGGGCCGGACGGCCTCGACGCGGCCGCGTATTCGTGGAAGATGCCGCCCGCGCGCCGCGCGAACCTCAAGGAGTACAAGGTCCGCTTCGTAATCGACGACCCGATGTGCCCGGTCGTCCCCGAGGTGAAGGAGCAATTGCACGGCGCAGTCGAGGCGCTAGTGAAGGCGGGCGCGACGGTCGAGGAGGGCTGGCCCGAAGGCATCAATCCGCTGGAGCAGTTGGAACTGTATCTGCAAATCCTGCTGCTGTCCATCCCGCCGCAGGCGCCGCCGCCCGCCGACAAGATTCCGCCCGCGGGATTCTCGAGCGTCAACATCGTCCAGTTGGCCATGAAGACGATGGGCATGAACGCGCGCGCGTACGTCGATCTGCAGAACAAGCGCATTCAAGCGCAATACCAGTGGCAGGGGTTTTTCAAAGACTACGACGCGTTTCTTATGCCGACGAATTTTCTGCCGGCCTTCCCGCACGATCACTCCGAGCCGATGATGCTCCGCACGCTGGAGACCTCGCTCGGCAAGCGCGCCTACCTCGATCTGCTCTACTGGATATCCTTCGCTACGATGACCGGGCTGCCCGCGACGGTCGCGCCGGTCGGCCGGACGAAGGACCACAACCTGCCGGTCGGCCTGCAGATCATGGGGCCCTACCTCGAAGACGGCACGACGATCGATCTCGCGGGACGGTTGACGGAAGTGTCCGGCGGATACGCGCCGCCTCCAGGATACGCGTAAATAACCGGTAGGGGCGGCCCCCGTGGCCGCCCAGTGCGTACCGCAGTCGCCGCTCCGAAGGCAGGGCGGGGACAGGGCCCCGCCCCTACGGTTGTTGCTGCGATTTGATCTGCTTGATTAGCGTGTTCAGCGCGGCGTTTACGTTTTCCTTGCCTTCCACGTTGGAGACGCCGGCTACCGTCGCGCCGATGTGGAAGACGCCGTCGAAGACGCCGCCCCAATCGGCGAGGGTCACGGCGACGTCATCGACCGTGATCGCTTCGGCGCCTTCCGCGTAGTTCTTGCTGTATTCGCCGAAGGAGCTCAGGATGTCCGCGGCCTCCGCTTCGTTGGCCCGGCGCGAGACGAAGGCGCGGACTTTTCTGTCGCCGATCTGGTATTGACCGGCGAAGGTGTCGGTCAGGAAATCGAGGCTGAGCGCGTCGGCCTTGAAGTATTGCACCGTGTCCTGGATGAGGCCTTCCTGAGGCAGCCAGTCCAGGCCGTCGATCGCTTCGCCGGAGTCCGAGAGGCGCTGCATGAGCGCGAGGAGCACGCCGTGGCCCGCCTTCGAGTTGTCGTCATTCTTGCGCGAGGCGTTCACGTATCCGTAGTGATTGCCCTGCCAGAAATAAAAATTCGATCCGGTCTGATACGAGAGCCGGCCGAGATCCGCCGGAGTCTGTCCCGGTTCGCGTTCGACCGAGTAAATCCCGAAGGCGTTCTTCGGTGTGCGCATGTCGTACACGAAGAGATCGACGAAGTTGTCCGCGTCGCCCTCCTGCACGAAACTCACCCAGCTCAGGCCGAGCACGTCGTAGGCCATATACAATTCCGAGCGCCCGTTGATCTTGTTGTACAGCGCAGCAACGTTGTAATGCTCGATCGGCCCGGTCTGTTTCCAGCCTTGCGGCGCGAGGTCCTTCACCAGGTTGTCGTCGCCAAATGAAGCCGAGGCGTCAGTGATCGAGTGGTCGACGCCGTCGCCGCCTTCGGCACCGGCAGTTTCCCCGCCGGCGACGGGCTTGGCATCCTTGGGTTCGGACTCCTCGCCGATGGGCGCGACTTCTCCGGCGGGCGCGGTCGCCGTAGCGATCTCGATCGCCCCAATGCCGGCGACGGGCGCGACCGACTGGGCTTCCGGCGCGGCCGCTGGCGCGGTTTCGGACGCGGCGGGCGCTGGTGGTTCGTCCGAAGGCGCGCAGCCTACGAAGGCGGCGGCAGCGCCTAACCCAATACCCATTAAGACCTTACGAAGGACGTTCACAAGAGTTCTCCTGGATTCGGTGCGAGTCTGGAATGGAGACTATAAGTTTAACGAATGCCCGAGGGAAACCCCAAACTCCGGGTTCGGGGCGCATGTTGTGTGTCGGGCACTCGCCGCGCTGGGCGGGGTTTATCCGAGTGTCGCCGCATGGCCGGTGCGTGGAGATTCTGTTATGCTGCTGGCCATCGGGATATGGGCCTTATCGCTTCGGTCCGGCTTCGGACCGCCGCGCAACGGAGGGTGACTGAATGAGTGAGCAGACTGCGCAACACACGATGGATCGCCGCGCGTTCATAAAGACCGGCGCGGCCGCCACAGTCGCGGGCGCGGTGATCACGACGGCCTCGGGCAAGCAGGTGCGCGCCGAGGACATCGACTACCGCAACTACCAGCCGGAAAAGATGAAATACACGCGCCTCGGCCGCACAAACTTCATGTGCAGCCGCCTGACCTTCGGATGCGGCGCGGCGCTCATGGGCGGCAAGGCCACGCGCCTGCTGGATCGCGCATTCGAGCAGGGCGTGAATCACTTCGACGTCGGCACGACGGTCTACTACAAAGGCTCCGAGAAGGAGCTCGCGCCCTTCCTCAAGGCGAACCGAAAGGACGTGTGGGTGACCTCGAAGGCCTTCGCGCGCAATGGTATGGGCACGCAAGAGAGTGTGAAGTACACGAAGGAACTCGCGCAGCAGGACGCGACCTATTGGACCGAACTGCTCGAGGGCAGCCTCGCGGATCTCGGCGTGGAGTACATCGACGCCTACTACCTGATGGGCGTCGGCGATCCCGATTGCGTGAAGAGCGAGGAAATGCACAACGCCTTCCTCAAGGCCAAAGACGCGGGCAAGATTGGGCACTACGGCCTGAGCACGCACAAACGCGCGGGCCCCTGCCTCGAAGCGGCGATCGAGTGCGGCTGGCACAGCTTGGCGATGATCGCGATCACGCCGGGTAGCTGGTATGACTGGGACAGCAAGCAGTTGCTGGGCGATACTCCGCCGATGGTTGACCTCAAGCCGCTGATCGCAAAGGCCCGCGCGGCGGACATCGGCCTGGTGGGTATGAAGGCTGCCCGCTTCATCGCCCCAGGCACCGCGCTCGGCAAGGGCGACGAGGCGGCCTTCGACAAGCACTACAGCGAGGGCTATCTGAAGTCGGGCCTGAGCGCGTTCCAGCGTTCCTACGCCTACTGCCTGGCGAACGGCATGGACACGATGAACTCCGACATGCAAAACTTCAAGCATTTCGAGGAAAACCTCGTCGCAGCCCGCGACTTCGAGAAGTATTACGTCGCATAAGCCCAATAAAACGCCAAAACTCCGGGCCGGGACCTTGCGAAGGTCCCGGCCCGATCTGTTTGTAGGGGCGGCCCCCCGTGGCCGCCCAGTGCGCACCGGAGTCGCCGCTCCGAAGGCAGGGCGGGGACAGGGCTCCGCCCCTACGACTGTAGATTGTTTATTCTGGAAAACGATAAATCACGAAAAGCCGTAGGGGCGGGGCCCCGTCCCCGCCCTGTGCAAACCGGTGCCGCCGTCTCATCACGGGCTGGAAGGCCCCCCCCGCCTCAGCACGCATGGCCCGATCTCGATTGGGCAGTGTTAGAATATGGGCTCTCGACCAAGAGGACCGTTCCCATGCATCAGCACGATCCGAACGAAGGTCTTGCGCGTCGCGATTTCCTCAAGGCCTCCGCCATCGCCACCACCGCCGCCCTCGCCACCGGCCGCGCATCCGCCGCGGAAAAACCCAGCGACGGCCTGGACTACCGCAATCACCGGCCCGACGTCATGCAATACCGCCAACTCGGGCGCACAAAGCTCATGTGCAGCCGCCTGGTGTTCGGCGGGGGCGCGGCGCTTTCGGGCGGGCGCGCGGTGCGGTTGCTCGATCGCGCGTTTGAGGCGGGCGTGAATCATTTCGACCTCGGCAGCAATTCGTACTACAAGCAGGCGGAAAATGCGTTTGCGGATTTCTACAAGGCGCACAAGGGCGAGATTTGGGTGACCTCGAAAGCGCCGGTGCGCCCGATTCAACTGAAGCCCGGCGAGAGCGTCACGGTCGAACAGGCGCAGGCCGCCGCGAAGCAGTGGAGCGGGCTGCTGGATCAGAGCCTGATCGACATGAAGGCGGACTACGTCGACGCGTACTACATCATGATGGTCGATCAACCCTCGCTCGTGAAGAGCGAGGAGATGAAGAAGGCCTTCGATGCGGCCAAGGCCGCCGGCAAGGTCGGGCACTTCGGCATCAGCACGCACCTGCGCGCGGGCGAGTGCCTGGAGGCCGCCATCGATGCGGGTTTCTATGACGTAGCGATGATCGCGCTCTCGCCCGCGGGCTGGTACAGCCCCATCACGGCGCGCATCGTGAAGAATTCGCCGACCTTGAAAGACGTGCAGCCGCTCCTCGCGCGCGCCCGCGAGGCGGGCATCGGCCTCGTCGGCATGAAGGCCGGACGCTTCCTCTCCGCGCCCGGCACCGAGGGCAAAGGAAACGCCGCGGCCTTCGATTCGCATTACGGCCCCAAGCTCATGGACGCCTCGCTCAGCTCCTTCCAGCGCGCCTATGCCTACGTGCTCGAGAACGGCCTCGACGTCGTCAACGCCGACATGCAAAATTTCGCGCACCTCGAAGAGAATCTGGTCGCGGCGAACACCTCGCGCACATATTTCGCGTAAACACCATAGTATCCGGTTGAACGCAGGGCGGGGACAGGGCCCCGCCCCTACGATCAATAGATTGTTTATGTCGGAAAAGAGATACAGTAGGGGCGGCCCCCCGTGGCCGCCCTGGGCTAACCATCGACCACGGTATTTTAAATCGAGACCCGTTCACGCCGCCGCGATGCCCTACGATCCGGACAAACACCATCGCCGCTCAATTCGCCTCCCCGGCTTCGACTATTCAAAAGCCGGTGCCTATTTCGTGACGCTCGTCGCACAGGATCGCGCCTGCCGCTTTGGAGAGATCCAAGATGGCACAATGCGCCTCAATTCGGTTGGCGAGATCTTCGACACCATCTGGCGTGAAATTCCAGTCAACTACGCGGGTGTCGAGATCGACTACCACGTTGTAATGCCGAACCACCTGCACGGGATTCTTGTTCTCGGAGGAATTCCGAGTCCGACAATCGGCGGACCGTCGCTGTCCGCGCCGCCCACTCTGCCCTTTCCAGAAGACGGTGACGCGAGCAGCGGTCTGTCGGTCTCAGAGATCGTCGGCCGATTCAAGAGTCTTACGACGAATCGATACATCGAAGGAGTCAAGGAAAACGGCTGGCCGCGTTTTCGCGGACACTTTTGGCAACGCAATTATCACGAACACGTTATTCGAGATGAGGAAGATTGGGGCCGCATCGCCGAATACGTTCTGGAAAATCCGGCGAAGTGGGCGGACGATCCCGAGAATCCCCTTAGCAGCGGAAGATGACCACGCGGAACACCGCGACAACGTCGCGTCCGTAGGGGCGGCCCCCCGTGGCCGCCCAGTGCGTACCGGAGCCGCCGCTCCGAAGCAGGGCGGGGACAGGGCCCCGCCCCTACGATCAATAGATTGTTTATGTTGGAAAAGAGATAAAACGAAAAATGCCGTAGGGGCGGCCCCCTGTGGCCGCCCGGTGCGCACCCGAGTCGCCGCTCCGAAGGCAGGGCGGGGACAGGGCCCCGCCCCTACATTTCGTTTCGATCACTGTCCGGCGATGGTCTTGGCTTTCGCCGGGGCTTCGCAGCAGTCCTGCATCGCGGTCTTGGTCGCGGGGCCGCCGGTGAGGGCATAGAGCATCCAGCCTTCGAGCATCTCGCCGTTTAGGCCGGCTTTCACGTCGGCTTTCGGGTCGGGGTTCGCGGCGTTCATCGCGGAGTTGTCGTAGACCGCGGTAACGGTGACGACGGTGCCCTTGGGCGCGGACATCGGCGCGCAGAGCTGATACAAGAAGTGGTAGTTGTTGTCCCAGTGGCCGATGTTGAGCAGCTCGGCCGTCTTGCCGTCCGGCGTTTTGGCGGTGGCCTTGAGCGACTTCCCGCGCAGACGCAGCACCGGGTTCAGCGCGAGGATTTCGCCGTCCGCCGCGAAGGTGTAGCTCGCGGAGACTTCGGTGCTCTCCGCGCCGGCTTTCAGCGTGAAGTCGTCGTTTGCGAGGCGCTCGGTGAGCACTTCGTGCTTGATCGCGGCGGCGTCCTTGGCGAACTGCACGCCGATGCGCGTCATCGAGTCGGTCTCTTCGTAGCCCTTTTCCTTCATGTAGAACACGCGCACCGGCACTTTCTCGCCCTTCTTCACCTTGAAGCCGTAGCCCTCGGGCAGGCGTATTGCCGTCTGGCCCTTGTGGTACGCGCCGAGCGGCCCGCCGTTCACTTCGAGCACCAGGAAACTATCCGCCTGCACTTCCGCGGCGACGATCCACTTGTCTTCGGCCGCGCCGAGATCCACCACGGCCGTGCGGACGTGGTCGGCGTCGTCCGCGGGGATCGTATATTCGTCGAGCGCGATCGTCTGGTCCGGCTCGCCAATCAACCACTCGCCAATCTTCTTTTCCGGCGTGTAGGCACCCTCGCCCGGCGCATAACCCGCGGCGATCCAGGCGAGGAGCGTCTCTTTTTCCTTGGCGGTCAACGCCTTGGCGTTGGAGAAGCTGCCGCCCGCCGCCGGCCAGGGCGGCATCGTATTGTTTTGCAGGTGCGTCTTGAGGTTCTTCTGCCACTTGCGAATCTCGCCAAGCGTCTTGAGCGTCATCGGTGAGATACCGCCTTCGCGGTGGCACTCGAGACAGCGGTTCTCGACGATCTTGGCGACGCCGCCGGCGTAGGTCGGTTGGAGATCGGCGCCCTTGAGATAGGCGGGCTCACACACGGCGGCGGGGGCCGCTGCCGCGTGATCGTGTCCGTCCGGGGCTGGCGCGGCAGCCGGCGCTTCGGCGACGGCGTTCAGATTGATCGCGCCTTCGACGGGGCTCGACGCACCTTCGGTGTACTTCGCGCCCCCGATGATGTCCCACGATCTGCCCGCGCGGACCTTCAAGCGCTCGAGGCCGGTCACGAAGTCGCTGTCCTGCACGGTGTCGTTGCAGAATTGGCAGCAGGACTCCCACGTGAACCCGATCTTTTCCCATTTGGTATTACCGCCGGGGCTGATTTCGTCGGTGACCGGGCACCAGATCGCGCTCATGGAGGCGATGAAGTTCTGCTCCCATCGCGCCTTGGTGGCTGGCTCCACGAAGGTGTCCGGCGATTTCATGAACGAGGCCCGCGAGCCTTCGTCGCTTATGCCATAGACGATTCCCTGGTGCTCGAAGGTGCCGAGCGCGGGGGCCGCGGGCTTGAGCGTCACGGGATCGAGGTCTTGCGACTTGACCTTCTCGGAAATCTTCACCTTGTCGAGTTGCACCGCGTCCGGCGGCAATTGCGCCAAGACGCCCGGCGCCACCACCATCAGCGCCGCGGCAACGATCCACGTCTTCATCTTGCGGTCTCCTGTCGCCGCGCCGGGCGCGGCCCACTCCGTTTCAGCGCGCGGCCGGTCAGGGCAGCGCGAGGGTATACAACTTCGAGGGCGAGCCGACGCCGCCGGTCGCCACCGTGATGTACTGCTTGCCGTCAATCGCATAGGTCATCGGCGTGCCGGTCGGGCCTTGCGGCAGCGCGAATTCCCAGAGGATTTCGCCGGTCGCTTTGTCGAGCGCCCGGAAGTTCGGCTTGGCCGCTCCGCCACCGCTGTCGCCCCCGCGCGCGCCGCGTCCCATCGACCCGCTAGCGAGGAACAGCAGCGACTTGGTGACCAGCGGGTGACCACGCCCTGCATCGCCCAGCCGCGGCAGGCCCGCTTTCTTCAAGTAGGCGGCCATGTCGACGTCCTTGAGCGCAGCGTTGTCCACCGGGCCGTCGCCGATCGGTTGCATCCATGCGACGTCGCCGGTCTTCAGATCGATGGCCGTGATGCGGCCGTAAGGCGGCTTGAACAGTGGCAGACCCTGCGGACCCCGGACGGGATCATTCCTGCCGATGAAGGTGAAGTTCGAGCGCGCAGCATCCGGACGTTGAAGCTGGATGCTGATCGGGCCCTGTTGCGACGGCACGTAGACGATGCCCGTCTCCGGGTCCACACCGACGCCCATCCAGTTCGCGCCGCCCCCCCCAACCGGGATTGTAGAGGGTCGGTTTTTCTTCCATCGGCGGCGTGAAGAGCGGGCCGTGATTGTACTTATTGAAGATTTCAAGGCCCTGCGCGCGAAGTTCCGGCGTGAAATCGATCAGGTCCCTCTCGAAGGAGCCCTGCAACTCGAAGGGCGCGGGCTTGGTTGGATGCGGCTGGGTCGGCGAAGACTCTTCGCCCTCGGCCGTGGACTGCGGGACGGCCTTCTCTTCGATCGGCCAGATCGGCTCGCCGGTGACGCGATCGAGGACGTACATAAACCCTTGCTTGCTGATCTGCGCCAGGATTTTGCGCGGTTTGCCGGCGATCGTCACGTCGAGCAGCGCCGGCGCCGCGGGAAGGTCATAGTCCCACAGGCCGTGGTGTGTCGTCTGGAAGTGCCACTTGCGCTCGCCCGTGCGCGCGTCGATGCACACGAGCGACTCGGCGAAGAGGCCGTCGCCCTTGCGGTGGCCGCCGTACCAGTCGTTCGTCGGCGTGCCGAAGGGGATGTACACCAGGCCGAGTGCTTCGTCGGCCGAGGAAATCGTCCAGTTATTCGTGTTGCCCGTGTAGTCGGCCGCGCCTTCCTTCCAGGTGTCGTAGCCGAACTCGCCGGGCATGGGCGGGTTGTGGAAGGTCCAGAGCAGCTTGCCGGTTTTCGCGTCATACCCGCGCACGTCGCCCGGCGGCATTTCCTTCAGCGTCGGTCCGTCGTTGATGGACGAGCCCACCACGATGACCCCGCGGCATTGCGTGAGCGGCGAGGTGACCTGCATCATTTTCTTGTTCACCGGGCGGCGCATCGTGCCCGCCAGGTCGATCGCGGTGCCGTCCGCGAAGCCCGCGGCGGGCTTGCCGGTCTTGGCATCGAGCGACCACAACTTCATGTCGTGCGTGGCGAAGAATACCCGTTCGTCGTCGCCATCTTTCCAATAGGTCGCGCCGCGATGCACGAACCCGAGGTTCGTCGGCCTGCCGGCCTTGTAGGATTCCGAGTCGAAATTCCACAGCGTCTCGCCCGTGACCGGATCGATCGCGGCCGCGCTGGCCATCGAAGTCGTCACATACATCACGCCATTGACGACGACCGGGGTTTGTTCATTGAGGAAGGGAGTCAGCGCGCGATTGCCCGCAGCGATCGCGTCGTCCGGCGAGGCCCATTCCCACACGACCTTGAGCTGACCGACGTTGCTTTTATCGATCTGATCCAGCGTGGAGTATTTGTTATTCGCCTGGTCGCCGCCATAATACGGCCAGTCGCCGTTTGGCGAGCCCTTTTGGCCCGCGGCGCCCGTGCATACCGCCGCCAGCGCCGCTGCCATCCACACCGAAAGTCGCATGGTCATTTCGCCCCTCCAAGTCATCGCCTACATCCCGCCCCACCGCCCACGCCGGGCGGCAACCGCAGCATGTCTTCGATCGCTTAACCCTAAGTCCACAAACGAATTGCGGGATTCTCCCAATTAAAAACGGACAAGTCAATTTGGTTCCGAAAAGCACCACCGGCTTTTACCAGAATCCCTCGTATCGTTCTGATACGAATGATGTTGTAACTGGACGAAATCCGGGCAGGTCAAATTCACGCATCGAGCGCGCACAGGGACCGACTGCGAATTTCCATACGTGTCGGCCGCCGTTTTCCTCGCGCGCGCCAAACTTTCCGCGACCCGCGTCTACACTAACGGACCGAAATTCGTAGTCTGTCCCGTGTCTTAACTAGAATCCCGCCAGCCGCGATCACCTCGGAGAAATCCATGCCCAATCCAGTCACCAACGACGAACAAATCGTCTATTGGAACGAGAAAGCCGGTCCGAAGTGGGTGGCGATGCAGGAGCGGCTGGACGCCCAGCTCGAACCCTTCACCCAGGCGATGCTCGATCGCGCCAAGCTCTGGCCCGGAGAGCATGTGCTGGATATCGGCTGCGGGTGCGGCGCGAGTACCTTGGATGCCGTGTCCCGGATACAGCCGGAGGGTCTGGCGGTCGGTGTCGACATCTCGCGCCCAATGCTCGACCGTGCTCGCGAACGCGCAAGCGCCAACAAGATAGATGATGTGGAGTTCATCGAAGCGGATGCTCAGACTCTCGCGTTCGCCCCCGGCGAATTCGACGCGGCGATTTCGCGCTTCGGCGTCATGTTCTTCGTCGACCCGGCCGCCGCCTTCGCTAACATTCGCCGCGCGCTAAAACCGGGCGGCCGGCTGTGCTTCATCTGCTGGCGGCCGATGATCGAAAATCCGTGGATGACGATCCCTATGCGGGCCGCCGCGCAACATCTCGAATTGCCGGTGCCGCCGGATCCCACCGCACCCGGACCCTTCGCATTCGGCGACGCGGAGCGCTTGCGGGCGATACTGAACACCGCTGGATACGACGGCGTGCTGGTAGAAAAGCACGATTCGCGGCTCGCGATTGGAAGCGCCACCGACTTGGAGAAGGCCGTCGATTTCGCAATGGACATCGGACCGGTCAGCGCGCTGCTGCTGGAGAAGAGCGACGAGACTCGCAGCGCCGTCCGCAGTAGCATCCGCGAGGCGATGCAGCCGCATCTCACCCCCGCCGGCGTCGTAGTCGACTGGGCGGCCTGGCTCGTCAGCGCGCGGAGTGCCAAGTAGCGCGCGCCGAATTTGGGCGGCCACTGGGGGCCGCCCCTACAAGGCGCGAGCGGCTAACGCGAGTCGCCGCGTCTTCTGGCGAAGCGCGCGAAGAGGGCGAGGAGCGCGACGAACGCGACGATCGAGGCGATCGTACTTGGCGATTCGAGGATCGGAAACCAGCCGGTTTGGAATGCCGCGGCGAGGGCGATGCCCATCAGCGCTTCGCCGGCGATGAGTCCAGAGCCGAAGAGGACGCCGGGGTCGTTGGCGTCGTCCTTCTTGCTGCGGGAGACCAGCCAGTGCAGTGCGCCGCCGATTAGAATCGGCGCGGTGACGGTCAGGGGGAGGTACATGCCGACGGCGACGGGCATGAGGTAGAGGCGAAAGGGATTTTTCGTTCGTTCGAGCACCGCATTGATGGCGAGCGCGGCCAGGCCGATGCCGACGCCGATGTACACCAGATTCAATGGCAGATCGCCGCCGCCGAAGAAGCCCTTGGTAAGGCTCGCGAAGAGCGTGGCCTGGGGCGCTTGCCATTTCTCGCCGATGCCGCCGTTGTGATGCAGTAGGGAGAGGACCGGCGCAAACACGAAGGACGGCACGATGACGCTAAGGACTTGCACCCACTGCTGCCGCGCGGGCGTCGCGCCGACGAGTTGGCCGGTCTTGAGGTCCTGCGCGATGTCGCCCGCGGTGCACGCCGCACAGCACACCACTCCGGCTACGCCGAGCACCGCGAGCATCGCGGACTCGCCCCGCACGCCCACGGCCAGCATCACGGCGGAGGCCAACAGCAACGCGCAGATCGTCATGCCGGAGACGGGCGAGTTCGACGAGCCGACCAGCCCGACGATGTACGTGGCGACGGCGACGAAGAGAAATGAGGCGGCCACCATGACTACAGTGGAGGCGATCGCGGCGACCTGAGAATCGAGCAGGTATTCGTACAACGCGAAGACGCCGGCCACCGTGAACACAAACAAGGTGAGCAGCGCCGTGAAGGACATATCGCGATCGGTGCGCGCGGTTGACGCCGATGTGGGCGCGCCGAAGCCGCGCAATCCCCGGATGCCGCCCTGAATCCCGTGCCGCACGCTCCAGATCGACGATACGCCGCCGACCAGCATCGTGCCGACCCCGATGTACCGAATCGAGCTCTTCCCGGTCGCCAGCGCGAGCGCCATCGCGTCGCCACTCTCGTATCCGCCCAGCAGCGGCAGCGCGATGAACCACATGAGCGCGCCGCCGAGAAAGACCTGCGCGGCGACGCGCAGCTTGACGATGTATCCCACGGCGATCAGCGCCGGACTGATACTGGCGCCGAGGTAGAAGACTGAGCGGCCGGCCGCGCCGGCGATCTCCAGCGCGCCCCGCACCAGGCCCACGCCCTCGATGAGAAATTTCAGGGCGCCGCCGACCGCAACGCCCAGCGCGATCCCGACGAGGCCGCGTCCGCCGGTGTCGCCCGCGCGCAGGACCTCCGCGCAGGCCACGCCCTCGGGATAACTGAGGTCCGGTCGCTCGACGATCATCGTGCGGCGCAGCGGGATCATGAAAACGACGCCGAGGAGTCCGCCGAGCATCGCAATGAGGGTCGTCGGCCAGAACTTGAAGTCCTGCCACACGCCGACGAGCACCAGCGCGGGCACCGTGAAGATGACGCCAGCCGCGAGGCTCTCGCCCGTGGAGGCAATCGTCTGCACGATGTTGTTCTCGAGGATCGTGCCGGTGCGCAGCAGACCGCGCAATATCGCCATGCTAATGACCGCCGCGGGAATCGACGCGCTCACCGTCATCCCCGCGTAAAGACCGAGATAAGCGTTCGCCGCGCCCAGCACCACCGCGAGCACCAGGCCGAGCGCGATCGCGCGAACGGTCGTCTCCGGCACGGAATCGCCGGCTAATCGCGACGGGAGACGGGAATCCGGTCCGGGCTGGGATTGGCTCATGCGCTGCGCGTGCTCCGTGGCGCGGCGACTATATCAACCACCCGCCGCTTTGACAATCGGAGGCCCGCCGGGCCGCTGGAATTTCGCACAGACCCGCAAGACGAAA
Organism: Candidatus Hydrogenedentales bacterium; assembly: GCA_038916785.1. Lineage (GTDB taxonomy): Bacteria > Hydrogenedentota > Hydrogenedentia > Hydrogenedentales > VFKU01. Next base: position 720 of record JBCLBO010000049.1, on the reverse strand, counting down.
TCGCGGGCGGAGCTGTTCTCCGCCCGCTGTAGGTTCGTTCGAAACAATGCTGCCGCTTACTTTTTTTCGAGTTCCTTGATCGCGGCGACGAGCGGGTCCTTGCCCTTGGCGAAATCGTAGTTCCAATCGATGTAGGCGATCTTGCCGTCCTTGTCGACGAGGACGGTCGTGCGCTTGGCGTATTCGAACTCACCGCGCTTCATCAATTCCACGCCGTACTTGGCGATGATCTCGTGCTGGGGATCGCCGACCACCGCGAAGGGCAGCTTGTGTTCGTCCTTGAAGCGGTTGCTCTCGGCCTGCTCGTCCACGCTAATCGCGAGCACGACCGTGTTTGCGCTCTTGAACGTGGCGAAGTCGTCGCGGTAGCCGCACATCTGGCTCGTGCAGCCGGGCGTGAAGGCTTTCGGGTAGAACGCGAGCACGACGTTCTTCCCCTTGAGGTCGGAGAGCTTCTTCGCGTCTCCGATCTGGTCCTTGGCCACGCCATCGGGAATGGTGAAATCGGGCGCCGCGTCGCCGGGTTTCAGTTTGGCCGCGTCTTCGGCCATCGCCAAGCCGCCCGCCATCACAATGGCGGCGAGCGCCGCGCTGAGATTTCGAACCAGATATTTCATGCTCATTCTCCTCGGTTTCTTCCTCGGTTCATCCTACCGCAACTGCGGCTGTTTGAAAGAGTGCGCGTGCCTAGGCCGCCGCCCTACCCGTACTCAATCCAGA
>JBCLBO010000048.1:0-22896 GCA_038916785.1 Candidatus Hydrogenedentales bacterium | reverse complement strand
TCTCGCCGGAAATGAACGCGCTCAAATCCGGCGTCCCGCAGGATCTTGCGCACCGCCGCCGCCTGCGTAAATCCAATCTCGATCGCGAGTGACCCGCCCGGCCGCAGGTAACTCGGTGAGTCCGCAACGATACGCCGCACGCAATCCAGCCCCTCCGGTCCGCTGACCAGCGCGCCCGGGTCCTCATAGCGCCGGATCGTCTCCGAGAGTCCCGCCCACTCCCCTTCGGCGACGTAGGGCGGATTGGCGCAGATCGCGTCGAAGGGCGGCTCGCCCGCGGGCACCGCCGCGAAGAGATCGCCCTGCGCCACGCGCACCCGGCCCGCCAACTCGTGCCGCGCAACATTGCGCCGCGCGAGCTCCACATAGCGCGGCTCTATATCCGCCGCCAGCACCTGCGCGCCCGGCGCGTGCTTCGCCACCGCCACCGCCACGCAACCCGTGCCCGTGCACAGATCGAGCACCCGCACGGGCCCACGGCCAATGAACTCGAGCACCGCCTCGACCAGATGCTCCGTCTCCGGCCGCGGCACAAGCGCCGGCGGCGCGACTTCAATCTCGATCGAAAAAAATTCCCAGGTCCCAAGGATGTGCGCGATCGGCTCACCGGCTGCACGCCGCGCCACTAAGGATTCAACGGCCGCGTCCTCCGCAGGTTCTCTCAGGCGCGCGAGCAGTTGCGCGCGGCCCAGACCCATCGCGTGCGCGATCAGGAATTCCGCGTCGAGCCGCGGGGAATCGCTGTATGCTGCGAGCCGCCTCTCCGCGTCGCGCAGGGTCTCGCCAATAGTCAGCACGGCCGGCCCCTGGGCCTAGGTCTCGCCGAGCTGCGCCGCCTGATCGGAGGCCACCAGCGCGTCGATCACGTCCTGCAAGTCGCCGTCCATCGCCTGCTCCAGCCTGTATATGGTCAGGTTGATGCGGTGATCGGTCACGCGGTTCTGCGGAAAGTTGTAGGTGCGGATGCGCTCGCTGCGATCGCCGGACCCCACCTGGTTCTTGCGGTTCACCGATCGCTTCGCCGACTCCTCAGCCTGCATCTTCGCGTACAGCCGCGCCTTGAGGATGAGGAGCGCCTTGGCCTTGTTCTTGTGCTGCGACTTCTCGTCCTGACACGTCACCACGAGCCCGCTGGGCCTGTGCGTCACGCGGACCGCCGAGTCGGTCGTGTTCACGCTCTGCCCGCCGGGGCCCGAAGAGCGGTACACGTCGAATTGCAGATCCTTCTCTTCGATCTTCAGTTCGACGTCCTCGGCCTCGGGCATTACCGCCACGGTGACGGCCGAGGTGTGAATGCGGCCCTGGGCCTCCGTCTTGGGCACGCGCTGCACGCGGTGCACGCCGCCCTCGTATTTCAACTGACTGTACACGTTCTCGCCGTTCAGCTTGAAGATCACTTCCTTGAGGCCGCCCAGGCCCGTCTCGTGCAGCGAGAGGACCTCCACCTTCCACCCCTTGCGCTCCGCGAAGCGGGAGTACGCGCGATACAAGTCAGCACAAAAAAGCGCGGCCTCGTCTCCGCCCGTGCCGGCGCGGATTTCCAAAATCGTGTTCTTCGAGTCATTGGGGTCTTTGGGAATGAGCAGGAGCTTGAGCGCTTTTTCGTGTTCGGACATATCGTGCTCGAGCCGCGCCTGGTCTTCGCGCGCCATCGAAATTAGGTCGGGGTCCGTCTCGCCATCGAGCACGCTCAAGGTGCCGACAAGCTGTGTCTCGTCGCGCAAGAAGAGCCGGAAACGGGCGACCGTGGCCGACAAGTCAGCGTGCGCGCGGGCCGCCTCGCGAAAGAGTGCTGGCTTCGAGGCGACTTCGGGATCGGCCATCCGCTCCCCGATCCGCTGTTGCTCCGCCGCAATGTCCTGCAGCTTGCGGCGCATCAGCGGCTCCATCGGAAAACGAGGGCCTTAGTTCGACGCTTGGGTCTTGGCGTACTTCTTCCGGAAACGTTCGACGCGCCCTTCAGTGTCCACGAATTTCTGCTTGCCCGTGAAGAACGGATGGCAGTTCGAGCAAATTTCCACGCGGATTTCGGGCTTCGTCGATCGCGTCTTGATCACATTCCCGCACGCGCACCTGATCTCGCAATCAACGTAGTTCGGATGAATCTCTGCTTTCACTGGGAAACTCCTACCAACCGCGCGCCTCTGAGACTCGCCGGCGAATGTGTCCGCTAGGGACGGTCGCAAAGACTAGCACATGGCGGCGACCCCCGGCAAATCGGCCCTGCCAAGCCAACTCGGATTAACCACCGATGGAGATTTGAGGCCGCCTTAGGCCGTCCCCAGACACCCCCATCTGTCATCCTGAACGAAGTGAAGAACCTCCCCGTCGGCCCGCCAAACGCCACGCCCCGATCTACTCGCAATCCCCGCGGCGCGATCCATTCTTTGAACTCACATGATTCCGACAGACCACCGGCTATTTAACATCTTGTCAATCGTGTGAATCATGTCAAAGAGCAGTCCTTCCCCTTTTCTCATTCCTTAATCAAACTTTCTCTTGCCAAAAAGCCCCAACCCCATCAAACAAAAGTGATCAGTTCTTTGTTCTCTTCGTTGCCTTCTGTTCAATACACTTACATTCGCTTTCTCTGTAGTTTTTCGCGTCTCCGTGTTGCGCTCTTCATCCCCGCCGCAGCGCGAGGTACTTGTTCATCGCATTCAGGTACGCCAACACCGCCGCCTCGACAATGTCTGTACTCACGCCGCTGCCGGTAAACGGTTTGTGGTCAAACTGCACGATGACGTGCGCCTCCCCCAGCGCATCTTTACCCGGTGACGCCGCGCGCATCTGGAAGGTCTCCAACTTGCCGGAGACGCCCACGATTTTCTCGATCGCCTGGCAGGCCGCATGCACCGGCCCGTCGCCCTGGGCCGACTCGGTGCGGCGCGCTTCGCCCTGACGCAGGCCCACGGTCGCGCGCGCGGCCTCCTTTCCGGAATACTCCAGCGTGTCGATCTGCCAGGTCTGGAAAGTCTCGTCGCGCACGCCCAGCAGCAGCAGGCGCAAGTCGTCGTCAAAAACTTCCTTCTTCTGATCGGCCAGCTTGATAAACCGGGCATACAGCTCGCTGGTCTCGTCCGGCCCGAGCGTATAGCCCAGTTCCTCGCAACGCTTGGCCAGGCCCGCGCGGCCCGAATGCTTACCCAGCACCAGCTCGCTCTTCGCGCGGCCAACGGACTCGGGCGTCATGATTTCGTAGGTCGTCGTGCTCGCGATCATGCCGTGCTGGTGGATGCCCGCTTCGTGCGCAAAGGCGTTTCGCCCGACGATCGGCTTGTTATACGGCACGACCAGCCCGGTGACGTTGCTGAGCACGCGGCTCGAATTGTAAATCTCCTTCGTGTTGATACCGGTCTCATAGGGCAGCACATCGTGGCGCGTGTGCATCGCCATCACACACTCTTCGAGCGAGGTATTCCCCGCGCGCTCGCCGATCCCGTTGATCGTGCATTCGATCTGGCGCGCGCCGCCCTCGACCGCCGCCAGCGCATTGGCCACCGCCATCCCGAGGTCGTTGTGGTTGTGCGTCGAAAAAATCACGTGCCCGTCGTGCTTCACGCGTTCGATGACGTACGCGAACATCCGGCGGATCTCGCCCGGCGTCGTGTAGCCCGTCGTGTCGGGCAGATTGATCACGTCCGCCCCGGCGTCGATCGCCGCCTGCGACACGCGAACAAGAAAGTCCCAGTCCGATCGCGTCGCGTCCTCCGCAGAAAATTCCACCCGCCCGATCAGCTTTTTCGCCAGCGACACCGACCCGATCGCGTTCTCCACGACCTGATCCGGGGTCATCCGCAGCTTGTGCTCCATATGGATCGGCGAGGTCGCGATAAACGTATGGATCAGCGGCTTCTCCGCGCCATCCAGGGCCGCGGCAGTCCGCTCGATGTCCGGCCGGATCGCCCGGGCCAACCCCGCAATGCGCGGCCCGCGGACCTCGCGCGCGATCCGCCGCACACTCTCGAATTCCTGGTCGCTCGCCATCGGGAAGCCGGCCTCGATCACGTCGACGCCCAGCCGCGCAAGCTGGTGCGCCACCTCGATTTTCTGATGGCCGTCCATGCTCGCGCCGGGCGACTGCTCGCCATCGCGCAGGGTCGTATCGAATATGTGGACGTAGTTGCTCATCGCATGTCCCGGAGTCCGCAGGAAAGTAGACACGCTAACACAGCCCGCCGATTTCGCTCAACTCCCGAGCGCCCGCCGCGCCTTTTGATACAATTCGCCCATGGCCCTGGGCAATCCCAAAGAGACCCGCGGACGCATCCTCACCGTCCTGTATCACACCTTTCATCGCGACCCGCTAGTCATGATGACGCCGTCGGACATCGCGGACGCCGGCCATCTGCGCATGGACGAACTCTCCGCGAGCTGCCACTATCTGCACGACCGCAGCTTCATCGAATTGATGATGGGATACAACCCGCCCCTCTTCGCCGCCGCGCGCATCGCCCCGGAAGGCATCGACCTCTACGAGGACCGCAAGCGCTTCGAGCGCCTTTTCACCGAGGCCCCCGCCACGCACGCCAACCTCACGGCCGGCGTCATCCCGCTGCTCCTGGGCCTCGCGCACGAAGCGGAAGCCAGCGCGCTGACGGGCCTCACGCGCGAGTGGCTGCTCGCCGACATCACGCGCCTGCGCGATCTCCTCCGGCGCCCGCAAGATACCTGGGACATGGATCACGTCCGTGACGCGCTGCAATGGCTGGCCGGCCAAGCCGGCCAGGATTCGCCGCTGCCCTCGCTCGCCGCGCTGGAAAGAATCCTCGCGGCGCGCACCCAGTGAACTACGCGTCGCTAGACCCGCGGCCCTCCCCCCTTGTCATTCTGAGTTCCCACCGGCCGCGACCGGAGTTTGTGGTAAGAAATCGTAACCCGCGATGGTAGGGGCGGGGCCCCGTCCCCGCCCGGTGCACGCCAGAATCCCAGGGCGGCCACAGGGGGCCGCCCCTACAACGACCCACTGCTTGCTTAGAATCTCCCCGTTGTTCGAAGGGGAAATCCGTATCGTTTTCCCGGACCGATTACTCGCGACCGAATTGAAATTTAGAGCAAATTACCCGCCGATAGATACAGATGGACACCGATAACCGCAATAAAATTAACGCGAGTCTGGTCCCAATCGTATCGATGATTTGTTAACATGCTCGAAGGAGTCCACCATGCCCAGGAGCGCGAATGCGTTGCCCGCCGAAGGTTCGAAAGCCCCGGCGTTCTCGTTGCCCGGCAGCAACGGGAAGACCGTGAAGCTCAGCGATCTTAAGGGCGGCCCCGTGGTGCTCTACTTCTACCCGAAAGACAACACCTCCGGTTGCACCGTCGAGGCGCAAGAATTTCGCGATCTCGACAAGGAGTTCAAGAAGGCAAAGACCACCGTCCTCGGGGCGAGTCCGGATTCGGCCGAGTCACACTGTAAATTCATCGAAAAACAGAAACTGCCGTTTGAGCTACTTGCCGACGCCGATCACGCGGTCGCGGAGAAGTACGGCGTGTGGGGCGAGAAGTCGATGTATGGCCGCAAATACATGGGTATCTTCCGCACGACATTTCTGATCGACAAGTCTGGAAAGATCGCGAAGGTCTGGCGCAACGTGAAACCGCGCGGGCATGCCGCAGCGGTGTTGACCGAAGCGATGAAGGTCTGAATTAATAACACAGAGGCACAACATACACCGAGAGTCTCGACCGCGGAATTTTTCCTATGCGCCCTCCGCGTCCTCTGCGGTAACGCCTTTATTGCGCCGCCGCGATCGCCGCCTGTTCACCGCCGCTGTTCTCGTACTTCTGGCCGGGCTTCATCTGCGTGACGCGCGCGTCAAAAAAAATCTCTTCAATGTCGGAGAGCGCGCCGCGGCCCAGCCTGTTCGCGTCGATAATCCCTTCATAAATCGCCCAGCGGTCACGGTTCTCGCCGTTGATCATGATCGCATCGATGTCCCGCTGGCGGCTTGTCGTCGAGGTCTTGTAGTCCGCCGTGCGCAACACCCAGATGCGGCCGTTGCGCCGCTCCCAGGCATGGCCCGAATCGAGCATCGCGTTCACCAACTCGACCCGCGCCGATCGCGTGCGCACGCCCTGCCGCACGGTCGGCGTGTCCACCACCAAGCCCTCCGGCCCCGAGAGCGTGGGCTCGCGGTTGCCCTCGGCGATCTGCCGTTCGATCTCCGCCGCCACAGCGCGCAACGCGTCCACCGGCAGCTCTGCGAAATCAGGCGCTGCGGCTTGCGCGATGGGCGCTTCGGCAGCCGGCGCCGGGCCCGAATCCTGTGGCGGCGTGCTCGCACAAGCGCCGATCAGCGCCGCCAACGCGATTATCAACGATAAACGCCTACGCATATTCCTTCTCCCCCGCGACCACGCGGCCTTTCCCCTTTGCCTTTGCCACGTACAACGCCGCATCGGCCCGCGCGATTAGCGATTCGCCGTTGCTCCCCGGACTGGGATCGAACATTGCCAAGCCGATGCTCACCGTGACGCGCACCTCCGGGGGCAGGCCGGGATACGGCTGCCCGGAAATCGTGCGCAACAGGCGTTGCGCCTGGGTCACCGCACCCTCATAGTCCGTCTGAGGCAGGAGGATTACGATCTCCTCGCCGCCGTACCGCGCCACAATATCGTTCGCGCGGGTCATGCGCAACGTCCTCACGCCGAGCTCGCGCAACACCGCGTCCCCCGCGAGATGCCCGAAACGATCGTTCACGGACTTGAAGTCGTCGACATCGGCGAACATGCACGCCAGCGGCGTCTTGTACCGGCTCGCGCGGCTCGTCTCTTCCGCCAGGCGCTGCCGGAAGTAACGCTGGTTGTATAGCCCGGTCAGATCGTCCGTCCGCGCGAGACGCTCGAGATCGCCATTCGCCCGCTTGAGGTCTTCAAGCAAGTAGGAGCGCTCGAGCGCGTTCGCCGCCGACTCCGCCACCAGCTCGCAAAACCGCACCTCGCGCGCGCTGAACGCCCCGCCACGGCGCGCCGCGCGAAGCAGCAATGATCCCAGCCTTGCTTCGGAGAGAATTATGGGCACGACGATCAGCGCGGTGATGCCCGAACTGGCCAGTTCAGCCGCGAAGGGCGCCGTCTGCGGATGGTGCGCGACGTCGTTGATGACGATCGTGCGCCGCGTGTCGAGCGATCGCCGCAGCTCGGGATACTTCGCGAGATCGATCGGAAAATCTCGGACCGCCGGATCTTCGTGCGACGCCGAAACACGCGCATCCGAATCGCCGGTCACGCGCACCACGCTGCAGCGATCCAGGCCAAGCGACTCCGCGACCTGCGTCGTCAGCGTAAACAACACCTGCGCGGGATCGCGCTGCGCAGACACCGCCTTGAGGATGTCGAGAATACGCCCGAGATCGCGGGCGTCGGTGCCCGCGCCGATGCCTGTGGATCGCGGATCCGCGTCGTTTTTCTGCGTGCCCACGGGTGCGTGGCCGCGGCGGGATTCGCGGCTCACCCCGCCGCCCCGGGATCCCACCGGTCGACGATCTCCACCGGCGTGGAACGAACGATCAAGTCATACAATTCCTCGATATCTTCCTTGTGCAGCCGCGGACACCCCATCGATTCATATTTTCCAATACTGTCGGGGCGGATGGTCCCATGCACGCCCAAGTCCGACGGCAGACCTTCTTCCTCCGGAATCAGCGGCATCCACCGCGTGCCTAGCTCGTTGCCCGGGTCGCCCGGCGGCAGCGGCGCGGACCCCGGCTTGTGCCAGGTCGGGTCTTTCTCCTTATTGCCGATCCGGTAGCGCCCCGGTGTGGTCGGGTTGGTCGGCCTGCCTAGGCCGCAGCGGTACACCTGAAACACGCCGTCCTTGTCGAGAAGATACAGGCGCGCCGTCGTCCGCTCCACCACAAGACGGAAATCTTTCGGCGTATATTTGAGCGTCTGGTTTAGCCGCAGCGATTCCGCCTCACTAAACCCGTTCGCCCGGGTCAACAGCCCCATGGTGGTATTGAGCTTGATGCCCAGATTGGTAAGGTTGTCCCCGCGCGTGACCGTGTGGAACTTGCTCTCCGGAGTGGGTTCACGCGAAAAGATCTTGCGCACTTTCTCTTTGCCGATCGCATGCGCCGCGGTGAACCACTCCTCCGAATGCACGTCCGCGTCCCGCAGAATCTTCGCATACAACTCTAGCGCCCCAGCCGCGTCGCCCGAGGCCTCGCGATGCGCCGCAAGCGCGATCTGCGCCGTCGCGCGAAACGCCGGTGGCGCCGTATCACGCACGCGCTCGTAGACCTTAAGCGCCTCGTCTCCCCGCCCGCGCGCGTCCAGGGCCTTGGCGTATCGCAACGACGCCCCGGGCTGCTCCGGGCTTCCGGTGAAGTCTTCCGACGCGCGACGCAAGCTCTCCAGCGCCGCGTCCATATTGCCGTTCTTTTCTTCGAGGTCCGCGTGGAGCAGCAGCGCCTGCGGCGCGATCGTCGGGTCCTTGACGCGATCCAAGATCGGCCGCAACACCCGCGCCGCCTCCGCCGTCTCCCCCTTGTCCGCCAGGGCGCGCGCGCGATCGAGGTTCCCGACCGCCGCCGCCTCGACGCGCTGATCGACCCGGTGCTGAAAAAGTTGCGTGATCTTCACGACGCCCGCGGCGATAGCGCCGAGCACAAAGACGACCAGAATCGCCTTCAACAGATGCGGCTCGCGCTGTTTGGATCCGTACCTTGCCATGTCGAATTTCCCCCTTGCGTGTCTCGCACGGAGGCACGGCTGTCCCCCGTACCTATGCGATCCCCCATGCGCCTTCGAAGTTCCACCCAACGGCTAGATGCGCGACCCCGAAATCCGCGAAAGATCGAGCAACACTTCCGTCACGCTTTGGTAGCGCTTCTCCGGCGACCGCCGCAAACACTTCAAAATTATCTTGTCCATCTGCGGCGGGACGCTGGAATTATACTTCGACGGGGGATCAAAGCGGTACTGGCTGCTCACAATCTGCTTCTGGATCTCTTTGGCGTTTCTCCCAGCGCAGGGGTGCCGGCCGGCGAAAAGCTCGTACATCGTGATGCCAAACGAAAAAATATCCGAGCGCGCGTCGAGCTCTGCGTTCTTGTTCCGTAACTGTTCCGGGGCATATAGGCGCGGGTCCCGCCGCCCTCGCGCATGAACCGCGTGCGCCAGCTCGAACTCGATTTCGACAGACCAAAGTCGAATATCTTCACCTTCCGATGGTCGCGGGTGAGCATGAAGTTTCCGGGCTTGATGTCGCGGTGAACGATGCCGTGCGTGTGCAAGTAGTCCAGCCCCGTGCACAGTTTGTACATGATTTCGATCATCTTGCGCATGCCAAGGTCGCGGTCCTTGATATGGCGCCGCAAGTCGAACCCATCCACATATTCCATCAGTAGACACCGCCGGATGTGCTCGTTGCGGTCCAGCGACTCGATAATTGCCTTGTGATACCGGACGATCGTCTCGTGGTTCAGGCGCGACGCGATGAGGATTTCCCGGCCGAGATAGTCGCGCCGGCGCCGTTTGCGTTCCAAATCGTAGCGGCGGTCGAGCACCTTGATCGCCACCGTCAGGTCGCGCTTGCGGTCGATCGCCTTGTAAACTGTGCCCATACCGCCCGCGCCGATCGGCTTGATAATCTCGTAGTGATCGACGTGGGTCAGTTCGAGCTGGTTGTCATCGTCTTCCTCGAAAATCTCGCGTTCGTCGAGGGCCGCCTCCGCCGCGGCCTTCGGAGCGGGCGCGGCCTTCTTGCGTGAAAAGATTCCGAGCATGGACATCGCGTTTGAGTGTGTTCGCGTCCTGACCGGCGGGGCGGAGCCGCCTCAATGCGGCTTCCAGTCGCCTCCCCCCGCGGGCACCGGCACTTCCTTGAGTATATCACGCAGCACGCTCTCCTGCGTCACGCGGCGCAAGCGGCTCTCTGGATTGAGGATGAGCCGGTGCTGCAAGACCGGCGCGGCCAGCAACTTGATGTCGTCCGGAATCACATACCCCCGCCCGATCACCGCCGCATACGACTGCGACGCGCGGAACAGCGCCATCGACGCGCGCGGGCTCGCGCCGAGCGAGAGATGCACCGAATCGCGGGTCCGGCTGATAATGCGCAACATATATTCGCGCACCTTCTCGTGCATGAATATCTCGCGCACCGACACCTGCATCTGCCGAATCGTCTCCGCGTCGCACACCGGTTTCACCGCATCGATCGGGTGCGACATCCGTGTCAGCTCGAGCATCCGCGCCTCGTCCATCACGTTCGGATAACCCACCGATATCTTCATCATGAACCGGTCAAGCTGCGCCTCCGGCAGCGGAAACGTCCCCTCGTGCTCGATCGGGTTCTGCGTCGCAAACACGATAAAGGGCTGCTCCAGCACCCGCGTCACGCCGTCGATCGTCACCTGCCCCTCGGCCATCGCTTCGAGATACGCCGACTGCGTGCGCGGCGTCGCCCGGTTGATTTCGTCCGCCACCACGATCTGGTGAAAAATCGGGCCCGCCCGGAATTCGAACTGCCGCGTCTGTTGGTTGAAGATTGAAACGCCGCTCACATCTGAAGGCAGCAGGTCCGGCGTACACTGAATGCGCGCGAAGCTGCACCCGCTGGACATCGCCAATGTGCGCACCAGAATCGTCTTCGCCACGCCCGGCACGTCCTCGATCAGCACGTGCCCCCCGCCGAGCACGGCGGACAGCGCCATCTTGATCGTGTCGGTCTTGCCGAGCACGACCTTCTCGACGTTCGTGACGATGTTCTTGATCGCGTCGCGGAAACTGCTCACGGTTCAGTCGTGTCCCTGTAATTCGCCGGACTACGGAAATGGCCCGATGGGCGCCCATAGTACCGGCGCGGCACGCAAAACCTCAACGCGCCGCCGTCCCGCGGTGCTCCGCCTCTTTGGGAATGTGCATCTTTGAGGGTGGTTCGCGGTCCGTCGGCAGCGGCGGCGCGGGCGACAGCGCGGAAATTTCCTCCCGCTCGTCTGCAGTCAGCGCAAGTTCTTGGCTTGCGAGCGCTTGGTCGATCTGCTCGACGCTCCGCGCGCCAACGAGCGCCGAGGTGACCGCGGGATGCGACACGACCCACGCGATGGCCAAGGCCGCCGGCGTCACGCCGCGCCTGGCCGCGTGCGCGCAAAACTTCTCCGCGATTTCGAGATAGCTCGGGTCCTTGTAGCGCTCGGCATACATCGGGTGTACCGAAATCCGCCCCTTCTCGCCGCGGTTGTATTTGCCGGTGAGCAGGCCCGCCGCCATCGCGTTGTAGGGGCAGACCGCGATGCCTTCGTGCTTGGCCATGGGCAGGATCTCGACTTCGGCCACGCGTTTGACCAGGCTGTACATCGGCTGCAACGCGGCGACTGGCGCGAAGCCGTTCGCGCGGGCGCATTCGATCGCCTTCACGGTCTGCCACGCGCTGAAATTCGACACCGCCAAATAGTGCACCTTGCCCTGCCGCACCAGATGATCCAACGCGCCGAGCGACTCCGCCAGCGGCGTCCCCTCGTCCCAATGGTGCAGATACAACACATCGATATAGTCCGTCCCTAATCGCTCCAGGCTCGCCTCGACCCCCTTGAGAATGTGCAGCCGCGACGATCCGCGCTCATTGACTCCCTTCCCCGTTGGAAAATAAACCTTCGTCGCCAGCACGATCTGATCCCGCCGCTCCTTCAGCCAGCGCCCGACGATCTGCTCCGTGGTCCCGCGCGTGTAGATGTCGGCCGTATCGAAAAAATTCACGCCCGCTTCGAAGGCGCGATCCATGATCAACCGCGAGAGGTCCTCGTCGGCCTCGTTGCCAAAGGTCATCGTCCCCAGGCAAATCTCCGACACCTTGATACCGGTCTGGCCAAAGCGCACATAATTCATGGGCTATACTCCGCGAACCGGGCGCGCGTCGAACCGCCGCCCCGAGGCAGCATGCTAACAACGCCGCCCACCATTCGCCAAGAATCAAAGGCCAGCAAAGGGAGGGTCGCGCTCCTGCGCGACCGAAGGCACACGGCAAACCTCGGCGGTCGAGCGGGAGCTCGACCCTCCCCTTGCCGGCGCGCGTGACGAGGGTGATGGACGCTCGCGAAGAGAATGGCGTGCGATTTTCCGAGCGCTACGGCCGGTTGCGCGCGCTCGGGTCGGCCGCCGCGCGCGAGCGGCCCGAGGCGATCGGCGAGGACGTCGTCCAGGCGATCTGGTACGACCAACTATACCGCGCCAAGGATCTGCGCACCGCCGACGGCGTCCCCTTGCGTATCGTCTCGCCCGGCTGGTGGAACCGCGCCGATGGCCCGGACTTCCGCGCCGCACAGATCGAATTCGACGGCCGCCTGCGCACGGGCGACGTCGAAATCCATCTCGCCGCGGCGGGATGGCGTCAACATGGCCACCATCTCGACGCGCGCTATGACGGCGTGATCCTCCATGTGGTGCTCGACGCTGGCGAGAACGACGCGCGCGCGGTGACGGCGTCGGGCCGGGCGGTGCCTGTCGTGGCGCTGCGGCCCCATCTCGAAGAAGATATCGCCGCGCTCGCGGAGCGGCTCGACCTCGAACCTGCGGGCCAGCGCCTCGAAGGCACCTTTGGGCGCTGCGCGGGACTCGTCGAAGCCTACGGCTCCGGTCGGCTGATGGAGTTGCTGCATCTCGCGGGCGAGTGGCGCATGCTCTTCAAAGCGCGCACCCTGCGCGAGCGGATGGACCGCGCCGGGGCCGACCAGGCGCTCTACGAAGCGATCCTTTCCGCCTGCGGCTTCGCGCATTTCAAGCAACATTTCCAGGCCGTGGCGAGGGCCCTCCCTTACGACCGTGCGCGCCAGCTCGCGCAGGAAGACGCCCTGCTTCTCGAAGCCGCGCTCATGCAAATCGCCGGACTCCTCCCCTCCGCGCCGCCGGACAGCGAATCCGCCACGCCGCACTACGCGCGCCTGCGTGGACTCCGCAATTCACGCCTCGAAGGGCTGCGCGCGCTCCCGCTGGAGTGGCGCCGCGTGGGAGTGCGCCCGATCAATTATCCCGAACGGCGCATGGCCGGCGCCGCGCGATTCGTTGCGCGGACGGCGAGCGCGGGGCTGGTCGCCACGCTCGACGAACTCTGGGGCCGCGACGCGAAGCCCGCCGACCTCCGCAAGGAATTCGAGAGTCTCTTCCCCGGCGCGGCGGCCGGATTCTGGGCCACGCACTGCACCTGGAACGGCAAAAAAATGTCGCGCGCCGTCTCGCTACTCGGTCCGGGCCGGGTGCGCTCGATCATCGGGAATGTCTTCATCCCGCTCGGCCTCGCGCTCGCCCGCCAGCGCCGCGACCGCGTGCGCGAGGAGCGCGTGCTCGCCTTTTTCGCCGCGCTGCCGCAGGAGCCGGACAACTACATCCAGAAGGTCATGCTCCCCCGCCTCTTCGGCGCGGGCCCAAAGCCCAAACTCGACTTCCGCACCCAGCAGGGGCTCCTGCAAATGTTCCGCGACTGGTGCGAGCCGAACCCGAGCTGCCGCAATTGCAGCGTGGTGCGCCAACTCTCGGCGACCATCCCCACGCTAGCAAATGAAACTCACGACTAAGCGGCAACGTGCCTTCTCCTAATCAACGTCGCTCAAGCTCCATCGCTAACGGTAGTGAGGCAATCGCTTCCAGCAACCAGACCGTGGGCAGATACCGGGCGGAACCGTCAGAGGACTCGCTCCTTGCCAACGGACACCCGATTGCGACACGGACAGTTACGAATGAGCCTAATGTGCATCTACGCCCTCACTCCAAATCGATCGAAAGTAGTTTTGAACCCAGATACACTGCCTGAGGACCGGTGTAATCAACGACGTAACCAAAGATAAGGAGGCGATTCCCGTCCACTACCGGAGAGCTGCCCATGGAGAATGATAGTGGCCCCGGCTCGAAGGCGTAGACAAAACGAGTGCCCTGTACCGTCCCGTCTGTCAGCCATAATTCAAACTCATCAGCGGCCGGATAGACGAAAACCAATGCCTGACCTTGCCATACTAAGTTGAAAGACGTCAACGCGTTCTCTAACAAAAGTTCGGGCGCGCTTAACGCTGAATCCGTAACCCAAATATCTGGTGGGTACCCCGTCGCCCATTCTTCAAACCCCTCGAAGAGAATCAAGCCGTTACCCAGGACGACTGGCCCGCCTACTCCTTCAAGAGACAGATTCGTCTCCGTCACGGCTCTCGGCCCCTGCGCCGAGGAGGATGAACTACACGCCGAACCAGACAGCACCATCAAGATCATCGCAGCAACACACAAGGCTATCCGCATGACCGTACCTCCCATTTAAGCGATTTCTACGTTTACTCCTATAATCACATCTTACGCCTTTGCGGATCAGTTTGCAAGACCCCTCCAAACCGGCCACGGACGTCGGACTCACCCTTCGGCCCGTGCCTCGTTCGCTCTACCGGCTCAGCAATCCCGCGTCCAACACATACTGCGACCCCGTCGCGTAGCGGGACTTGTCGCTGGCGAGGAAGAGCACCGCGTGGGCGACGTGCTCCTTCACCTCTTCGGCGCGGGCCCCAAACCCAAGCTGGACTTCCGCACGCAGCAGGGGCTCCTGCAAATGTTTCGTGATTGGTGCGAGCCTAATCCCAGTTGCCGAAATTGCAGCGTGGTGGCTGCGTTTGGCGTGGACAGAAGCGGTCGATAGGGCCACATCACTTCAAGTCCAGGCCACTACTGCTCCCTATCATCCACCCACGAACACGGAAAAAAGATACGCAACGTAAGCCGAATCATAATTGGTACCCGAAATAAGCAAGTTAGATCCGTTCGCCGTCAAGGACCCAATTTGAAAATTCGTGGGCGCGGGCAAGAGCACCGACTCCAACACCGTTCCAGCCTCCGTTCCATCAGAACTCCAGAGACATAGGCGATCGGTATCGTCGGTGACCAGGAAGTATGCCCTGCCGTCTACTATGAGAATTCCCTGACCGGAGAAAGGTTGAAAAAGTGCAGTAGCCCCCGGAACCGACCCGACTTCCTTAATCAATGCTGTGCCATCGAACGTCCCGTCGGTGATCCAAGGATCAAAGCCGCCCGAACTAGCGGTCGCCGCGAAGAAGATGGTTCGTTCCGAATCGAGCGGCGTTAGTCCAATGACCGAGAGTCCAACGAGAGGACTCTCGACCACAAGTCCGTTCTGAGCCGACGACGATGAACTGCACGCCGAACCAGACAGCACCATCAAGACCATCGCAGCAACACACAAGGCTATCCGCATGACCGTACCTCCCATTTAAGCGATTTCTACGTTTACTCCCATAATCACATCTTACGTCTTTGCGGATCAGTTTGCAAGACCCCTCCAAACCGGCCACGGACGTCGGACTCACCCTTCGGCCCGTGCCTCGTTCGCTCTACCGGCTCAGCAATCCCGCGTCCAACACATACTGCGACCCTGTCGCGTAGCGGGACTTGTCACTGGCGAGGAAGAGCACCGCGTGGGCCACGTCTTCCGGCTCGATCCAAGGGACGGGCAGCAGGTTCCCCGCGGAGCGCTCGGCGATTTCGCGCGGGGTGGCGCCTTCGAGGAGCGCGAGGCCGTCGTTCATCGGAGTGTTGACGCCGGTCGGGTGGATGCTGAGCACGCGGATGTTGTGCGGGGCGAGTTCGATGGCCCAGGACTTCGTCAATCCGGTGAGCGCCCACTTCGACGCCGCGTAGTGCGAGAGCCGGTTCATCCCGCGCAGTCCGGCGATGGACGAATTGTTGATGATGACGCCCGCGCGCCGGGAAATCATATGCGGGATGACGCGCCTCCCCACCATCCACGCGCCCTTGACGTTGATGTCCATCATCGCGTCCCACTCGGCCTCGGTCAGTTCGTGCGTGAGGCCATAGGCGCAGATGCCCGCGTTGTTGAACAGGATGTCGATGCGGCCGAAGGCAGCGATCGCCTCTTCCACCGCGCGCGTAATCGCCGCATCATCGCGCACGTCGCCCGCAACCGCAATCGCCCGCCCACCCGCCGCCACGATCTCCGCTCGCAACGACTCCAACTCCTGCGAAGTCCCCAGCCGATACGCGGGATACGCCAGTTGCTTGGCGAGGTCGAAGGCGACCACGTTCGCGCCCTCACGCGCAAACGCCGACGCCGTCGCGCGCCCCTGGCCGTGCGCTGCGCCGGTAATAAACACGGTGCGATCCTCGAATTCCAATGCCATCCAGTGTCACTCCTCAGCGCATCAAGAGAAACCACTCTACCTGTCATTCTGAGCGATAGCGAAGAACCTCCCCGTCGGCTGGCCGGAAAACTACACCTTGTGCGATCGCGCACAGACTAACGGAAGTTCCTCCACGCAAATAAAGTGATCCGGGAACGTGAAATGTTATTTAAAGCCCCTAACATTACCCGACTCGACTGCCGTGCACCCGCATGGGCGAGCCGCCCATGCTACGATCGTTGGGATTTGTTACAGGCCTTTAGTACCCCTGCAAATAATCGTCCAGCTCGACCTTGAGCACCGTGTTGATCAGGTTGGTCGCAATCATGAGCCCCGCGAACGCGGTCAGTTGCAGAATCTCCGCATCGGTGAACGTCCCTTTCAGCCGTGCATAAATCTCATCGGGGATCGCGTGCGGGTCCTTCGTCATCGCGCGGCCGAAATCGACCAGCAACTGCTCCCGCGCGTCGAGCGCGGGATGGCCAGGGTCGTCTCCCCGATCCTTGAGGAGTTTCCGGAAGAACATCGTGCAGACCATGCACTCATTCTCGGTCGAAATCGCCCACGAGAAAATATACACGCCGCGCTGGCCGATGAAGCGCTCGATTTCGGCCGCGAGCGTGTACCACTCCATGTACGCGTTGAACGCAGGCACCGAATGCAGCAGCGTGCGCTTCATGTTCGTCAAGCGCCCGTGCCGCCGGAGGTGCTCGTCGTGCGCCCGCTTCACGTCTTCCGGGGCGCGGTCGTAGTCGATCTGAGGAACGATAGGCAAAGCTCGGATCTCCCTGGACATTTCGGGACACAAGCCCGGCCACGATACCAAAAGCCGCTCGCCCACCCGCAGGCCTCAGGGCCCATCCCACCAACGCCCTCCGCGTCTCCGCGCCTCCGCGTGAGCCGAACGTGTTTTTTTCCGGTGCCAGGGCCGCGAATTCTCCGGAAAATTCGTGCATTTCATTCGTTTCAAAGTCGTTTCCGCTCGCCAAATTCACACTTTGCATGGTACATTCCGAATGGGTACTCAGGAATCGGGGTGCGGCCGCCCGTTTGGGCCGGGAGGCTGCGCGGCACGGTGATCACTGGGGGAGGAGTCGATGGCGCGAATACTGCTTTTTGACGACGACCACGACCTGCGCGACGTCGTCCGGACCATCCTCGAAGAGGCCGGTCACGAGGTCCGGGACGCCGCCAACGGAGACGCCGGCGTGCAGATGTATCGCAACGACCCGGCAGACATCGTGATTACCGACATCCGGATGCCTGAGAAGACCGGCAATGAGGCCATCATCGAGCTGCGCTCGGAATTCCCCGAAGTCAAAATCATCGCTATCTCCGGCGGCGGCTCCATCGGCGTCGAGACCTATATGCGCGTCGCGCGCAAACTCGGGGCCGACGCCGCCATCGCCAAACCCTTCGCGCCCGACGAACTCCTCTCCGCCGTCCGCACGCTTGTCGACTAAGCGGCAACTACCCCCAGGCCAATCCCTTTCACAGAAGGTAACGAAGGAAACGAAGAACTGCGTTGTTGCCTGATGGTATTCGTTCTTTGGTTGGTTGGTTGGTCGGTGGGTTGGTTAAGTCATTGTTTTCTGGCCCCTGGAACTTTGATCTGATATCTCCTATTTGAGATTTGTCGTTCGATCTCCGAATATCTGAGAATTCGATTTTGGTTTTTCCTCCCTTATCCTTCTCCCTTCTTCGTTCCCTTCGTTCCCTTCTGTAAAATCCATTTTCAACCCGCCCTGTTCCGGCGCTCTACATTTCTCCATCCATTTGTTATACTGCGCCCGCCTGTTCACCGTTTCGGAGCCGAGTGTGGCCGAAGAGCAACCGCAACTCATCGCGTTTCGTGAAGACGCCCCAATCACCGTCGGCTCGATCCAAAAATCGAGCATGCTCGAAGGCCGCGTCGTCGAGGCCTTCGGAAAACAGGCCCTCGCCTTCGTCAAACCGCGCAAAGGGCTAAACCTGCTGCTCGACTTCGCCGGCGTAGACTATCTCTCCAGCGCCGCGCTGACCGAGCTCATCAAGACCAACGACGCTGTAGTCGCCGGCGGCGGCGCCATGCGCCTCTGCGGCCTGACCCCGCAAATCCAAAAAGTCTTCGAGATCACCCGATTCGACAAGTCCTTCGACATCCAACCCGGCGAAAACGCCGCGCGCGCCGTCGCGCGATTCAAGCGCTCCATCGCGCTCGCCGAGGAACAGGAAGCCTGGGAAAAACGCGCCGGCAGTTAAGCGGCGCGACGCGCCCGCGTTTTTGTTTCTCAGGCAGCCGCCCTCGCAAGTAGTCCCATAGGTCTCTGCTTTCCCCGCCGCCACTCCCACCTGCACAGGCGCTCCGGCCTATGCTATCCTCCGGTCTTCCAGGAAGATACGGCGGACCCGGGCGCGAAGGACTCCTCGATGGACCAATTCAAAGGCAAGGTGGCAGTGGTCACTGGCGGCGCCAGCGGCATCGGCCGCGCCATGGCCGAGCGCTTCGCCGAGGAGGGCATGCGCATCGTCATCGCCGACGTCGAAGAAAGCGCCCTGAGACGCGCCGAAGCCGAGATGAAATCCGACGGCGCTGAAGTCCTCGCCGTGCGCTGCGACGTCTCCAAGGCGCACGACGTAAAACAGCTCGCGGAAGCCACGATCCGCAAGTTCGGCAACGTGCAAATCCTGTGTAATAACGCGGGCGTCGGCATCACCGGCGCCACTTGGGAAATTCCCCTGGAGGACTGGGAGTGGGTGCTCGGCGTCAATCTGTGGGGCGTCATCTACGGCATCCACTATTTCGTACCCCTGATGCTCAAACACGGAGGCCCGGCGCACGTGATCAACACCGCCTCCATGGCCGGCCTCACCTCCGGCGGCAGCATGGCGCCCTACCACGTGAGCAAGCACGGTGTCGTCACCCTCTCCGAGGGTCTGTTCCACGAATTCCGCCAACGCGGCTCGCCGATCGGCGTCTCGGTCCTATGCCCGGGCTGGGTCGACACAAAAATCAACGAGTCCGATCGCAATCGTCCGGCGGGCAAAGTGCCGGACGACCAAATGGATCCCTTGGCGAAGATGTTTCGCGAGATGATCGGCACCGCGCTCAAGGAAGGCTTGCAGCCCAAGCAGGTCGCCCAGATGGTCTTCGACGCCGTCAAAACCAACAGCTTCTACATACTCCCACACACGCATTGGAAGAGTCTGATCGAGACGCGCATGCACGACATCATTGAGCAGCGCGAGCCCAGCATCGTGCTGCCGCCGACCCATTGATCCTTTCCGACGAGGCCGAAGACCGTGCTCATCGCCGTTGACGAAGACATCCCCTTCGCCGCGCAGACCTTCGCGCGATTCGGCGAAATCCGCGCGCTCCCCGCGCGCGAGATGACCGCCGCCGCCCTGCGCGACGCCGACGCCCTCGTCGTCCGCTCGGTCACGCGCGTGAACGCGAAACTCCTCGACGCCACCCGCGTCCGCTTCGTCGGCACTGCCGCCTCCGGCACCGACCACGTCGAGCTCCCCTACTTGCGCAGCCGCGAAATCGCCTTCGCCGGCGCCCCCGGCGCCAATGCCAATGCCGTCGCCGAGTATGTCGTCGCCGCGCTCCTGCACCTGCGCGAGAACGACGGCCTCGACCTCTCCCGCGCCTCGCTGGGCATCGTCGGATTCGGCCACGTCGGCCGGAGGGTGGCGCGTTATGCAGCGGCGCTCGGCCTTCGCATTGTCGTAAACGATCCGCCCCTCGGGCGCTCCACCTGCGAACCGTTTTATCGCCCGCTCGATGATGTCCTGCGTTGCGACGTGATTACACTCCACGTTCCCCTCGAACGCGCCGGGCCCGACCCGACCCATCATCTGGTCAACGACGCCTTCCTGGGCGCGATGAAGTCTGGCGCCTTCCTAGTCAACACCTCCCGCGGCGCGGTCGCCGACTGCGCGGCGCTGAGGCGCGCACTGGCGGCGGGCCAATTGGCCGGGCCCGTGCTGGACGTTTGGGAGAACGAACCCGTGATCGACTGCGAGCTCGCGCGTGCTTGCCGAATCGCCACGGCACACATCGCAGGACACACGCTCGACGCCAAGATCGCGGCGGTGAATATGATCGAGGCGGCATTTGCAGCACATTTCCGTAGCGATCTCGCCGGGGCGAGCCCTCGTGGCCGTCCTATTCCTCACGGCGATCCGGGTGAACACGAGGGCGACCGCAGGGGGTCGCCCCTGCCCCCGCAGGACAGTATCGCTGCGGAAGGCAGCCCAGCGGTTTCCTGCACGATTTCGGATGCGGTTCGACACGCATTCGACCTCAATTCCGCCGATCGCCGCCTCCGCGATACACTGGGCCTGCCCGCGGCGGAACGCGCGGCCGCCTTCGACGCGCTGCGGGCCGGCTGGCCATCGCGCCGCGAATTTCATGTGGGACCGATCTCCTTTGAAGAAGTGGATGACACGAACATGAGGACGCTGCGCGCGCTCGGATTTCGCGCGGCCGCCATGGCCGGAGGCGCCTCGGGATGAAGGCGCTGATCTATAAAGACTACGGCGGCCCCGAGGTAATGGCCCTCACCGATCTACCCGAACCGCAACCCAGCCAGCGCGACGTCAAAGTCCGCGTCCACGCCGCCGGCCTCAACCCGGTCGATTTCAAAATCCGCAATGGCGCGTTGCGGCGGGCCGTCAACTATAAAATGCCACTCATCGCCGGCTTCGACGTGAGCGGCGAAGTGACCGAAATTGGTCTGCGTGCGCGCCATTTCGACGTGGGCGATCGCGTCTTCGCGTATGTGGGCGCCGCGAGGCCGGGTACCTGTATGGAGTACATCGCGCTTGACCGCTCCGACGTCGCGCCGATACCGAAGTCGCTCTCCTTCGAGCAGGCGGCGGGGGTGCCCCTTGCCGCGCTGACCGCGTGGCAGACCCTGCACGACGCCATCAAGCTCAAGGCGGGCGAGGAAATCCTTATCCACGCCGGCGCGGGCGGCGTCGGCAGCTTCGCCATCCAGTTCGCGCGTCTGCTCGGCGCGCGCGTCACCACGACCGCGAGCGCAGGCAAACATGCCCTGCTCAAAGATCTCGGCGCCGCCGAGTGCATCGACTACACGAAGGCCGACTTCACCGCGCTCGGCAGGAAGTTCCACGCGGTCTTCGATACCGTCGGCGGCAAGACCCTCATCCACTCCTTCAAGGTCGTCAAGCCCGGCGGCAAAGTCGTCTCGATCGTGTCCCTGCCGGACGCCGCCGCCGCCAAGCGCATGAAACTCGGCCTCGTCGCGCGCCTCTTCATCCGCTACGCTCTGCGCCCCGTGCACGCCGCGGCACGCGCCGCCAAGGCCGAGTACCGTTGGCTCTCGGTCACGCCGAGCGAAGCGCAGTTGCGGCGAATTGGCGAGTGGATCGACAAAGGGCAAGTAAGAGTGGTCATGGATTCTGTGTATCCGCTGGAGCAGTTCGGCGAGGCGTTCAAAAAACTCGAGTCCGGCCACGCCACGGGCAAGATCGTCCTGCGCCTGCGCGAGACGCAGGCCCCGGCCAATCCCTGAGGACACTACCATGTACATCGGCAGAATCGTTTGCGTCGCGCGGACCACGGACGGGCGCCTCTGCGCGGCCTACCGCGTATCGAGCCGCTCGTTTCCGAATCGCACCGCTGCGATCTTCGAAGACAAGGTCAGCATCATCCCCAAGCCCGGATTCGAAGGCGACATCATGAAAAACCCATACATCGCCTACCACTGCGTGCGGCTCGTGAACGACGCCGCGGTCGCCGTCGTCACCAACGGCAGCCACACCGATGCCATTGCCGAAAAGATCGCCCTCGGCTCTCCCGTGCGCGATGCGCTCGTCTCGGTGTCGCTGGCCATGGACTTTGAGAAAGACCAATACGACACCCCACGCATCAGCGCCGTGGCCGATCGCCGCGACGACTCGGCCTGGCTCGCCATCGTCCGCCGCGACGGCCTCGAAGTCCGCTCCATTGCGCTCGCGCCGGGCGAGTACGCCTACATCGCGACCTACGAAGAGAACAAGCTCGCGCCGCCGCACTCGGGCTTTAGCGCCGCGGACGCCGAGCAGTCCTGCGATTTCATGTTCAAGGGCGGCGTATTCGCAGATCGCACCAGCCCCGTCACGGCCGTCGCCGCGATGGCGGCTGGCGCCGGGTTTCGCCTCTTCGAAAAGGACGCGCCGAAATGACGGAACTCTACGTCTCCCCGCTGGTCGAGCGCTTCGCCACGAAGGAAATGTCCACGCTCTGGGGCGCGCAGCGAAAGTTCTCCACTTGGCGGCGCTGCTGGGTCGCGCTGGCGGAAGCCGAGAAGGAACTCGGCCTGCCGATTACGGAGGAGCAAATCGCCGAACTCCGCGCGCACGTCGACGACATCGACTTCGCCAAGGCCGAAGCCTATGAGCAAAAGTTCCGGCACGACGTGATGGCGCATGTCCATGCCTATGGCGACGTTGCGCCAAAAGCAAAAGCGATCATCCATCTTGGCGCGACGAGTTGCTACGTCAGCGACAACACCGACCTCATCCTCATGCGCGAGGGCCTGCACCTCGTCCTCGCCAAGGCCGTCAATGTCCTCGCGCGCCTGAAAGCATTCGCGCTCGAATACAAGGACCTTGCGACACTCGGCTTTACGCATTACCAGCCCGCGCAACTCGTCACCGTCGGCAAGCGCGCATGCCTGTGGGCGCAGGACCTGCTCTTCGATCTCGAGTCCGTCGAGGCCGTCCTCGCGCGGATGCGCTGCCGCGGCGTGAAGGGCACCACCGGCACACAGGCCTC